>CALUXZ010000030.1 GCA_944324875.1 Candidatus Gastranaerophilales bacterium | reverse complement strand
GAGTTTAGTGATGCCATTGATGTTGCAATGGGTGGTCGTTCAAGATTTGTAGTAGTTGAAGATGAAAATGTTGCAGCACGTGCAATTCAAATATTAAAATCACAAGGACGTGATAGGGCAACATTTTTACCATTGAACAAAATCAAAAAAGCGCCATCTCGCTTGTCTTTGCCAAAAGATGAAGGTGTTATTGATTTTGCAATAAATCTTATTGACTTTGATGACAAGTATATTGACGCTTTTTATTTTGCACTGGGTGAAACAATTGTCGTTGAAAGCCTTGACTGCGCTAAAAAATTAATGAGCAAATACAGGGTTGTTACACTTGAAGGGGATATTTTTGAAAAAACAGGTGCTATAACAGGTGGTGCAAGAAAAAGAGCAACTTCAACCTTTGGAAAAGCAGAAGATAAAGAGCTTGAAACATTTAAAAAACGCTTAAAGGCATTTGAAATTGAATATAATGAACTTGAGCAAAAAAGAAATACCTTAGATAAGCGCCTGGAGCAGGTAAGGGCAGATTTTTCAAATGCGTCAAATGTTTATAACAGTGCAAAATACGAGTTGCAAAATTTAATTAAAGTTAATTCAGGCGCAAAAGAGGCAATTGAAAAGGGCTTTGCAAGGATTAATGAAATAACCCCAAAAATCAAGGAAAATGAAAAGAAACTTGACTCTATGGAAGCACAACACGTTGATATGCTTGATAAAATAACTCAAGTGCAAAGCGAAATAGATGAAGTTGAAAAGCTCATTGATGAAGGGGAACTAAAAGAGTTAAAAGAAAAAACTCAAGGTGTTGAAAATCAAATACGTGATTTAGAGCGTGAAATTTTAAATATTCAAAACGACATTGAAAAAGAAAAAAATAACATAAAATTTCACGATATGAGTATTAAACAAAGGCAAGATGATATTGTTCGCACAAATGAAGAAAACTTAAAACTTGAAGAAGACAAGAAAAAATACGCAAAAGAAATCGAAGAGTTGACAGTTGTACTAAAAGAGTATGAAGAAAAAATTGAAGAACTTGGTAAAAATCTTGTTCAATTCCAAAAACAACGTGATGAAGCTCAAAATGAACTTCTTGAGTTAGAAAAAACAAAAAATAACATCGAGGTTGAACTTGAAAGAATTAACGAACAAATAGAAAGCTCAAAAGCACGCAGGCGTGAGCTTGAACCACTGCTTGAGCAAACTGCAAAAGAATTAGAAGATGCAGGGGTTAACTTAAAAGAAGTTGAGCCCACTGAAATTTCGCTTGATGAAATTAATTTAAAAATTCAAAAACTGCAAAAGAAAATGGAGGCGCTGGGTCTTGTAAATATGCGTGCAATCAATGACTATGACAACGTTGCAAGTGCGCTAAACGAGTTAACCCAAAGAATTGAAACTCTTGAAAAGGAACGTCTTGAAATTTTTGAGCGTATGAAAGGTTATGAAGTAAATAAAAAAGAAGAATTTTTGAAAACGTTTAATGCGGTAAATCAAAACTTCAAGGATGTCTTCCCGCTGCTCTCAGAAGGTGAAGGAGAGCTTGTTTTGGAAAATCCAAGCGATCCTTTCTCGGGTGGTTTGGTCTTTAAAGCAAGTATTCGAGATAAGAAAGATCAAAAACTTGCATCTATGTCAGGTGGTGAAAAAACTCTAACTGCGCTTGCTTTTGTGTTTGCAATACAAAGGTATATGCCTGCACCATTTTATGCATTTGATGAGGTCGATATGCACCTTGATGGTCCTAATGTTGAAAAATTAGCAAAAATGATTAACATTCAAGCAAAACAGACACAATTTGTGGTTGTAAGTTTAAGAAAACCAATGGTTGATTCAGCAGACAGAATTATTGGTGTTACTCAAAAAGGTAGGGGAATTACACAGATTTCAGGTGCGGACTTAAAAGAGGAAGTGGCTCAATAATTAGGAATAGCTTAGTATGAATAACAATGTTGAAAATTTTTATAATAAAAATAATGAAGTTTTAAAAAATGTGGCAGGGCTTGATTCCACAGTTGATTTTGGCGGAAACATTGAATTTATTTCCAAAAACGGTATTCAAAAAGACACTAACGTTGATGCTATTGAAATACTTGTTGATTTAGCACGAAGCGGTAAAATTGACCCTTGGAATATCGATATTGTTGATTTATACGATAAATATATGCAACGTTTAAGCGAATTAAACATAAAAGACTTAAAATCAATAGGCAGGGCACTTTTGTTTACCTCAATTTTATTAAGATTGAAGTCAAATATAATTGAAGGAATTACCTTAGATGACCTTGAAACAAGTGAAGACGAGTTTTTTGATGATGACGGTTTTGAAGCAGAATACAAGGAAGAACAGCTGCAATTACCTTCTTCTAATGTTATCTCTTTTGATGAAGTTCTGCAAAGGCGCACAAGTGTTAGATTGAACCGCAACAGAAACGTTACTTTAAAAGACTTAATTCGCCATTTGGAATTTTATGAACAACTGGAGAAAAAACAAAGTCTGAAAAACACTCTTGAGCGACAAAAAAGGCGTGTGCGCGATTATTCAAAACTAAAGGCAAAGGATATTGTGAATCTTGCGCATGACGAGTATATTGAAGCAATTGTTGAAAAAATGCGCCAGAATCTTGAGCAAATTTTTAAAAAAGAACAAAAAATAGAGCTTCGAGAGTTGACACTTTTAGGTTTTGACAAAAGCAGTGCTTATATTGCGGTTTTGTTTTTAATGGTAAAAGAAGATGTAGATATTATTCAAGAAGATTTTTATGGCAAACTGTATGTAACACGTGCACAAAAGTCGCTGGAGGAAGAAGTTGCAAACTGAAGAAACAAATGAAATAAATAATCTAAAAGCAAAAGTTGAGGCGGTTTTGTTTGTAACTGCTCGTGCTATGCAGCCTCTTGAAATAGCTGAACTTCTTGGTGTTCGTGAGGATGAAGTTGAAAGTGCGCTTTTAGATTTAATGTTTGACTATTCTTCTCGTGAAGGTGCACTTGAGATTGATGATGAAGATGGTTATATAATTCAAGTTCGAGCTGAACACCTTGATATAGTTGAAAAACTTTGTCCTGTAGATTTAAAACCTGCAGTGTTAAAGACACTAACCGTAATTGCGCTTAAGGAACCAATCAGGCAGTCAGCTTTAAAAGAGTTGCGCTCAAATGCCTATGAGCATGTGGCAGAATTAGTTGAAAAAGGGCTTATCTCCAGAACAAAAGACAGAAATGGACGTTCATATAATTTAAAAACCACCCCAAAATTTGCAGAATATTTTAAACTTAAGGGGGATGCAAAAACTTTAGCTAAGCTTTTAGACTCGAATAAGGAGCTTAAAGAATTATAATTTTGCCTGTTGCATTTTACCGGCTATTTTTAGTATAATCTTAATGTCTTAATTGACATTGATATTAAAATTTAAGGAGAACAACATGAAAGTTAAAATCGAAGAAGGCTGCATTGCTTGCGGCGCATGCGAATCATTCTGCCCTGATGTATTCAAAGTAGAAGATGTTGCTACAGTTAATGCTGCAAATGTTGCAGGTAATGAAGACTGCGTTAAAGAAGCAGCAGATGCTTGCCCTGTAAGCGTTATTTCTGTTGAAGAATAAATAACTTAAAAACTTGTTGCACCTTGGGTTTGTACCTAAGGTGCAATTTTAATTTTTTCTTTTATATCTGTAACGGTATTGTCAATTGTTGGGATATCAACTTTTTGGTTTTCTATATGATGGCGTTTTTGATATTCTTTATTTATTGCCTTGCCGATGGTATTTGCAATAAATGTTGTAATTGCACCGAAAGCAAGAGCTTTCATGCCTGTATACATTTTCATTGTTGCAAATGTTGTGGATAACATACCAAGTCCAAGAGGTACACCTGTAGTGAGTGCTGCCTCAACTCTTTGATTTTTATCTTCTGCTTGGGTCAGATATACACCCAGCATACCTGTTGTACCTATCATACCTAAAATATCATTTGGTGCACTACCTATTTTAACATCTCGAATTTTGTCAAATAAATCATTACCCTCTGTTCTAATTGCACTGTTTAGCGATTTTTGCGCATTTGCTCTTGTTTTATTTATTTTTTCCAAAGTTTCAGAATCAAGTGTATTTTTAAGTCCGTCCATTATTGCATCATCAAGTCGAGAAATCTCATCTCGTATTGTACCAAGATTTCTGATGTAGTTTGATTTTTGTGTTCTTACCATATCCTCTGCGACAAATTCGCCAAAACCTTTTATGTCTTTATTTTTAAATGCTTTTTTAATAAGGTCTGTAAATTTATCCCTAACAGCGATACAAATACCCCTGTCACCGACATTGTCCATTATACCTTCTATTTCTTTAGCTCGTTTGGGAATTGCGTTTGGTGTGAAATATTTATTTATAATTTCATTCCTTTTTTGAATAAGGGTTAAAACCTCCTCGGATGAACTTTCTTGCAAGAGTTTATCTAAATTTCCATATAAATTGTTTGCATGTCTGTATGCAGCTTGAGTCATACTAACACCTGTATCGGTATATATTTTTGATGTTTTTTGCGCAAAACCTCTTAGAAACGGAATTTTATTCAAAAATGGCAAAATATAGCAGTCTTTAATATTTGCGGTATTGTTTAAAAAGTTTCTTATTTTAAATATTAAGCCTTCCTTTGCGCTAAGTTGCACGTTATCTTTTAATTTTGTAAAGTTAAGCACTTTATCGCCACCATGTTTAGGCATTCTCTTTGCAAGAATTTCTCTTGCCTTTTTATTCAAGCCACGTGCTCTTGTTAAAACGCCCAAAAGTGTAATTGCGCCTGCAACTATAAGTGAAACCTTGGCAATTTTTCTGTTTTTTTTATCAGGTTTTACGTTATTTTCATCAGAAATTTCAACTGTGTCGTTTTTTTCCTCTTTAACAGGTGTTGCAAGAGTGATGTATCTTGGGTTGAAACTTTCGTATTTATTTATATTTTGCGCTGATATATTTTCTACCATAACCTTAAAAGACATAATTACACATGCTAATAAAAACAACTGAAGTGTAAAAATTGCTTAATTCGGGTTTATTTTTTACGCTTTTTCTTCTTTTTTTTATCTGCGAGTTTTTCTTCTAAGTCTGACTTTGCATTGTCAATTGAATACTTTGCAAGAGGTTTTTTTGTTCTTTTGTCATAAAAAACAAGCCAGTGATGCTTTTTTCTGTCATTTACGCAAAATGATAATTTGCCGACAACTCTTTCCCCCGGGGTTATGTTTTTAAACCAGAGTGTAGTATCGCCAAAAGGAGATGGGAAAAATGTAGATTTTGTGTCGTTTACAAGTGCAATGTCGAATGCTGAAAAAGTATTCTGTGTAAAATTATCAATACCTAAAGAAAGTGTTATTGTGTTATCTTCCCCAAAAGGGTCTTTTTCAAAAACTACACTGTTTATTCTTACATTTAATCCTTCAAATCTTAGCTCTTCTTGCCTGAAAGCATCTTTTGAAAAAACAGGCAAGGCAACATCTGACATAACCTTAATTTTAAGTTCGTCACCCGGTTGTATTAAAACCCCATCCCCTTTGTGTAAAATGGCTGCAGTTAAGCCTACTACACCGCCGATTGCAGCTCCACCCGCAAGCGTATAGCCTTGTGAAGCAATAGCAGCCTCAATGCCCAACAGATTGAGTGCTACAAAGCCGCCAACTACACCTCCCGCAAGAGTATAGCCAACATGTTCGCCTATTGCTTTTGCTGTACCTTTTGCAAGATTTTCCCTTGTTGAAATTGATGCTTGAATAGGAATTTGCCTGCCATCCGGTGTTACAAGATAGTCAAAATCCATTATTATGTAACCATCACGTCCCATATTTTTTGCTTCTTGCATATATTGCACTTTTCCATGAGCAATTGAACCTTTTGGAATTATTATACCCTTATCGCTTGAAACATCTTCTGATACTTCAGCAAAAAACTCATCCCCTTCTTGGGTGTAGCCTGAGCTTAGAACTTGCGAAACGGTCATTTTAATAATATCTTTTTGCTCGAGTGTTTCAATTTCACCTGTAAAAAGTTTTTTATCCAATTCTTCCTTTTTTGTGTCAGTATGTTCAATATGACCCTCGATTGCAGCATGGCACAAGGGCATAAATAAAAACATTATTAAAAGCAACGACAGTAGTTTTTTCAAAAACACTCCCCTTAAATCCTTGTAATAATAATTATAATACAATAAATCAGGTAGAACTATATAAAACTTAAAAAAATAGTTTAAATGTATCAAATGTGCTAAAATGCAAATTAATAAGGAGGTTTTAATATGAGCGACAACTGTATTTTTTGTAAGATAGCAAACGGTGAAATTCCGACTGATTTTGTTTATGAAACACAAAATGTCGTTGTTTTTAAAGATATTAACCCTCAAGCACCAATACATTTGCTTGTTGTACCTAAAAAACATATTGAAACGCTTAATGATTTAAATGATGAAAAATTAAGTGCTGAGCTTATTAATGCTATACAGCAAGCAGCAAAAAAACTTGACATAAAAGAATACAGAACGGTCATAAATACAGGAAAAAGTGCAGGACAAGAGGTTTTTCATCTTCATATACATATTATGGCAGGTAGAAGTTTTACTTGGCCTGCAGGTTAATTTAAGTTAATTTTTGTAACATGATTTTAATTTAGCGCAATAACTGATAAAAAAATACCTTATTAGAAATATAAGGAGGAAGTTTATGTATAGTGAAAGTTTTATGCGTTATTTAATCGGTTATCAAAGTGAAGAT
Source organism: Candidatus Gastranaerophilales bacterium (assembly GCA_944324875.1). Taxonomy (GTDB): domain Bacteria; phylum Cyanobacteriota; class Vampirovibrionia; order Gastranaerophilales; family Gastranaerophilaceae; genus Galligastranaerophilus. Next base: position 7,220 of record CALUXZ010000030.1, on the reverse strand, counting down.
TTAAAACAGGAACAAACAAGTTTAAAAGCGGAAAAAAGACCTCTTATGATTGATTTGACAGGTGTAAAATATGTTACAATTCCCGTCGAAAATAGGACAAAATAAAAATCTTATAAGAAAATATTGTAAAGAAAAAAGACAAAAACTATATATCAGCGGAGAACTGGATAGAGTTTCCAAAATAATTACGGATAAAATTTTAAAATCTGAAATTTTTAAAAGTTCAAAGCATATAATGCTGTTTTACCCCATAAGAGATGAAATAAATCTGTTGGGGTTACTTGGCTGCAAGAATAAAATTTTTTATTTTCCAAAATGCAGTAATCAAAATCTTGTTGTTTGCCCAAATTGTAATGAATTCAGAAACAATAAATATTCAATACCGGAGCCTGTTTCAGAACCTATCTTAAATTTAGATATTCTGGATATTATTTTTACTCCTGCACTTTGTGCAGATAAAAATAAATACAGAATAGGGTATGGCGGAGGTTATTATGATAGATTTTTTGACGGGAATATTTTAAAAGCAAAAAAAATCATACCAATAAGTTATGAGCTTATTTGTGATAATTTGCCTTATGATGAATATGATAAACCCTGTGATTTATTGGTATGTGAAAATGGTTTTATTTAGCCCTTTAAAATTTAGTTCTTTTGGCATGAATTGCGACTAATTGTATTTCTTGTACGGGTACTTTATTTTTATAATGCATTAAAATTGGGAGAAAATTATGTCAAGAGAAGTAGAAGGTACAAGAACCGAAGAAAATCTTATGAAAGCTTTTGCGGGTGAGTCAATGGCAAGGAACAGATATTCATATTACGCTAAAGTTGCAAAAGATGAAGGCTACGAACAAATTGCAGCGATTTTCCTTGAAACTGCAAACAATGAGAAAACGCACGCAAAAAGGTTTTTTCAATTTTTAGGTAAGGATAACATTCCGCTTGAAATAGCAGATATGCTTTATCCTACAGGGTTAAGTGATACAATTACAAATCTTGAATATGCAATTGCAGGCGAACATGAGGAGTATACTTGTCTTTATCCCGAGTTTGCAAGAATTGCAAGAGAAGAAGGTTTTAACTCGATAGGCGCTTGTTTTGAAGCTATTTCACATGTTGAAGAAGTGCATGAAAAAAGGTATAAAAAATTAAGAGATAATTTAGAAAATAACACTGTATTTAGAAGAAACACAGAAATTATTTGGAAATGCAGAAAATGCGGGTATCCGTTTTTGGGTAGTGAAGCTCCTTATGCTTGCCCGGCTTGTCTGCATCCAAGAGCATATTTTGAAGTGTATGGTGAAAACTATTAATAATTTTAAAGCACTTTGAATGACTATTCAAAGTGCTTTATTTTGTTTTTTGTTTGTAATAGTATTTACAGTATGAAGGTATATTTAGGAATAGATGTAGGCTCTGTTACAACAAAGCTTGCTGTAATAGATGAAAACGGTAAATACATTGATTCTTACATGTTAAGAACATCAGGTCAGCCTGTAAAAGCAGTACAGGGCGGGTTAAGCGAGTTACTAAAAAAATCACTTTGCGAATATGAAGTTTGCTCTGTTGGTACAACAGGTAGTGGCAGAAACCTTGCGGGGGCACTTGTTGGTGCAGATGTTATAAAAAATGAAATAACAGCACATGCTGTTGCAGCTTCGGTCATTGTCCCAGGGGTGCAGACAATACTTGAAATTGGTGGTCAAGACAGTAAGATAATAATTTTGCGAGATGGTATAGTTACTGATTTTGCAATGAACACTGTGTGTGCAGCAGGTACGGGGAGTTTTCTTGATCAACAGGCAGGAAGGCTAAATGTTAAAATAGAAGACTTTGGTACAATTGCCCTTCAATCAACTTCTCCGGCTAGAATTGCAGGTCGTTGCGGTGTTTTTGCGGAATCTGATTTAATCCATAAACAACAATTGGGTTACCCTGTTGAAGATTTATTATATGGACTTTGCCAAGCACTTGTCAGAAATTATTTATCAAATCTTGCTTTAGGTAAAGAGCTTTTGCCAATTGTTACATTCCAGGGCGGTGTTGCAACAAATAAAGGCATGGTTAAGGCTTTTGAAGAGGCATTGGGTTGCGAAGTTGTTGTGCCTGAAAACCACCAAACAATGGGTGCAATAGGTGCAGCATTGCTTGCAATGGAACATCATCAATTCACAAATGAGCAAACTAAATTTAAGGGTTGGCAAACAAAAGATATGCACTTTAATTCCATAACCTGTACTTGTGAGGGTTGCTCTAACAATTGCGAAGTTATTTCAATCGTTGAAGGTGATATTGAACCTCTTAAGGCAGGTGAAGCTCATAAGATAACAGACGTTAAAGGTAATTTAATTGCTCGTTGGGGTGGAACTTGCGGAAGATGGGACATAGGTTAATTAAGGAAATATAAAAAAACCGCCCATTTTGGGCGGTTTTAATTTATTCTATTAAACTGCAGCTTTATTTTTTGCTTTTTCAACACACTCAATAAGTGTTTTTGCTACTGTTCTTTGTTCTTCTTCAGTAATTTCTGCAAACATCGGAAGTGATAAAACAAGTTTTGTATTTTTTTCAGTATTAGGCAAAAGTCCTTCTTTTAAACCAAGGTGAGCATGTACTTTTTGCAGGTGTAGTGGCACAGGGTAGTATATCATAGCCCCAATACCTTTTTCCTGTAAAAGTTTATGGACTTCATCCCGGTTTGGAATTTTAACTGTATATTGATGATAAACACAGTATGTGTTGTCAAGCTCTTTAGGTGTTTCAATATCTTTAGCATCTTTAAATAATTCATTATAATATGCAGCATGTTCACGTCTTTTTTTATTCCATTCATTAATATAATTTAATTTAACCCTTAAAATAGCTGCTTGAACTTCATCTAATCTTGAATTTACACCAATCTCATCATGGTAGTATCTTATAGCGCCACCATGGTTTCTAAGAGCTATCATGCGGTTTTTAAGATATTCGCTGTTTGTAACAGCTAAACCACCATCGCCCATTGTGCCAAGGTTTTTTGTAGGATAAAAACTAAAACAACCTATATCGCCAAAAGTTCCTACTTTTTTACCTTTAAATTCAGCTCCAATTGCTTGACATGCATCTTCAATAACAAATAAGTTATGTCTTTTTGCAATATCCATGATTACATCCATATTGCAAGGTTGTCCGTATAAATGAACAGGTAAAATAGCTTTTGTTTTTGGTGTGATTTTTGACTCAATTTCATTAACATCAATATTAAATGTATCGGGGTCAATATCTACAAAAACAGGCTTTGCACCAACAATACCTATTGCTTCTGTTGTAGCAACAAAAGTAAATGCTACTGTTATAACTTCATCTCCTGCGCCAATATCTAATGCCCTTAGTGCAAGATGCAGAGCATCTGTTCCACTATTTAGTGTTACTGCATGTTTGCAGTCCAGAAAATTTGCAATTTCTTCTTCAAAAGCTTTACAGTTTTTGCCCAAAATGTAAGAACCGCTTCTTAAAACCTCTAAAACCTCTTTTTCTACTTGTGCACCAATTGCTGCATACTGTCTTTTTGAATCAATAATAGGTATCATATTTTTCTCTCCCGATACTAACTTAATATAATATTATCACAAAATTAAATTCCCTTAACATAATCTTAATGAGCAAAAAAGCGCACTTGAATACCTCTAAAGTGTATTAAATGCGCTTTAATGTGTGCTTTATGGAGAGAAATTTGGGTAATTTCCTTTATTATATTAAGCTTAATGCCAGTGATGGCAATTGATTAGCCTGTGTTAACATTGAACCTGAAACTTGTTCTAATATTTGTTGTTTAATCATTTCAGAGCTTGCTTCGGCTACATCTGTATCTGTAATTCTTGATTTAGCGGTAGTTATATTTTCAACAGTAATTGACAAATTGTCATAAGTTGATGTCATTCTGTTTAAATAACCGCCTAAAAGACCTCTAGCTTCCGTTACATTTGTAATTGCAGCTTGAACCGTATCCATGTAAAGTCTGAAATTATCACCCGTAGGGTCAAAGTCGCCACTGTCAGGGTCAAGCTCGGGGGGCAGAATTATCCCATCAACAGTTCCTGTGTCTGTTGTAGTACCTATGCCGAGTGTTGATAAGTGACAGTCCGTAAATGCTCCTGAAATATCAAGAGTGTTAAGCGGATCATCTGCATTTTGTGTGTCAGAATAAGCTCCTATTTGTACAATAAACCTTTTGTCCGGATCGTTGGGGTCAAAAGTGCCATCCAACATTGTTCTTCCGTTGAATTGCGTTGACTGAGCGATAACATTTATGTCATCCAGTCTTTGTTTTACCTCAACAAGAATTGCTTTTCTGGATGCTACGCTATTGGTATCGTTTGCACCTTGAATAAGCAGTTCGTTGATTCTTTGCAGGTGATTACCGATTGTAATCATTCCGCCTTCTGCTACTGCTGCAAAGTTTTGCGCATCTTGCACATTGTCCATTGCTCTGTTAGAGCCGTTGATTTGTGCTCTCATGTTTTCTGAAATCACAAGCCCTGCTGCATCATCGCCGGCATTGTTAATTTTTTTACCGGTTGTAAGTTGTTGCATTGCCTTTTCCAGTGCACTAAGTGATCTGTTAAGGCTGTTTTGGGCAATTAGTGATGGTACGTTTGTGTTTACTGAAATTGCCATTTTTCTCTCCTAAGTTTTTCCACAAAAAAGTTGTCGAACAAATTTTCTTATACTTTAGTTTGTGTTTCTTATACCAAAGTTGCACTATTTGCCTCAAACCTTTTTGTAATGCGCTTTTATGTCCTTTAAGTTAATTATTTAAATATCCTCCATTTAGTGTAGAAAAAAGTATTTTTGTGCTAAAATTACCTTGCTATGCCTCATTTTTTTATAAATTCAAATAATATTTCGCAAGAAATTATAATAATTAATGACAAAGAAATTCTCAAACACCTTTGCGATTCCTTAAGACTTAGAAAAGGTGAGTGTTTAAAGCTTATTGATGAGAATGAAATTCAATATGAAACTATTGTTTTGGAAATTTCAAAAAAAGAAATAAAAGTTAAAATTAACAAAAGTTATGTTTCAAAAAGAAAGCTGAATTATTGTTTAAATCTTGTGCAAAGTATACTAAAGCCTGATGCTCAGACACTTTTAATTTCAAATGCTACCCAGTGTGGTGTTAGCAAGATTATTCCTGTCTTAAGCGATAACTGTGCTGTTTCAAAAAAATCGCTGGAGCAAAAAGTCCAAAAGTGGCAAAAGGTGTCAAATGAAGCTGCAAAACAGTGTGAAAGAGCTAATTTTGCGCATGTTGAAAACATAGCAGAATTAAATATTTTAAACAAATTTAAGGATAAAAATATTCTTGTCTTTGCAGAAAAATATGCAAACATGACATTAGAAGAGTCTTTGAATGATATCGACAAAACATTTCCAATTGTTGTTGTAATAGGTCCTGAGGGCGGCTTTAGTGAAAGCGAATTTAATTATTTTAAAGAAAAAAAATATAAATTAATTAGCTTGGGCGAGTTAATATTTAAAGCTCCAAATGCTGTTGTGGCAGCCATTTCTAATATTGTAACGAGGCTTGGATGATAAGTATCGAAGAAGTTCAAAGTAAAATAAAAAATGACACTGCGATAAATCAGATTGGTGATATTCTGGAAAAATACCATTGTTGGCTTGTTGGTGGTTGCATTAGGGATTATTTTTTCTCAAAAGAAAATTTTGATAAAGACATTGTTTGTGTTGGTCATTCTTATAATTTAGCTCTTGATATTGCTAAAAAAACCGAGGGGACGCTTATTGAGCTGGATTTAGAAAATGAAATCTATAGAGTTGTTTTAAAGGATAAAATTACTTATTTTGATGTTTCACGAGCACTTGAAGATGATATTTTAAAGGATGCTCAGAGGCGTGATTTTACTTTAAATTCAATATATTATGATTTTAATGCACAGAAAATATTTGACCCATGCAATGGTGTAGATGATTTAAATAATAATATTTTAAAATCTTTTGATTTGAAAAATTTTGATGATGACCCTCTTAGGATGTTGAGAGTTTTTAGATTTGTTGCACAGTATAATTTTAATTTGGATGATGAAATTATTAAGTATATTGAAAATAACAAAAAGTTTATTCATCAGTGTGCTCTAGAGAGAATAAACCAAGAGCTTGTAAAACTTTTTGGAGGCATTTATGCCGCAAAGGCAATTATTTTGGCTGATAAGTGCGGTTTTTTAAGTCAAATTTTTCCTTTTGTTGAGGACATTAAAAAAATACCACCAAATTCGCACCATCACTTGGATTTGTTTCATCATTGTATTGAAACCATGCACACTGTTCGCACAAATAATCCCATGCTTAAGCTTGCTGCTTTTTGTCATGACATAGGCAAGCCCAAAACTCACACTATTGAACCATCAGGCAGGCATCGCTTTATCGGGCATGATAAAGTTGGTGCAGAGCTTATTAAGCCTATTCTTGCAAATCTTAAGTTTTCAAAAAAACAAATTGACTATGTAAGTTTAATGGTGGGAAATCATATATATCCTTCGGCTTTAATGAGTTCAGAAGATGTGCAAGAAAAAGCAATGATAAGATTTATAAGAAAATTAGACCCTTATGTCAAAGATATAATTGAACTTGCCCGTGCTGACAGACTTTGCGCCAGAGGGCCATTGGTTAGCGATGATATGGTTAAAAATAATTTAGAAAATCTTGAAAAACTTTATAATTTTTATTTAAAAATAAAACCCCGATTGGAAGCCTTGCCTAAATTGCTTGACGGTAGGGAAATTATGGAAATTTTAAAAATAAAACCTTCGCCGGTTTTGGGGAAAATTATAAATGCACTTGAAGAAGTGCAAATCGAAGGAAAGGTTAGAACAAATCGGGAGGCTAGGACTTACGTAATTCAATGGTATAATCAAAATTGTAAAGATATGTAACAAAAATAAATAATTTTGCAATTATATAAAGTTTATATACTTTATATATATGTAAGTGATAAACAAATAAAAAAAGAAAATATAAGCAACCCTTAATTCATAAATACACACACTAACTTCCTAACCTTCCCTTCCTATAAAAAGTATTACTCCCGCAAGGGAGTTTTTTTTATGCTAAATTAGGACTTGACCGAAAGTTTTGTTCAAGGTAGATTTATATTATTGATTTAGATAAGGCGAGTGGCGACTATCCGAGTGAAACGAGGATATGAGGAATCTCAAAAA
>CALUXZ010000029.1 GCA_944324875.1 Candidatus Gastranaerophilales bacterium | reverse complement strand
GCAACACCTAAAACTCCGGCTGCCGTTATTATTGGTCGAACATCTACACCAAGATGGTTTAAAATATTTATTGCAACAAAAATAAAAAGAATAAAGTTTATTGCATGTATTGAAATTATACAAAGGGTATCAAAATTTTTAGCACTTTCAATGTCTTTTGCACGTCTTTTAATACGCTCGAACAAATGCAGCATGAAAGTTTTAACAAACTTGAGCGCAAATATAAAAAATACTAAAGTAAACAAAATATTCAGTATTGTTGCCCATTTTAGCCCCTTTAAAAATTCCAATATATCCAAAAGACCTCCTTATATTTTTTTAAATTATAACAAAAATAAATCTTTAGATACCCATAAAATTCATCCGAAAGATTAATCTATTTTTACTTAAATAAACATAAACTGTTTATAAGGGATAAATTTATGGGCATTAAAGTAACTTGTAGCGAAGAAAAATTCGAAAAATTCTTGCAAAGTGCTGACTCCAGAGAATGTGAGCACTTTAAACTTGCAAGAAAATTTATGAATCAAAAAAAATACAGACAGGCAATTAAAGAATATTTAATGTCCATGATTTTTACAAAACCTGACACTGGTTTGTATAAAGAAATTTCAAAAGCTTATAAAAAAATAAAATGTTACGACAAAGCGATAAATCATCTTGTAAAAGCAAAAACACTAAGTCGCTTTGATTCTGAAATATACTATGAATTAGGGTTAAATCATCTACTAAATGCTAATTCGCAAGAGGCAAGAAAAAATTTCATACGCACAATAAAACTTAACCCTAACAATTTAAACGCACAAATTCAGCTTGCAATTTCACATGAACTTTTGGGCGAAGAAGAAATGGCTTTGAGTATTTATCAAAAAATAATTGATGAAAATCCTCGTTATATACCAGCATATAACCATAAAGCAGGACTTTATATAACACTTGAAAGATATAATGAGGCATCATATTTATTTTATCAAATTTTAAATATTAATCCAGCGTATTACAGGGCAAATTTGGGCTTGGGCATTTGTTTTGATAAAATGAATAAATTTTCTCGTGCTATAAGATATTATAAAAAATACATCGCAAGAAAACCACACTCGGATACTACTAAATCTCTTGTTGGCAGAGTTTGTGAAATTTATGCTACAAAACAAAATAAAAATAACAATTTGAGAATTGTTAAATAACTTATATGGTTGAATACTAAAAAAAGAGGGGTTTTTGCCCCTCTTTTTTTAGTATTTTTTATTTAAGATTACCCAAAAAGTATTGGAAAGTCTGTCTTTCTGTTGGATTTAAATTCTTTAAAATACTATACGCCGGAATTGGCATATCGGGGTCGTTGTATTTTGGCTGCAAGGTATTATCATTTTTTAAATATTTTCTTTTAATAATAAGATCATTAATCTTAGGCAAACCGAAGCCCAAAAATCCTGTAACAATAGCTAGTGAAACTGTTTGAAATATTGCATTAATTTTGTTTGCAAATTTCAACAGAGGATTTTTATTTGTATCATTTAAAACACCCAAAAGATTTTCCACATCTTTATCTGATGGTTTTTTTGAACTTATAATTTGTGCTAAATCTTCAAATTTCAAGTCTTTGTTATCAATTATATCACCAAAGACTTGTTTAGCAGCATTATAAAAAACAGCACCTTCACCTTTTTTATTGTTAGCATCTATATGCAATAACTTGTATACATTGCCTTGGTTATCTTCTGTATTTTTAAGAAATCTCATAACTTGGTCTAAATCCGCAAAATTAGACATTTGTGCAGTATTTTCTGCCTTGGAAAGCACCTTGACGCCACCTTCAGGGTTAAATATTTTTATAAATTTCTTAAAGAAACTGTCCTCTTTCCTTAAAATATCGCTTGTTAATACAATACCACTTTGTTTTGAGGCTCTAAGCCCCATAGCGGCACCCATACCTTCCATTGCAAAAAGTATAGTTAAAATTGTTGTAATATCACGCCTTAAAATGTTTGAAGTTTCATCCCATTGGACAGGACCACCGTTTTTCTTGGAACTTTCAATATCTCTTTTTGCAGACTGTATTAATCTTGGTATCAAAGTAAAACCTGTAATAAGAACGTAAAACACAGGTCTTGCAACATTAATCCAGTTACTTTCAAGCGAAGCTGCATTTTTTGATAACCAGTTTTTTTGCCCAGGAGTAACTTTTTCACCAATATCAGACATGAGTTTGCTTATTCCGCCACCGCTAAAGTTGACTTGCGCAGACTTATCACCTTTTAATTCACTTGCTTTCTGCCTTACGGGGTCAGTTTCCGGGTTTGTTTTATTAACCGTATATATTTTAGGTATAAACCACATTGCCAATGCTGTAAATACACCCATGGCAATATTTGTCGCAAATCTTGCGCCCATTCTTTTCTTGGTAAAGTTATTGACATAATCAGCAAAATTTCCTGATGATTTTTCAAAAGATTCAAATAAATCATCAGAATATTTAACCATTCTGTCAATCAAATCGTCAATTTTGACTTCAAATTTAGCCGCATTTTTAGCATCGCCAATATATTTTTTATCAGTAATTAAAGCCTTTAGAAAATCCAAATAACCGTCAGTATTATTCTTTTTATCATGGACAAAACGTTTAACGATTCCTGCCAGAATTTCTTCCTTAGAATCAGGCATGGAAACATTTCTTATATTTTTAAAGAAACCTTTTTTCTTTGCACCTTCCATTTTAATTATTTGCGAAACATACTCATCAATATCAATTCCCTTTTGCGCAAGAGAATCGATGTTTTCTATCCCGTTAAAATTGCCAAACACCTTTTTAAGCACACTTTTGTAAAAGCTTTCTTTAAAGGCTTCCTTACTGTTTGTTGCAATATTTGAATTATGTATAATTTCGGCAAAATCTTTTATTGTTTGAACAGGAACACCGTTAGACTTTCCGCCCAACTTCATTGAGCCGTATAAAACAGCCCCGGGGACTACAAACATACTTGGACCTGTTAAAAATTCACGCAAGCCGTTCTCTAAAACTGCGCCCCAGTTATTTTTTCCGGTTAAATCCTTGCCTACGTCTTTTGCGGCCCATGTTCTCGGAATGTTAGTACCAAGCATATCTTGAACAGTAAAACTTGCAGCAAGACCACCCCTGTCAACACCTTCCCAAAACTTAATAAGACCATCCGTAACACCCTTAAAAGAGGTATTATCACTATTGTTGTTGTTGCTCATTTGGCTGTTTGTAGCAGCGACTTGAATTTTATTAACCTTCATTTAACCTCTACTGTCACACGCAGACACTCTTGAAAAAAACAAATATAAATAAAATTGCTATTTTTAAAGCCTTTGTTTAATTTTTTTTACAAAAGTGTTTGTGATGGATACCATCTCCAATAACAGGAGCGGGTGTAATTGTAACACTTACTTTTGAAATATGCAAGAAATATTAACTTTTGTTAAAAATTCAAAATTATTGCCCGCCCGGGCGGTTCACATAAATCATTTAAATAATATTTTATCTATATAGATTGAATAAAGGGAGAATTATGAGTATATCTAAATTGTGTGGAGCATACATTTTTTACTGCTATATTTTATTTTTTGTACTTACAAATTTAATACTAAGATAATCTTGCAAGCTTCCTTGCAGTTTCAACATCCTCCTGAATTTGTTTGGCAAGTGCTTCTTTGTTAGGAAACTTAATTTCATCTCTAATTTTCATTACAAACAAAACCCTTATTATTTTGCCATAAATTTGAGAGTCAAAGTTTAAAATATGCACTTCAATGATTTCTTCATCTCCGCCATCAAAAGTCGGTCTTTTTCCCCAGTTAATTATTGCAGGGTAAGTTTTATCAACAACAGCATAACCGAAATAAACCCCATGACTAAGATGAATAATATTATTTGGCCAAAATAAATTTGCAGTTGGAAAACCTAATTTTCTTGCAATTGCATCACCCTTCACAACATTATTTTTTAAAGAAAAAGAATGACCAAGTAACAAGTTTGCATTTCTGATATGTCCGTTAGAAATCATCTCTCTAATATTAGAACTGCTGATGAGGCAGGTTTGAATTTTCTGAGGCGATAACTCCATATATTTATAACCGAATTTGTCTGCATACTTTGATAAAAGTTTCGTATCACCTTCTTTTCCCCTGCCGAATTTATGATTGAAACCTGTTGCAATACAGCAAGGTTGGAAATTTTTAACAAGTACGTTTTCTAAATAATCCAATGCCTCATAGCTCATATACTGTTCAAAATCTAAAATGTAGGCAAAATCCACCCCCAGTGCTTCAATACGCTCAAGCCTTTCTTCATTTGAACATACATTATAGATTTTTTCCTTACTAAAATAATTTGACGGATTTATTTCAAAAGTAATTACTGCAGATTTTTTTGAATTCTCTTTTGCAAAATCCACAACATGAGAAATAAGCTTTTGATGTGCAAGATGCACACCGTCAAAATATCCTAGGGCAAGGGCTAAATCAGGATTATGATTAATCGTTTTAAAAATTTTCATGTTTTTTGTCCTGATGGGTGGTTTTGTGCTTATGCTGGTGTTTCTTAGGTTTAGGACCAAAATTCTGGTCTTTTTGTTGTAACCTTCTTACCGAATAAACATCGGGAATAGACTGGATATTTGCAATAACTTTTTTTAGGGTTTCTATGTTATCAAGCTCAATACCTAAATCTATTATGCCAAATTTTTTGTTTTTTGAATAGCTGTTTGCATAAGAAATATTCGTATCTGCAATTTTTAACAATACATCTTTTAAAAGTCCGACCCTATCCTGAGTTTCAATTCTTATATGAGCAATATATGTGCCTTTTGAAACTTTATCTGCCCATTTAATATCCATCATACGTTCAGGTTCAACATCATAAAGACACTTACAGTCAAGTCTGTGAACACTAACACCTTTAGAGCGTGTAATTACGCCTACTATAGGCTCACCGGGGATTGGTGTGCAACATTTAGCAAGACTCCAGAGCATATCCTCAAGCCCGACTATATCATACTTTTTAGTGTCTTTTTTGCGTTTTTGCGGATCTTGCTGAGATTTTTCAGGAATATTTTTAATATCTTGACCCTCGGGCACAGGCTTTTTTAATTTATTTGCAACTTTGTGCAGGGTTGTTTCCCCATAGCCAATTGCAGCAAATAAATCATCCTGAGATTTATAATTCATCTCACGTGCACAACGCTCTATTTCACCCGATTTCAGCAGCTCATCAAATACAGGTTTTGTAATATAAATTTCAAGGTTGGCACGCCCTATTTCAATATTTTCTTCCCTATTATATTTTTTAAACCATAAACGAATTTTTGAAATTGCACTTTTTGTAACAACAAAATTAAGCCAATCTATTTTTGGCATAAATTGTTTGGATGTCAAAATCTCAACAATATCACCGTTTTTAAGCTTGGTATCTAACTGTGCAATTCTGCCGTTGATTAATGCACCCACTGTCCTGTGCCCAACTTCAGTGTGAATACGGTAAGCAAAGTCAACAGGGGTAGAATTAGCAGGTAGATCTATAACATCTCCGGCCGGAGTAAAAGCAAAAACTTGGTCTGAGAATAAATCTAATTTAACACTTTCAACAAAATCTTTAGCATCTGATGAATCTTTGTCTATTTCCATCATTTTGCGCATCCAGGAAAATTGTAAATCATATTTATTATCAGATTTAACAGAACCTGATTCTTTATATCTCCAATGCGCCGCAACACCATACTCTGCAACTTCATGCATTTCTTTTGTTCTTATTTGAATTTCAACCGGTTTATTTTTCGACCCTATAACAGATGTATGTAAAGAACGATACATATTGCCCTTTGGCATAGCAATATAGTCTTTAAAGCGCCCCGGGATAGGCTTAAAGCGTGAATGAATTATACCTAAAACCTCATAGCACGTTTTTTCATCATCAACAATAACACGAATTGCACTAACATCATAAAGCTGGTCAAAAGTTACATTGAGCCTTTCCATTTTTTTGTAAATACTGTAATAGTGCTTTGCTCGCCCGTTAATTTTTGCTTTAATTCCATTTTCTTTTAAACTGGCTTTAATATCATCAATAAGCGCAGATATTGTGGCATCACGTTCCACTTTTGTTTGCGCAACAAGTTTTGCTATTTCGTAATATTTTTCAGGATTAATATATCTTAGTGATAAATCCTCTAGCTCGGCTTTAATTTTACCAATACCAAGTCTATTAGCCAGAGGGGCGAAAATATCAAGGGTTTCTTGCGCTATTCGCTTTTGTTTATTTGCCGCCATATAGCCTAATGTGCGCATGTTGTGGAGTCTGTCGGCTAATTTTAGAAAAATAATTCTGACATCTTGCGCCATTGCAATAAACATGCGCCTAAAGTTCTCTGCCTGACGTTCTTCTTTAGATTTAAACTGATATTTTCCAAGTTTTGTAACACCCTGTACAAGCTTTAGAACGTCTGCACCAAAATTTTGCTCTATTTCCTCGGGTTGAGTATCAGTATCTTCCAAAATATCATGCAAAAATGCTGCAATAATACTGTCTTTATCAGCTTTTAATTCGGTTAAAATTTTTGCAACTTCAACAGGATGAACAATATATGGTTCTTCAGAAATTCTGTACTGCCCCTCGTGCAATTTTCTTGCAAACTCAAAAGCTCGTTCAATGTCTGAAATTTCAGCCTGGGAACGATTTTGTTTTTTTAAAAGTTCTTTAAGTTCTTCAAAAATAACAAGATAGGACATAAAAAAATTTTCTAATATATAATAATATATAGGAATTTTACAACTTTGGACGTTATTTTTCTATATGCTAAATGATGTAAATAAAATTACTATACCAAAATCTCTTGAAGAATTTTCAAATTTGATAAAAAATTCCTCATGCAGTATAAAATTACCAATAAAAGTAAGTGCTAATTCAAAGAAAAACTCTATAGAATTTTTTGATGATTTCATTAAACTTAAAATATCAAAACCGGCAATAGATGGCAAAGCAAACAAAGAAATAGTAAAATATTTGAGCGAGATTTTAAATTTGCCTAAAAATAATATTCAAATTCTTAACGGAGAAAAATCATCCCTTAAATTGTTACTTTTTATTCCAAAAACTTTACAATAGTAATAAATACACTTCTTTTTTAAAATTTTTATGTTATAATTCTTAACAAAAAAGCAATTATTAATCTGTATGTGATTTATAAGTAACAAGTGAAGAATTTTTTCGGAAGGTTGACGTGAATTATTATAAAAATCCCCATAATACAGGTCAAACGGGCGAAACAGATATAAAATCAGAAGATTCTAAAATAAATATATTGTTTTCCAACCCCATAAACAACCAAAAGAATATGCCGCAAAGCAACAGAACAAGTGCAAACAGGCTTTATGGCGGTTATTCTTCAAACCTGAACACAAAAAATTTAAACATAAATTACAAACAAACATTGAAAATTATAAATGAAGCTTTTGCCCAAAAAACAGATTTAGGGCAGCTTTTCTATGTATTACATAATATATTGTCAACAAATATGCAGGCAAACTTTAGCGCAATAGGACTGCTAAATGCTCAATCCAACTGTATTAATGTAAAATTAATAGATAAAATAGGCTCAATTTATAACACAAAAATAATGCTTAATGACGATACAAACCCGCTTATTAAGTGCTTTTCAACCAAAACAATCCAAGGTTGTCAGGATAACAAATTCTTAAAAGCAAATTATTTAAACAGCTCGCCTTGCATTATCTTACCTTTAATATCTTTTGGCGAATGTCTTGGTGTATTTATTGTAGGAGATAATCAGCTTAATACATGTACTGAATTATACCAGTTCTTATCAAGCTATATGGCAATTTTTATACAAAACAGAAATCTTGCCGAACTTGTTGATAAAAACACAGACATTGACTCACTTACAGGACTTGCAAACCATAAATGCTTCCAGGAAGAACTCATAAGACAAATTGAAAGCTGCAATAAATCCAATTCGCCACTTTCTGTTTGCATTTTTGATATCTTAAATATTTCGCAAATAAACAGAGAATTTGGACACGCTAAAGGTGATGAAATAATTAAAACCGTAGCTAAAAAACTTAAACAAAACATAAGAAATACAGACTTTGCAGGTCGTTACGGCGGTGATGAAATAAGTATTATCATGCCAAACACTTCAACGGATGAAGCAAAGTACATCGCCGAATATCTTTCTTACGCACTATCTTGCGTACTTATTGATGATGTTGGTCCGATTAAACTAAGCTGCGGTATTGCAACATATCCACAAACATCAAAAAACCATGAAAAACTTGTACTTCTTGCAGAACAAGCAATGTACATTTCAAAAAGCAAGTGCTACGAAAGCGGAACTTGCGTAATAGTTACATCTGAAGATTATAATTTCTGGGATGATGAGGCGCTAAAATGCTTTGCTGAAGTCTTAACAAAAAAACACGCTCAAATAGGTGTGGATTTTGAAGAAGAATTAATCCATAAATTCCATAACGAACAAATTTTATCAAGCAAACACATGCTAGATGTTGTTACCTCTCTTGCAGGCACAATAGATGCTAAAGACCCGTATACAAAAGGTCATTCAAGCCTTGTTTCAAGGTATTCCGAAGCTTTAGCAAGGGCAATTCAATTACCTGAGGCTGAAGTTGAGCGCATAAAACTCGGCGCACTTTTGCATGATATAGGTAAAATCGGTATTCCTGAAAATGTTCTAAGAAAGCCCGCAATGCTTGATGATGACGAGTGGGAAATTATGAAACAACACCCTGTAATAGGTGCAGAAAAAGTGCTTGCGCCAAACGAATCCTTGCGAGATTTAATTCCAATGGTTAAATATCACCATGAACACTGGGATGGAACAGGCTATCCATGTGGTTTAAAAGGCGAAGAAATCCCGCTTAACGCAAGAATAGTATCAATAGCAGATGCTTACCATGCGCTTGTTTCAGACAGACCGTACAGAAAAGGCTTAAGTGTTGAAAAAGCTTGTGAAATTTTAAAACTAGGTGCAGGAGTTCAGTGGGATAAAGAACTTGTAAGACAATTCATAGTAATTGCACCAAGCCTTTCAACTACGGTTTAGTTACTATTTCCCGTAGTATTCAAGCTTTGCATTTATGTCCAGTTTTTTTGCATCTTTTTTATATATTTTAGAACAGTAAACACCCAAATTTGCAAGAAAATATGCCAAACTGACACCTAAAACCCCAAGACCATATTCTATTGAACGTTTTAAATTAATTGAACTTGCATCCGGAAAATACTTTGTCGGACAAGATATTTCACCGATTTTAAAACTGTAATAAAAAGCAAGAGAAAGCATTTGATTATCAAAAATAAAATCATTATCACACTCTCCCAAGGGTAATGTTTTTAATACAGTAGAGCTAAATGCACGAAAACCGCTATGATATTCTGATAACCTTTTGCCGTTAAACAAGTTTTGAAACATTGTCAAAAATCTGTTTGAAATATATTTATAAAAAGGCATGCCGCCCCTTAGGGCAGAACCTGTAAGTATGCGGGATGCAATTACAACATCATACTCTCCGAAAGCTATCATGGAAGCCATAGCAGGAATCAGTTTTGGAGTATATTGATAATCCGGATGCAGCATAATTATAATATCCGCATTTTCTTTTAAAGCTGCAATATAACAAGATTTTTGATTTGCTCCATAACCAAGGTTGTTTTTATGGACAATTGTTGTTATTCCCAATTTTTTTGCAACTTCTTTTGTATTATCCAATGAATTGTCATCCACCAGAATTACCGAATCAACAATCCCTTTGTATATTTCTGAAAATGTTTTTTCAAGGGTCTTTTCCGCATTATAAGCGGGCATAATTACAACAACTTTTTTCTCGTTTATCATATTTTTATTTTAGTTGTAAAGCGAATTAGTTGCAAATGATGAAATAAAAAAATATAATAGCATTATGGATTCAAACAATGAAAATTCAATAAATTATATAAAACAGTCTTTTGAACTTAAAAATTCAAAACTTTACAAAGAAGCAATTGAAATGCTCTATAAAGCTTTGGGTTGCGAAGATGGTAAAAAAAATGCCGAAATAATCTCTCAAATAGGGGATTTATATGTACTTTTAAAAAACTACGAACGAGCTGTTGAGGAGTACGAAAAAGTACTTGATATAGATGAAAACCATACCCACTCGCTTAATGAAATGTCAAAAATTTATTTCCTTTTAGAAAAATACGACAAAGCTTTTGAAATTTCACAAAGACTATTAAAAACAACTCATGAAGCTGATTATTTTATAAGCCATTTACAAATTTTATACAAATTGCAATATTTTAATAAAATGAAAGAATTGTATGAATCATTTGACGAAGAACTAAAAAATAATGCTCAAATTCTCTATATAATGTCAAAAACAAACTTATACCCGCAGGAAGAATTTTTAAAAAGGGCAATTGAAAAAGATGATAAGTTGCCCCAGCCCTGTTTTGAGTTGGCAGTCAAATATTATGAAAATGAAAACTACAGTGAAGCAAAAAAACTTTTTAAACATGTTATAGAGCTGGAAAAAAACTCATTTGCATACTTTTATCTTGGGCTTATTGAACATTTTGAAGGACATTTTTTTGAAGCAATAGATAATTATCTTGAGTGTATAAAGCTTGACAAATCAAATGATAAATGCTGCTTTGAACTTGCAAAGGCGTATATTGACATTAATTGGCTTGATGAAGCGCAAATTGCAATCAAAAGTTCCATTGGTATTTTGAAATTAAAGGATGAATTTTCACCAAAACTTGATGAGCATCATTTTTTATTAGCCTGGGTTTTGTCTAAACAAGGTGACGAAAAAGGCGCACTTTTATACCTTGACTTGATTGATAATGACTCAAAAATGTATCCAAATGCACAAATTTTAAAACACACTCTTAATCTAACACCGGATAATTACATACAGGCTAAAGAAATTTTGGAAAATTATTATAACAACAATCCTGAAGATGCCAAAAACCCTATTTTAATAGAGTCATTAGGAAAGATATATAAACATTTAAAACTTTATAAAGAAGCGCAAAACCTCTATAAAGTTGCACTTGAAGCCTTCCCTAATTCTGTTTTTTACGCAGTTGAGCTAATAGATATTTTAATTGATGACAAAAACTACGACAAGGCACTTGAATTTGCAAAAAAGCTTGAACATACTGCACCCAAATGCCCCAGCACCTATAATTCATTTGCAAGGATTTATTACAGACTTAAAAACTATGATGCAGCAATTGAAAATCTTAAAATTTTAAATGAAATGGATATAAATAATGCCGAAGGCTTTTATTTCTTGGGTCTTGTACAAAATGACACTTGTCAAGCGGAAGCTGCTCTTGAAAATTTTAAAATAGCACTAACGTTAAATCCTATGCCTGCAAAATACTACGCACAAACAGCTCGTGCTTATGAAACAATGGGGGATTTAGAAAATGCTATGCTATATATTAAAGAGGCAATTGAAATAGCACCCGAAGAAATTAACTACAAAAGGCAGGCAAAAAATCTTGCCCAAAAAATGAATGATAAAGAGAAAATGGACTTTTATAATTCTCAAATATTACGCCTTGAGCAACTTTTAAAACAAAGGGGTTAATATTCTTTTATAACCATTTCGCAATTTTTGCAATCAAATTCCAATCTTAATTTCTTACCTTTTTCATCAATTAAAAAGAGCTTTTCTTTTGCAATATTTTGATTAGACTTTTTTGTACAAATTCCAAAAGCACGTCTTAAACAATGTTTTGTGCGCATTAGCTCTGCATTTTTATTTTTTTGATTTTCATAAGAATTATGTTTACACACGACATTACAGTCCTTATAAAACTCTCTTGCGGCATTATTGTGTATATTAAGCCTGTAGTCATTATGTAAAAGCGGAAAATCCGAGGGAATAATTTTTTTTACTTTCCTGTTTTCTTGGATATTTTTATAATACTTTAAACGCTCTTTCACGAGTTTTTTTAGCAATTCACGCCTTAGCAAATTTATTTCGGAAATTTTTAAAAAAGGAATTTTACAGCTTTTAAATTCTACTTTATCTGCATAAAAATCACTCTCGCCTGTTTTTTTAAGTTGCTCACAAAAAACATTCTTCATTTTTTCCTGATTATTTGCAAACTCTTTAAAATCAATAGGTAAAACGCATTTTATATTATCTTCGTCCAAAACCTCAATTTTATTATCATAAACAAAAAACTCAACCCTGATTTGCCTTTTTGTCTTTGAATTTTTTAAAGTTTTATCAAATTCATAGTCAAAATTCCTGTAAATAACCTCTCCTATATTGATTTTTGGCATAGAATTTGGAAAAATTCGAACCGTATCATTTATACTCTCGATTTTATTTACAAGAAAACCTTTTAATTCTCCGTTTGAAAAGTAACAAATGCCATCTTGAACATTAATATTTAAATTTGTTTTTACTTGTATAAAGTCCTTGCCTACGCTTTGAACCCTACCTATTTTTTCACCCTTTTGCTTTGGTGTATCAAAATCATAAATATCATTGCCCGAACCGTTTAAAAAATAAGTGCAATAACCACGATTAAAAGTTTTGTTAACATCAGGTACAAAATCATAGAAAACTTTACCGGATGACACTCTTTTATATTTCTTTAATAAAATATTATAAAATGCACATACATTTTTGACATAGTTTTCATCTTTTAAGCGACCCTCTATTTTAAAAGAAATAACACCTGTATTAACTAAATCTTCCAAATAAGGCGCAGCACAAAAATCCTTTAAAGATAAAAGGTGTCTATTCCTTGCGTAATACTTACCATATTCCCCAACAAGAGAATATTTTTTCCGACAAGGTTGCGCACATTCACCACGATTAGCACTGCGTCCTCCAAGTGCATAACTCAAGTAACACTGACCGCTATAACTTACACAAAGTGCGCCATGAATAAAGGTTTCAACCTCAAGATTACAGTTTTTACAAATTTCCGAAATTTTATCAAGAGACATTTCCCGAGCAAGAATAACTCTATCAACGCCGATTTTTTCAAAGAATTTTACTTTTTCAATGTTTCGTATATCACATTGTGTACTTGCTGAAATTATAAAAGGCGGTAAGTCAAGTTTAAAAATACCAAAATCTTGAACAATAATGCCGTCAACACCAATTTTGTATAAATCATAAAGTAGTTTTTGAACTTCTGATAATTCACTATCATCTAAAATAGTATTTATAGTCACAAAAACTCTTACAAAAAACTTGTGTGCATATTTTACAACTTCTTCTATATCACTAAGGGTGTTCGATGCATTTTTTCTTGCCCCAAAAGACGGTGCACCTATATATACAGCATCAGCGCCGTAATTTATCGCAGAAATTGCACAATATTTATCCCTGGCAGGGGCCAATAATTCCAAAGGTCTGCTCATTTAAAAATTATAACATGGTAGAATTAAACTATGAAAAATATTAATTACGGTCAAACAAAAAGGCTTTGCTTCAGAAAAATTAATTTTGATGATTTTGATGAAATAGCAAAAATGCTTAACCAGAAAAGTGTGAAGGAATTTTGGGGAAAAGATTTTAAAAATAAAGACGTAAAACAATGGATAGAAAACTGTATATCCTCTTACACAAATATCGGCGAAGGTTTCTATATTGCTCAACACAAAAAAACACTTGAAACAGTCGGGCAAATTTCACTATCGCAAGACACAATTAATGGTAAAATATATCATGAAATCGGCTATATATTAAACACAAAATATACAGGACAAGGTTATGCAACAGAAGCCGCAAAACAAATGGTCAAGATAGCTTTTGAAATTATGGGTTTGAATGAAGTTATTTTTGAAATACAACCTGATAATACAAAATCAATTAAGGTTGCACAAAGACTCGGCGCAAAAGAAGACGGCAGTTTTTTAAAAAATATAAACGGCAAAAAAATAAAACATATTATTTTTAAACTTAATAACAAATGCCGATGAGGGGACTCGAACCCCTGACCTGTCGATTACGAATCGACTGCTCTACCAACTGAGCCACATCGGCAAAATTAGAATAAAAGAGCTCGTTATTGAGCTCTTTTATGGCGCGCCTGAAGGGATTCGAACCCCTGACCTTTTGGTTCGTAGCCAAACACTCTATCCAGCTGAGCTACAGGCGCACAGAAGTCAAAGTAATATTACCACAAACAAAAATAAAATAAAAGTTATTTTTAAAAAAACGGGCACATTACAAAAACACTGTGCCCGAATGAATTAAGATACGAAAAACTGATTAATTATACT
>CALUXZ010000028.1 GCA_944324875.1 Candidatus Gastranaerophilales bacterium | reverse complement strand
AGATTTCACCCGAGCGTTAACCAGAGTATTATGAAATTTTTAGCATTTGAGCAAGTATTTAAAAACTCGCTAACAGGGTTGCCAATAGGCGGTGGCAAGGGCGGATCAGACTTTGACCCAAAAGGAAAATCGGATAATGAAATAATGAGATTCTGTCAAAGCTTTATGAATGAACTTCAAAGACATATTGGACATGACCTTGATGTGCCTGCAGGTGATATCGGCGTAGGCGGCAGGGAAATTGGCTATTTATTTGGGCAATATAGAAAAATTAAAAATGCTTATGAAGCAGGCGTATTAACAGGTAAAGGTCTTGAATATGGCGGTTCTCTTGCTAGAAAAGAGGCTACAGGCTATGGCTTAATTTATTATATGAGAGAAATGCTTAAAGCTAATAATAAAAGCTTTGAAGGTAAAATTGTAACAATCTCAGGTTCAGGCAACGTTGCAATATATGCTGCAGAAAAAGCTGCACAATATGGTGCAAAAGTTGTTGCAATGAGTGATTCTAACGGATGTGTATATGACAAAAACGGTATTGACCTTGATGAAGTAAAAAGACTTAAAGAAGTCGAACGCTTAAGAATAAAAGAGTATTTGAAAAAACACCCTCAAGCAGTCTATATGGAAAATAAAGAAGGTGAAACACCTGCTGTATACACTATTAAAGCAGACATCGCACTTCCTTGTGCTACTCAAAATGATATTAACCTAAAAACTGCTGAAATTATGGTTAAAAATGGTGTCTTTGCAGTTGGTGAAGGTGCTAATATGCCAACTGACATTGAAGCAATTAATTACTTCTTGAAAAACGGAGTACTGCTTGCCCCTGCTAAAGCAGCAAATGCCGGCGGTGTTGCAACATCAGCACTTGAAATGAGCCAAAACAGCATGAGATTGTCTTGGACATTTGAAGAAGTTGATAAAAAACTTGATGGCATTATGACAAACATATTTAAAGCTTGTAAAGAAACAGCGGACGAGTATGGACTAGGAACAAATTATGTAGCTGGTGCAAACATTGCAGGATTTAAAAAAGTTGCAAATGCCATGATGGCACAAGGTGTAATTTAGTAGATAAAATACACAAAATTAAATGCTGCCTCTAAAAAAGGCAGCATTTTTTATTTAAAACAGTTCTGTGCAACAATTTCATAAATTCCGCCTTCTGAAAGCGATTTATCTCTTTTTAGTTCAACAATCAATCTGCTTGAATTATTCCTGCTTATATTTTTAGACGCCAATTCTTCTTGTTTAGCCTTAGCTACTTTTTTCTCCGTTACGTGTCTGTTATAAGCAGGTAGCAGCACGCCAAGAGATATAATAGAAAAACCAAGGCTTGCAAGTTCACAAATTGAGCGGAAATTTTTGTTACGTGGTAAAACTTCATCAAAAGATTTGAGGGTTGTGTTTTTAATCCAATCGCTGATACGAAGCCATATTGAACTTTCCGGTGTAGATTTACCCAATCTGTTTAACAATTTAACATCCGGTCTAACTTTTTCTATAATGCTTGCAGCAGCTTTACCTGCATAATCACCAAGGAAATAAAGTCCTGCAAATGATGCCATATCACGCACTGTGCTTTCACGAAGCTCATTTGGGTCTTCTGAGGCAAACATACGGCTTACAAAAGTACCTGTTGCAATCCATCTGCATTGATCAACAGTAGGGAACATTCCTTTAAATTGAAACATAGATAAGCTTGGTTTTTTCATCATTGATAAAAGGGCAAGAGAAATCATTGAACCTGCGGCAAGCAGTTTTTGAGAGAAAAATTTTGCCTTTTGTGCCGAATTCATTTCTTTATATGTGTCACCTTTTTCAAAGTCTTTATAAATAGGTGCGCCTTTTTGTTTATATTTATGTCTTGTAATTGCTCTGTTAATGGTTTGTACAGACATTGCAAGAGGCAAAATCACAGCAAGTCCCAAAATGCTTTTTGAATTAACAAGTTTTGTCGCTTGTTTTTTAAAAGCATTTAAGTTTGACCTTACGGCATCATCACTGAATTTTCTTGCAATATCAACACTATCACGCAATAGTTCAGATATATTTGAACCGAATATTTGACCGTTCTTAATGTCATAAGATAAAATTTCGCCTGCATGTGTAGCATTGGTAATTAATGCAGAAGCCTCAGAAAGCATGCGTTTTATTGTTTTTTTATCAGAAGATGCACTGAATGCAGCTTCGGTAAGGATTTCTGTAACACTATCAAGTTTTTCTCTGCCGAGTTTAGATGAAAATTCAACCCATTTATCACCATCACGACCATTTAACCCTGTTAATAATTTTGTAAAATATCTTTTTATTTCGCTCCGCTTAGTTTTTGCGGACGTAACATCCATAGATTCTTTAAAAGTTTCAACGAATTTATTAATGCTCTCACCATTGGACCAAGAAGATGACAAATTGACATTTGCAAATTTTGAACCCATTACGGGTTTATTTAATAACTTTGCCACCCCAAGAACAACAAAAGATGGCAAAAGACAATTAACAATAAGCCCTGAAAACTCCCTGCGCATTGTTTCCATAGCAGCCGGCACACCGGTTTTAACCAAATCAAAAATTGTACGAGGAACATCGGTTGCAACAGAATCAGTAACAGCTACGCCAATCATTGGATATTTATCACACATTTGCAACCCTTTGGTTGCAACATCTAAAAAAGCGCCACCTTTAAAATTTTGTTTGGCACTGTTAAATTTATTTTCACGCCGAATGTTTGTGTTGCTAATTGATAAAGTTTTCATGCTAAGCCATATTGATGACAAATAAATAACCAGTATATTAAAACATAAAAATTTATTTTTTTATAATTTTTTATATTTTCTTTATGAGTTTTATTAAGAAAGTTTATTTTTCAGATTTTTAACAGTAGAGCTAATATTTTTAGAATTCATTATGGCTCTTACAAGCGCAACTCTTTTTGTGCCGTAGGAAATAACTTCATCAATAGTATTTTCATCAATTGAACCGATAGCATAAAAAGGTATGCTTACATTTTCAACAGCCCACTTGAGATATTCTAATCCAGCGGGCTCTCTGTTAGGTTTTGTAGGTGTTTTATATACAGGTCCTACACCAATATAGTCCGCACCATTTTTAATTGCTTCTTGAGCATCCTGTGGCTTGTGAGTAGAAATTCCTATAATCATTTTTTCACCAAGAATTTTTCTTGCGCTATTTATATCAACATCATCTTGTCCCAGGTGTACACCGTCAGCATTTAGGACTTGTGCTATGTCAATTCTATCGTTCACTATAAATAACGCACCGTATTCACTTGTTATTTGTCTTATAACCTTACCATATTCAATAATTTTTGCTGCAGGTTTAGTTTTTTCTCTTAATTGTACAATATCAACACCGCTTTTTATGGCAAGTGCAACTGTGTCTAAAAATTCGTCATCAGTAGCAAAATTATCTGAATTTGTTACAAGATACAATTTTTTATCTTTTAGCAAGTATTTTTTAATATCCATTTTAATTCTTTCGTTCATATTTTTTTCTATAGTATAAATCTGGTATCGAAAATTATCACTCAAGTTGGCATATTCACTTAAAACTCTAAGTGCTTGCTCTAAACGCTTGAAATTAGAGCGAAAAATTGACTCTATGTTTAAATAAGATTTTTCGGTTTTTGTCGGATTTATTATATCAACGCCGACATCATTTAAAGTGTCCCTTGAAATTATTAAAAAATCATATTCATCATCAAAAAAGGTACATATTTGATGTCGTATGTTTTTAAGTTGCGTGGATAAATTTTTATCATCAAGTTTAAAACGTGCAATTTCTTCAAGTACTCTTAACGCTTCAGTTGCTCGATTAAGATTTGCATCAATTATTCTGTACAAAATATCTCCTTAAAAAATACTGCCTATGTGATTATATAACAAAGAATATAGTTTATTAAGGGAATTGGATTTAATTTTTTGTATATGAAATACAATGCAAAAAACAATAATCTTGATGAACTTATAGAACTTGCACGCAGCGGCGATACGGATGCTCTTGAAGAAATCATTCGACGTCAGCAAAAAACAGTTTTTACAACACTTTACTATCTTAATGCAAAACCTGATGAAATTATGGATTTAACTCAAGAAATTTTGTTCAAGGTTGCAAAAAATATTAAAAAGTTAAAAAACCCACGTACATTTAAATCATGGTTAAATCAAATAATTATTAACCAGTTTTATGATACTTTAAGGAAAAAGAAAAAAAGTGTAAAAAAAGTTTGTCTTGACAGTCAGGAAAGTGAAAAAACAAATTTTGAAATACCTGATTTTGCATCAAATCCGTATCAAAAAGTTGTAGATAAAGAGCTTGAATTTGCAATAAAAAATTCAATTTACAAACTGCCTGACCCGTTTAAAGCCGCAATTATCATGCGTGAGTTACAAGGGTTAAGTTATGAGGAAATTGCCAATGCAACAAATTCTAATATTGGTACAGTTAAGTCAAGAATTGCGAGAGCAAGATTAAAATTACAGGAATACTTAAAACCATATTTAAGCTAAAGGAGAAATAATGTTAAAGGGCAACTTAACCTGCGAAAACATTTCAAGATTAATACTGCCATATATTGATGATAAATTAACACTTGAACAACGAAATAAGGTTGCACTACATCTGCGAAACTGTCCGTTTTGCATGGAAAAATACAGAATAATAAAGTCACTGTTTGATAAAATAAAGCAAAGAAACATACAAAGAGCAAAGAAATTTCAACAATACAAGCTTCTAAGTGCATACTGTGACAACGAAGTAAACGAAAACACAAGGCATAATATTGAAGCTTCATTGGCATTGTCATGCGAACTGACTCAAAGAGCAATTAAGATTGACATGCTAAAAAAAATATTAAACAATACTTTTGAAAGCCGATTTCAAAACTTAGAACTAAATCTTGAAAAAAAGGTAATGGAGCGGTTAAAAAAAGACAACATATTTTATAAAATTATGAATATTTTTATCAAAAATTAATTTTCTTTTTCGGTAATCTCAACAATAACACCATTTGCGCGCAGCGCATCTATAAAACTGTCAGCAGCGTGCTTTTGTACTTGCTGAGGCACAACCCTTAGTAGCTCTACAGTTTTAGAAATAATTGGGTCTTTGTCATACCAACGATTTCCATTATACGGTTTTACCATTTCATAGAATCTGTCAAGTGCTTCTTTAGAAACTTGTTCCTCAACTTTTTTTAGAAAAATTTCAGCTTGTGCGTGTAATTCTTCCTGATAATTTTTCAAAAGGTCAATGACTTCAATTAATAATGGGTCATAATCATACCAACGCTTGTGCTTATGCGTCATTTAAACCTCCGTTTGTTTTAACCAAATCTATCTCATCAGGAACTCTTGAAACACAAACGCCAAGCCCCTTCAATTTTTCTGTAAATTTTTCATATCCTCTGTCAATATGATTTAGACCGTGGATTTCGCTTTCTCCACGTGCCATAATTGCAGCAACAACAAGTGCCGCACCTGCACGAAGGTCAGGTGCTGTAACCGAAGTACCGACAAGATAATCAACACCTTTGATAATTGCATGGTTTTTACTTTGCTTGATATTTGCACCCATCTTCCAAAGTTCTGCAATATGCATAAATCTATTTTCATAAAGGCTTTCAGTGACGACACTAATGCCGTTTGAAGTTGATAGCAATGCCATTGCAAGTGCTTGCAAATCTGTGGGAAACCCGGGGTAGGGCTGAGTTATGAAATTCATGGGCAAAAGGCGCATATCAGAAGAAACTTCCATTACATTAGGTTCAAGAAGTCTTATTTTAGCACCCATTTCAAGCAGCTTACCCGTAAATATTGTCAAATGATTAGGAAATACATTTTTAATGATACCATGTCCACGTGATGCGATAATTGCACTCATGTAAGTGCCCGCTTCAATTCTATCTGAAATTGTAGTATATTCAGTGCCATGTAAATCAGACTGTCTTACACCGCAAATTGTAATTTCGTTTGTGCCTGCTCCATCAATTTGAGCACCCATGGCCTTTAAAAAGTTTGCCAAATCGACAATTTCGGGCTCTTGAGCAGCATTTTGTATACGGGTTGTACCTTGTGCTAAAACTGCAGCGAGCATGATGTTTTCGGTAGCGCCAACAGAAGGTATATCAAGACAAATATCAGCACCATTAAGTTCCAAAGCTTTTGCATGTACATACCCTTGTTCAATTTTACACTTCGCCCCCAGAGCTTCAAGTCCCTTAATGTGAAAATTAACTCTTCTCTCGCCAATTTTACAACCACCGGGTAGTGCAACTCGGGCTTCTTTCATTCTTCCTACAAGCGAACCTAAAACAACAAAAGACGCACGCATTTTGCTCACAAACTTATCAGAAGCAACAATACTGGTCAAATTTTTTGCATCAATTTCAACAGACTTATTAATTTTGTCATAATTGCATTTTGCCCCCAAACATTCAAGCACATCAAGCATTATTTCAACATCAGTAAGCTCAGGTACATTATGAATTATTGAAACATCTTGCGCAAGTAGTGCAGCAGCCATAAGCTTAAGTACTGCGTTTTTTGCACCGCTTATGCTAACTTCGCCCTCAAGGGGGCGTGAACCGCTTATTATAAGTTTCTCGCTCAAGTTGCCTCCATTTCAAATATTATTCTAATACAAGAATAAAAGTTTGAAAATACTCTTTACAATTTAACATTGTTTATAAATACTTTTGCAACTTCTTCACGATCATCAAAGTGAATTGTTTTATCTTTTAAAATTTGATAATTCTCATGACCCTTGCCTGCAACAATAACAACATCTTTGTCATTAGCAAGCTTTCTCAACAATTTAATAGCTTCGGCTCTGTCAGGCTCCACAAATACAGTCTTAGGATTAATTAACTTCAAGCCCGAAAGAATATCTGTAATAATTTGTTGAGGGTCTTCTGAACGGGGATTATCAGAAGTTATGACAATTTTGTCACTTAAAGATTGAGCAATTTTACCCATCTTTGGTCTTTTGGTAGCATCCCTGTCGCCACCGCAACCAAACAGACAAATTAAACTGCCATCTTTTGGAGTGAGTTCTCTTGCAGCACGCAAGATATTTTCAAGCCCATCAGGTGTGTGAGCATAGTCTACAATGACCAGAGGTGAAGTACAAACAATTTCAAAGCGACCGGCAACACTCTTGGTACTTTCAAGAGCAGCTTTAGACACATCCAGCGCGATACCGTTTGCAAGCGCACAGCCTATTGCGGCAAGAGCATTATAAACGCTAAACATACCGTTTAACATAAGTTTAATAAATGTCTTTTGTTCTTTAAAAACACAATCAAAACTAACCCCGGATGACGTAAATTCAATATTTTTAGCCATTAAGTCGGAATTGTTTTTAACACCGTAGGTAATAATATCAACACCCTTTGGGACAACATCTATAAATCTTTGTGCGTATTTATCATCATTATTGATAACTGCATAAGCTCCCTCATTAAGTTCGCTAAATAATTTCGATTTTGCATTAAAATAATTTTCCATAGTAACATGAAAATCAAGGTGATCTTGCGTCAAATTGGTAAATACCGCACCAGAAAATTTGCACTTTCTTACACGGTGCTGCTCTAATGAATGCGAACTGACTTCAGTAACAACATTTAAAATGTCAGACTTTAAAATTCTTTGCAAGGTATGCTGCAATTCAGGTGCTTGCGGTGTAGTATGTTTTGCCTCAAAATATTCACTGTTAGACGATAATTTATATCCAAGTGTACCAATTAATGCACATTTTTTTGAATTTTGTTCAAATATCTTTTGTATTAAATGCGTAACCGTTGTTTTACCGTTTGTACCGGTAACACCAATTAAATTAAGCTCTCTTGATGGGTTATGATAAAAACATGCTGATAAATCTGCAATTTTTTCTTGCGTAGAGGTAACAATCAGTTGAGGTATTTCAATATTTAATGGTTTTTCACACATAAGGGCAACCGCACCTTTTTCAAATGCCATTTGAGCATAATCATGCCCGTCAACATGTTCGCCCTTTAGACATACAAAAATTTCATGCGAATTAATAGTTTTTGAATTATAAGAGATTCCTAAAATATCAACATCTTTAAAATTTAAAACTTCTATTGGTTCAACTTCTTTAATTATTTTACTTAATTCCATTGTTCTACTCCGTCTATGGTGATGTATGAATATTTTACTCTTAAATATTTGATTTGTTAACAGTTTTTTTCTTATCGGGGTTTAAATTCATAATTTTTACAAGTTCTGTTGTAATATCTTTAAAAATTGGTGCTGCAACCGTAGAGCCCCAAATTGCTTCACCACCGGGGCTGTCAACCACGACATATACAAGCACTTTAGGATCTGTTGCAGGCAAAAAACCAACCATGGAGGTATATAATTTATTAGAATACCCCGCACCGTTATCCAAAGGACGTCTTGAAGTACCGGTTTTAGCTGCAACATAATACTCATCCATTTTTGCAATATTTTTACCATTCTCTATAGATTGCACAAGTATATTTGTTAAATCAACAGCGGACTGCTCACTCATAACACGTCTGTGAATAATTTTATCCTGTAATTCATCCTGTGAATATTTTATAATGTGCGGAGTAATCCAAACACCTTTATTTGCTATAGCAGCAACAGCAGATGCCATTTGAATAGCAGTAACAGAAGCTCCGTAACCATAACCCATAGCACCATGTGTTGCAACATCCCAATTCTTGGGTGAGGGTAAAATACCCGATGATTCACCCGGAAGGTCAATGCCTGTTGCTTCACCGAAATTAAATGTCCTCAACGTGTCATAAAACTCTTGAGAAGACATCATTTGAGCTACTTTTGCACTTGCAACATTACTTGAGTGCTCAAATAGGTAAACTAAATCAATTAAGCCGGGGTTTTTATTCTTGTAATAGTCGTAGTTTTTTATTTCCCACCAACCGATTTTCATTTTGCCCGTGTCTAAGATACGAGTGTTTTTATTAACTTTTCCATTAATCATGGCACAGGCTACGGTAATAACTTTAAATGTGGAACCCGGTGGGTAAACATCCGTTATGGCCCAATTTTTCATCTCAACCATAGAATATTTTTGATAGTTATTTGGGTTATAATAAGGATAAGCAGCAAGTGCAAGAACTTCACCTGTTTTAGGATCAAGCACAATTACCGCACCTCTTAAAGCTTTTGTTTTTTGTACAGTTTTATTTAGATATTTTTCACAAATATGCTGTATTGCAGAGTCAATTGTAAGAGTAAGAGTTTTTCCTTTAATAGGCGCAGCAATATCTTCCGGATTTGTATTGAAATTATAAATAATATCACCACTTGGAGTTTTTTCATAACTTATATTTTTGTCAAAGTATTCAAGGTAATCTTTTGCAATATACTCGATACCGCCAGCTACATCGGCGTCTGCATTATAGTATCCTAATATATGAGAGGCCAAACTGCCTTGCGGGTAAACACGTTTATTTTTAACCTCCAAAGATAGTTCACGCAAACGTTTTGCTTTAATTGCTTCAGCAGTTTTCCTATCAAGAGTTTTCTTTATTAAAATAACTGGTTCGTCTTTAGAAAGTGTTTTTGCAAGCGAAGAAATCGGGATGTTTACCAATGGCGAAAGAATTTCTGCTAACTCCTGCGGGCTGTGATCATAATACATCGGATGCGCATAAAGATTAAACGAAGTATTATCAGAAGCCAACTTATAGCCGTTTCTGTCAAGAATTTCGCCACGCAGAACAAATAATTTCGAAGATCGCTGTTTTTTTGCTCGGTCACGATACTGTCTTATATCCAATACTTGTATTAAAAATAAATACACAAGCAGAATAGCAATAAAGGAACTAAAACCAAACTGCAAACAACCAATCCGCTTATCAAATTTTTTATATCTGTCTTTGCTCATAAAATCTAGTAGCCCATAGACCAAGCTTTTTTCTGAGCGGCATCCTGATTTTCAAATCTGACACTGGGAATTTTAGCAGCAGAAAGCTCTACAACCTTTGTGGCACGCTGCAACATGTTTGATTTTGCAACAGCCATATCGACATTATAATAAGATTGTAAATTATCCAGTTTGTTTTGCAGGTCTTCATTTTCATAATTGAGGGCAAGTGTTTCTTTTCTAATTTGATTAAGCGAAACTTCACCCATTGTAACAAAGTAATAACTGACAAGGCAAACCAAAACCAAAAAACCGAGCAGTGCACACAAAAAAGTGTTAACACGTGCAATTGCCATTTCTTTGTATGATTTTTCTTTTGTAAAATAACCGCTTATTATTTGATTATTACGATTTGTACTCGAAATTTGACGGTTAATACTTAATCCTTCATCAATTGGGGGGTAAGGACGTCTTTGAACTTTGTGCAGTTTTGGTTGCGAATTTTTATTATTTTTATTATTTTTTTTATTATTTCGATTAAAAGAAAGTGAACTCAAGCTATCTCTCCTAATTTCACACCCTTTTTGCAATTCTTAATTTTGCGCTTCTAGAGGGCGGGTTCAATTTAATTTCTTCCTCAGATGGGCAGATGGGCTTTTTATTTACCAACTCTACCAATTTTCCTTCGCACTTGCAAATCGGGACACTTTTGTCACATCTACATGTTAATGACAGATTTTTTAATATTGATTTTGCAAGTCTGTCTTCTAATGAATGGAATGTTATTATACTAATTATAGCACCTGAATCTAATAATGAAACAACTTCTTTTAATGATTTTTCAAAATTTAACAACTCATGATTTACTTCGATTCTGATAGCCTGAAAAACCCTTGTAGCAGGGTGAATTTTAGTATTCGTTTTAGGAGTGGATTTTTTAATTAAATCTGCTAATTGTAAAGTCGTGTTAAGAGGTCTGGAATTAATAATCGCTCTGGCAATTCGCTTAGAGTAATGTTCTTCACCATATTTAGAAAAAATTTCTACAAGTTCACCTTCTTTGTATTTATTCACAACATCCCATGCGCAAAAATTTTCATTACCGTCAAAACGCATGTCAAGCGGCGCATCTTGTTTAAAACTAAAGCCCCTGCTTGCGGTTGTAAGTTGATGAAACGATGCTCCTAAATCATATATAATTCCGCCGGTAATTTTTTTAATACCTAATTTAATAAGATTTTCTTTAATATTTGTATAACTATCATGAATAATAGTTAAATTATTATAATTTACCAATCTTGCTTTTGAAGCATTTATGGCATCAATATCGACATCAAAAGAGATAAGTTTACCTCTAGGTGAAATTTTTTTTAATATTAACTCACTGTGCCCACCGCCGCCAAGGGTTGCATCAACGAAAATTTTATCCGAATTATCGCATTCTAAGGCATTAACCGCCTCATTCAACATGACTGTGTAGTGATTATAGCTATGCATAGAAAAATTATACACTAATTAAAAAATTTATAGTAAAAAAGAGTAAAAACAGCTTGCAGAGCATCTTTAGCTTTGACTTTTTTACCCTCATGATAAGCACGTGGATTATAGGAAATTGCAACTTCAAAAAAGCGTAATTTCTTTTTAAGTACTTTAGCTGTTATTTCAGGTTCAAAATCAAATTTTTTTGCGTTAATTTTAAAATCACAAATACTTTCACGCCTGAAGGCTTTATAACAAGTTTCCATATCTGTTAAATTAGAGCTGAACAATAAATTGGTAAGCCAAGTTAAGAATTTATTTGCAATAAGGCTCAAAAATAAAAAAGACTTTTCGTTTCTATTGTCCTTTAAGCGTGAACCGTAAACTACATCAGCCTTGTCGTTAATAATTAAAGGCAACAGATTATTGTAATCAAGAGGGTTATATTCTAAATCAGCATCTTGTACAACAATTATATCGGCAGTTGCGTTTTTAATGCCTGTGACAACTGCAGCACCTTTGCCCTGATTGGTTTTATGTCTAATCACTAAATGATTTGAGTACTTTGAAAGTATTTCCGCACTGGAATCGCTCGAAGCATCATCAACAAATATTAAACGTTTATCTAAAGAACAAAAATCGCACTGCTCCAATCGTTTAATAACATCTTCAAGTGTTTTTTCTTCATTATAAACAGGAACAATTACATCAATAGTTTTAATCATATAAACATAATAACAAAAGCAATAAAAAAGGTACAATGTTAAAATTTTTGTATTGAGTATGAAACACCTGATGTAATTGTTGTACCCTTACTGTAAAGAAAAAGCCCACTGTAACGATATGCAACAGCAACTCGTATATCGTTGTTTTTAAAACTATTAATATTTAGAAAAACAACAAGTGCACTTTGTCCATGTTTTTGAAAATCAGATTTAATTACATAAGACCCGTTTGTGCCGCTAAAATTAAATTTTGTATCGGATATGTTTAAAAGTCCGGCGGTCTTCTCAATTGTTTCAATAGCTTTATCGAGTGTCTTTTCTTGAGATTTTGTACTTTGAGCAGTTATTTGGACATTTGAAATAATTTCATTGGCAATGTTTGCAACACAATATTTTGCTCTCCAATAGAGCCCCATTTCAATAATTGCCAAAAAAATAGACATAGTAACCAAAAAAACAAATACGAATTCAATTATATTTTGTGCACAAAATTGTTTTTGTTTCATAGGTTAATCATTTTCTTCAGACGCATAAAAACCGTTTTTTTGTCAATATTGGGATAGATTAGCGAATCCTTGTAATACTTATTATATTCTTCTATAACATTACAGGGAAGCGCATTACCTTCTGCCAAAATATTGGCAATATCTTCTAAATACATGTCTTGTTCGTCACGATAATTTGCATCCGAGTTTCTTATGTCTTCATCGGCTTCAAGATGAACAAGTGCATGAAAAGCAGCGTTAAGTGTAGGATCACCCAAGTTTTTAGGGTACTCTTTAAGTGCTTGAAGAACGCTTATATTCTTTGTTAAAACTTCGAAAATAAGCTCCGAAACCTTTTTTCTGTCTTTTATATATGAAGATACCGTATCAGAAGTATTCATTTTATTTTACCATCGCAACAGGAGTTTCATTTTCGCACATGGTCTTTGTAATGTGCATTAATTTTGAAATATCACCATTACAATATTGTGTAGCAATTTTCTTCAATGATGTAATGATAATGTCTGAATTAGAGTAGGCAGTTCTGTAAAAGAATTTTTTTCCTTGTTTAATTCTCAATAAAACTTCTTTTTCAAAAAGCCTGTCCATAACTGTTTTTATTGTAGTGTAAGCACGTTTTGTCGAGTCTGTTTTTGACAAAAACTCATAAACATCTTTAACAGAGTTTTTATATATACCTGCTTTTTCTAGTTCCCACATAGCATTTAAAATAATACTTTCAAGTGATCCATGTTTAAAATTCATTTTTGTTCTTCCTTATTTAGTATTTTGTACGAAAATGTTCGGCATCAAATCTTACATCGGTAGGACCAAGATTTGTTTTATCTTTAATATGAAACTTGTAACCCGTTGTATTAACGGTAGAGTCGTCTTTGTAAATATACACGCCTGATTTTGTCTTTGTTAAAGGTGAATTTTTATTTGTAACCGATTCTTGTTCTCTTGTTGTATTGTTTAGCAAATTACTAAACTTATGCCCCGGCATTGAATGCGTATTTATAATGTTTTGCTTTGATTTGCAACCTGTTAAGACAAAACAAAAGCAAGACACCAAAAGGCACAAACTAAAGTAAAATAATAGATTTTTGCGACAATCAACCATCATAATTTATTACTACTATTATAACACTTAAATCATGTTTTTTAAACTCTAAAATAAATATTTTTACAAAGATAAAAAAATAATGTAAAATTAATAGACAGGAGGGTTTATGAATATTGGCATTTTATATTTGGCAACAGGAAGATATATTTGTTTTTGGGAAGAATTTTATAAAAGCGCAAAACAATTTTTATTTCCAAATCACAATGTTCATTACTTTGTTTTTACAGATTCTCCCCATATAAACTTTGAAGAAAATGATGATGTTACAAGAATCTTTGCACAATCATCAAAATGGCCCATAAGCGTTTGTGATAAATTTGCAATACTTTTGAGTGGCAAAAAATTATACGATGACTACGACTACCTTTTCCACTTTAATGCGAATATGAAATTTATTGCCCCGATTGGTGATGAAATACTCCCAAACAAAGAACACGGCTATATTTGCGTATGCGAATGGTTAAATCATAAATTGAAATCAACACCCGATAAATTTCCATACGAGAGAAATCCTCAATCAACAGCATACATTCCTGTTGGAAAAGGTAAACATTACTTTATGAGTGGAGTACATGGCGGAAGAAAAAATGAATATTTAAAAATGTGTCAAGAAATAGAAGATTCAATTAGAAGGGATTTTCAAAACGGCATAATAGCAATCTGGCATGATGAAAGCCAGATGAATAAGTATCTTGTAGACAAAAACCCTTTAATTATCCCTCCTGAGTATGCAATACCCGAAAATTGGAAAATAAAAGGTTACAGAAAAAACAGAAAAGGTCTGCTTTTAGATAAAAA
>CALUXZ010000027.1 GCA_944324875.1 Candidatus Gastranaerophilales bacterium | reverse complement strand
AAGCCTAGGGCTTGCGTTGAGCAAGACCAAAGGCGTAACTGTCGATGACCGCCGTAGCAAGCGCAGCGAGCACAGGCACAATGCGTGAGCCGGAGTGAAGCCTTTAGGCTTGCGTTGAGCAGGTATAGAACGCTATTAAATTTCAACTCCTCGCATCATATCTTTAAGTGTTCTTATTGTTGTTTCCATACTGACGGTATCAGAAACTTTTTGTTGTAAAAACGCATTTATTTGAGGCATAAGTTCAATTGCAACATCCAATTTAGGATTTGAGCCCGCTTGATACATGCCGACATCAATTAAATCTTTATTTTCTCTATACATTGCAAGCAAACGACGCATTTTTTGCGCTGCTTCCTGATGTTCTTTATCTGTAATTTCCGTAAATAACCTTGAAATAGAGCCCAAGGGGTCAATTGCCGGATAATGGTTCATCTCTGCTACTTTACGAGATAAGAAAATATGCCCGTCGACAATACCTCTTACGGTATCTACAATAGGATCTGTTATATCATCTCCCTCCATAAGTACGGTATAAAGAGCTGTTATTGAGCCTTTTTCAGAATTTCCCGTTCGCTCTAACGCTCTTTGTAGCCATGAAAATATTGAGGGCGGATAGCCTTTCATAGTAGGCGGCTCACCGATTGAAAGCCCGACTTCACGTCCTGCCATAGCACAACGTGTTATTGTATCTGTCATAAGAAAAACTTTTTTTCCCTGATCTCTAAAATACTCACAAACCGTTGTTGCAGCAAGGAGTGCTTTTTGCCTGATAAGGGGAGGCTGATCACCTGTTGAACAGACAATAACAGAGCGTTTCATACCTTCAGGACCCAAAGAATTTTCAATAAATTCTTTTACTTCACGACCACGTTCTCCAATTAAAGCCATAACATTTATATCAGCCTCGGAGTTTCTTGCAATCATACCAAGCATGGTTGATTTACCAACACCGGAACCTGCAAAAAGCCCCATACGTTGCCCTTGCCCCATTGTTAAAAGAGAATCAATAACCCTTATGCCTGTAGATATTGAATTTTTTATAATCGGGCGATGAAATGCATCAGGTATTGTGCCGTTTATATTCATATATTGAGCATTAGTAAGGTCTAATGGACGACCATCCAACGGCTCGCCAAGGGGATTTACAAGTCTACCGAGCAAAAAATCTCCGACAGGAAACATAATTGGTCCGCCTGTTGTTTCAACCAAACTACCTTGCCCGATACCTTCGCCGTCATATAAAAGCAGTAATTGCGCGCAATCTCCTTTAAAAGCAACAACTTCAGCCGCTTTTTTTTCTCCCGTATAAGTTTGTATATAGCACAAATCCCCAATTTTAAGCCCGGGTAATTTAACTTCTACCGTTAAACCAAGCAACTTTGAAACAGCACCTTTAAAACCGTATAGCTGAGTGTTTTCAAGGGTGTTTATAGCTTTTGTCTTGAGATTATGAATTTTTAATTCTAATTCTTCGTCCATTAAAAAAAATTATAGCATATATTTTAAGTAACGGTTTTTAAGCTTGACTTGTTTTAAAATAATCACAGATAAGCTTTTTTTTGGGGTGTATTCTTAAGAGTTTTTTAATCTTGTCTTTAATAGTGGGTTTATGACAAATATTTTTATATTTTTGCATAAGCACCGCTTTTTTAATTAAAATTTTATTATAAACCTTTTGAATGTTGCTATTAGAGGCAATTTGAGGTTCAAGTTCAGCAAGTTTTTGTTTGCATTTAAAAATTTCTTTTTTTAGGGAATTTAATTTTTCGTTATCCATATATACCTTATTAATGGGGTGTTTGTAGAACTAATATTACAATACTTTTAAACTTAAAAGTTCATCTAAAGAATGGAAAAAGTTTTGTTGAACAACAAGTATAATAATTATATGAAAAAACGTGTAATTGCCTATCTGCAAACTCATTGGGACAGAGAGTGGTACAGGGAAAAAGAAGAGTTTAATTTAAGACTTTTAGAGGTTTTTGATGAAGTTTTAGAAGAACTTAAAAAAGAAAATGCACCTTGCTTTTACTTTGACGGGCAAACAAGCGCACTTGTTGATTATTTAAAATTTCGCCCGGAAAAATTAGAGCTTATAAAACAATTTATAAAAGAAAAAAAGTTATATATAGGACCTTTTTTTGTAAGTGCTGATGCATTTTTAGTTAATTTAAGATGTCTTATAAAAAATCTTGAAAAAGGTATTGAGTATTCAAAAAACCTTGGCTGCGAGGATTTTATAGGATATTTACCGGATATTTTCGGACACAGCAGAGGGGTTTTTGAAATTCTGGATAAGTTTAACATAAAAAATGCTATTATATGGCGTGGTACAGGCGCTATAAAAAGCGATATAAAAGTTAGAAATATTAATGTAGCAAGGCTTGTTGAGGGTTATTTTATTGATCTTTTACATCAAAAAGTTTCTGCACAAAATCTTGCAATCCAGTTGGAAGAATTTTTAAATAAAATTGCAAAATATTCTTCAAACACGCTTATATTACCCCTTGGTGGCGACCATTTAGCAATTCTTAAAAATGCAAATGAAAAAATTGCTCAGATTAATAAATATTTAAAAAATTATAAAATTGAACTTTCAAGTCCTTTTGAATATTTTTCCTGCGTTAATTTTTCACATGCAAAAAGTTACGAGGGCGATTTTCTGGACAACAGCGAAAATAACATATTAGGCGGGGTTTTCTCATCAAGAATTTATCAAAAAGTTCAAAATACAAAACTAATGCATAAAATTTCACGCATTATTGAACCGCTAAATTATTTTTTAAGTACCAATTATGCTCCAAATATTGATTACGCTTATGAGCTAATTTTAAAAAACCACGCTCATGACTCAATTTACGGATGTTCTACAGATAAGGTACATAAAATTGTAGATTCTCGTTTTGAAAAAGCTGACGAGATTTTAAAAGGTGTTGAAAAAAGGATAATAAGGGATTTTCATAAAAATACAAAAAAAGCAAAATATGTTGGAGTATTTAACCTGTCAAATTATAAAAGTTCAGGTATAACAAAGGTTGTGAGCGAATATAAACTCAAAAATGCACAAATAGTATCAAAATTTAAAGGTTTTTGTGATTCAAAACTTTATGACATTAATCAAGTGCCTGTTACAGAGGATATTTTGACTTTATACGAACAAATTATTGAAATTGATGAACAACAACCTATGAGTTTTAAGGCATTTGAGCCTAAAAAACCCGAAAAATTAAGTTTTGCAGGTGAAAATTTCATTGAAAATCCTTATTTAAAATTAAGTTTAAAAAACGGTAAAATAGGGGTTATAGATAAGCTAAAAAATAATATTTATAATGATTTTATAAAAATTACAGACACTAAAGACCTGGGCGACAGTTACAATTATGCGCCTGCGACAAAACCTGAAATTTTAAAACCTTTGAAATCAAAAGTTATTGAAAACGGCACTATTCGCTCGGTTTTAAGGATTTTTTACAAAGATTTAACTCTGGATGTAATTTTAAATAACAAAGACAGATTTTTTGAATTTGTTGCAAAGATTAATAATAAAAAGAAAAATCACAAGCTACAGGCGGTTTTTTGTTTAAATGAGCCTGTTTTTGAAACTTTTGCACAAGATAGCTTGGGAATAGTTAAAAGAAAATGCGACCCAAATTATTCACTTTTTGAAAACCAGCCTGCAAAAAGACCAAAAGAGTTGAAAACAAATTCTTTTCCTGTGTCAAATTTTGTTTATACTCAAAAAACAGGTATTTTAGGAGAGGGAATAAACGAATACGAAATTTACAAAAACGAACTCAGGATTGCTCTTTTAAGGTCAACAGGTATTATTTCCAATCCAAAATGTGCTTCACGCTCTATTCCTGCAGGGCCTCCGTTATTAACACCTGATTTGCAATGTTTAGGAATACAACAGGTGCGTTTTGGGCTTTGTTTTACTTCAAAAAAAGAAAAAATGTTTAAATACGGCGAAAAATTTTTAAATACTCAGTGTGCTTTTGTGCTTGATAAAAAAATAGACGAAAATATATTTTTCCAAACAGATAAAAATAAACTTTTTTATGGAATAAACAACAAAGGACAAGGAATTTTTTATAATTTAAAAACTGACAAAATTGAGCTTGCAAACATTAAAAAAATCTAATAATATATTATATATTGACACACAGCAGGGGCAAAAATGTCTAAAGGGTACAGCGCAAAATGGATTATAGCTTCAGATGGCAATTTATACGAAGATTGCACACTTGTAGTAGATGAAGGTAAGGTTGAAAAAATTGTAAAAACTTCCGAGTTAAAAGAGGGGGAGTGTAAAAATCTTAAGGATTACGGTCATTGTGTAATTACTCCGGGTTTTGTAAACCTGCACAATCATTTACAATATAGCGATGTTAAAACAAAACAGCACTGTATAAAATATGCATTTAAAAAAGCATATACTATTTTAAAAAAACACTATTTTGTTGCAGGCATTAAAAAAGATTCTTTTGTATACAGGCTTGCAGACCTTTTAAGCAACTATTTTTGCCTAAGTGCTGAAAACAAGCTTGCCTCTTTTAAAAAAGGGCTTGAACTGTCGCTTTTAGCCGGTACAACTTGTGTTGCACAGCTTTCAAAAGAAAGCAAATACTTTAAAGTTTTAAATGATTTACCTATTAAAACCTGTCTTT
This sequence comes from Candidatus Gastranaerophilales bacterium, assembly GCA_944324875.1. Taxonomy (GTDB): domain Bacteria; phylum Cyanobacteriota; class Vampirovibrionia; order Gastranaerophilales; family Gastranaerophilaceae; genus Galligastranaerophilus. Next base: position 10,334 of record CALUXZ010000027.1, on the reverse strand, counting down.
TCTTTGAACTTTTTTCAGATTCATCTGAATCAAGCAAAGAAGAATTTAGAAATATTCAAAAGAAAATTGATAAACTTTTAAAACAAAAATCCGAAAATACTTTTGTTGGTGTTGCACCGCATAGTGTTTGCTCTGTTCATAAAAGATTATTTAAAATTCTTGCTAAATATTGCAGAAAAAACAATATTTTAATGACAATAAGACTCTCTGAAAGTCAGGAAGAAAAAGATTGGCTTAAATATGGTTTTTCAGACATTGATTTACTAAATGAATTTTGCGGAAACAAAAAATTCGAACCTATTTTTAAAGGTGTTACTTCAACACAGTATTTAGCACAAATGGATGTTTTAAATAAAAGATTAATTGCAAGTTATGGAAATTACCTAAATGATGATGACCTTGAAATTTTAAAAGAAAATAAAGTCGCACTTGCGTATTGTCCAAGAGTTAGTAAAAATTTACATAATAAAGTTTTAGATTTTGACAAAGTTCTTGAATATTTTCCGCAAAGGTTTGGCTTTGGCACAAATTCTCTTGCTTTTAATTCTGATATGAGTCTTTTAAATGAATTAAGAAGTGTTAATAATGGCAGATTAGACGCACTTGAAGCAATAAAATATTTAACAATAATTCCTGCAAAAATTTTAAGGTTAGACAAAGTCATTGGTAGTTTAGAAGTAGACAAAGATGCAGATTTTAATGTCTTTATATTAAATGAAAACGAAGACTATAAAAACGTTTTAGACAAATCATACCCTGATTTTGTATATATTAAAGGCTTTAGAAAAGTTCAAAACGGTAAAATAAGATAATTTATTCTGCCATTGTTCTTGTGTACAGTCTTAATTTAATTTTTGCAATAAGGACTTTTTTATCTTTTTCCCAAGGGGTTAATTCAACTTCTGCTAAGTTTGTAAGATATTGTTCTTTCATTATAGATTTAAAAAATGTTTGCAGCTCAGTATAACTGCCAACTGCCACCATATTAAGTTCACAAACGTTATAGCCGCTTATTTTTGCATTAAAAATTATATCTTCCTGAGGTGCATAATCATAATCAATTGCACGAATTCTTATTCCACTTTGTTGCGCTATTGTTAATACAAGCTCAAACAACGGCGCAAAAGAGGCATCCGGACTAAATCTCATATCTGGCGCATCATAAATAACTTTTCCGTCTTTTACAACTTTTTTTTGACGGTTTTGCATATCTTGTTGCGCTTTTAGCATATCATATTGGTCTTTTACTTGTTCATATTGAGCCTTTGACTCGTTCATGCGCTTAAATTCTTTAGTGCTTCTACTAAATTGAGGAATTACAAAATTAAAAAACACTATAAAAGCAATAAAAATAGGTAAAACATATACAAGGTTTTCTTTTAAAATATTTAAAATTATTTTTGTTTTGTCCATTTTTATTTTTCCGATTAATTGTTTATATCTACAGGTACAAGGTTATTGGCAGGTGCACTGTCGCCTTGTTGGTTATTTTTGTTTTGATTTTCAGGATTTTGTTGACCGTCTTGAGCGTTTGCGTCTTTGTTTAAAAGCCCGCTGCGAGGTGATTTAACATTTGAAATTTCAAAATCATAATATTTTGAACCTAAATCAGGTGCAGCTAAATCATAATCTTGACCGTTGATTTCTGTTAAAATTTGCAACCTGTTTAGTTTAATGCTTGAGTTTGGAGAAATAACTTTTAAACTCTTATAGTAGTTATAAATATCTGCAATATTTGCGCTAACACCTTCTATTGCAAGTTTATCACCGTTTTTATTGTAATAATACTGTAACCAAACAGATTGCGGTATGTCTGTTGCAATTGAATCGTAAAAACTTATTGCATTTTTGTTTGTATCAATTACTTTTGTAACAAGCGTTTCAATGTCAACAATACCATCCGTACCTGTTATTGCTTCTATTTGATTTTGTGTTGTATTTATTTTTGCCTGATACCCTTTGGTTTGTTTACTAAATCCCATGTCAATAAGATAAAAAATACCATACAAGATTGCAAAAAATAAAACCAGACCGCCGGCAATTGCTAAAAGTGCCTTTCTTGCAAGCTCTTGTGTTACAACAATTGTTTGATCAAATGCTTCAAAAGAAAAATACCCTTCACTAATTGAAGAAATTTTATTGAATAAATTTAAATCCAGAATTTTTTCTTCAAGGTGGTCTGTAGCAAGTGCGCCGATAAGCGCATAGGTCATAGATGCAGCCTCACTTTGCATTGCTGAAGTTGAAATGCTTATTGGAGGTACTTTTGAATATTTATTACAGTCATGTGTAATTATTTCTTCATCAAATGTTATTTGTGTCTTTAATACTTCAGAACAAATATCTTCCGCTTGGCTTAAAATTATAAGTTTTCTTGCAGGGAAATTTGGTAAAATTTGTGAAACAGAAGTTGAAATTGCCTGATAAGCTTCTTCATAAGAAAAAGACTTAATTGCAAGAGGAACTTCCGTGTAATCAATCAATCTTGTGCCTTGCATAGAAAACAGTGCATAGCTGTTTGAATTTACTAGTAATAAATTCCAATTTTCGTTTTCGTTTTTACTTAAATCAACTACATTATTAAAATATAAACCGCGAATTATTGCAGAATAAGAACTTTCAATACCTATTAAATCAGCACCTAATTCTTGGAAAATTTCTCTTATTTGGTTTATTGCAGTTTCCTGAAACGAAGTATAAACTATAAGTCTTTTATCGGTTTGTGAATTGACTGCAAGGTCAGACCATGCACTTACCGGTTCAACTCTTTTAAATATATAAGAATCTTCTGCTTTTGACAGTATTGCATTACTGATTGCATCATCACCAATTATTAAGGGAAGATTTTCAAAATCTAAGTGCACATTTGGCAAAGTAAGATAAATGCTTGATTTTAAGTTAATATCAAGTTCTTTAAATAAATCTACAATTGTTGCCTTAAATGCATCGTAATCTTGAATTTCCCTTGTAGCAAGGTTATATTCAATAGGTCTTTTGCCATACTTTAAAATAGTAGGGCTTTTTTTATCCATAAGAGCAACTTCCACACCAATACTGGGTGTGACTGAAACTCCTACTATTTGCCTGTTTGAACTAACAAAATTTGCCATTTAAAAAAATTAACTCTAATAATACAATAATATCTATTTTATAATACAATAATCAGTACAAATTAAAAACAATCTTAAAAAAAATATACAATAAAAGTAGGAAGAAAAAATGAAAAAACCATCCGAAAGTATAACAAATTATATTTATGGTAAAAATCCCGTACTTGAAACAATTAGTCAAAACCCCAAAAGAATAAACAAAATATTCTTTTCTCAAGGAATAAATTTTGACAACAGATTAAAAAAAATTAATGAACTTGCACAAAAAAATTCAATACTTGTTCAGTTTACAAATCTTAACAAATTTAACAAATATTTTGGAGTTGGTGAAAAAAAATTAACAAATATTAATTTTCAGGGTGTAATTGCTTCTGTATCTCCTATAGAATACCTTGATTTTGATGAATTTTTAAACAAAAAATCAGACACATACAGAAAAGTTGTAATACTTGACGGTGTTGAGGACCCTCACAACTTTGGTGCAATAATAAGAACTCTTGCAGCAGCAAGTTATGATGCTGTTATAGTACCTAAACACAGAAGTTGCCCTATAAACGCAACTGTAGAAAAAACCTCAGCGGGTGCAATAAATCATATTCCTGTAATAAAGTCAAATAGCCTGCCTGCTATTGTCGATACTCTCAAAAAAAACGACTGGTGGATAATTGCAGCAGACGGACAAAGTAAAGATAATTATTTTGAAATAAGTTACAAAGATATGAATTTTGCAATTATACTTGGTGCAGAAGGAGAAGGGGTTTCAAAAACTTTACTCAACAAAGCTGATTTTAAAATAAAAATCCCATCTGCTTTTGAATCACTAAATGTTTCTGCTGCATGTGCCGTAATAGTATATGAAAGCATAAGACAAATACACCAAATGTAGCTTGTTTTAATTTAAATAAAATGTATTATTATTAAACGGCTTTTTGGAGAAAAAAATGAAAACTAAAAGTTCAAAACATGAGTTAGATGAAGTAAACGACAGCCTATTTGAAATAGGTGAAATAGACGGACTTAACGATGAATCTGACGAAAACAATGAAGATAAAGAAATAAAAGAAGATTACAAAAGTGCAACTTCTGATGATTCCGTTAAAGTTTACCTGCAGCAAATAGGTAAAATTAAACTTTTGTCTTATGAAGAAGAAATGAAAGTTGCAAAAGAAATTAAAGAAAACAATTCTCAAAAGGCAAAAGAAATTTTAATAAATTCTAACTTAAGACTTGTTGTATCAATTGCTAAAAAATACATAGGTCGTGGACTTTCTTTTCTTGATTTAATTCAAGAAGGTAATTTGGGGCTTATGAAAGCTGCTGAAAAATTTGACTATACAAAGGGTTATAAATTTTCAACTTATGCAACCTGGTGGATTCAACAGTCAATTACAAGAGGTATTGCGGACAAATCACGCATGATAAGATTGCCTGTTCACATGATTGAAACTTTAGGCAAAATTAAACGTGCAACAATTGAACTTTCAACAAAATTAAATCGTGCACCAACAAAAGAGGAAGTGGCACATGCTATTGGTATGAGTCCTTCTAAATTGTCATCCCTTATGAAAAGTGCGCAAAGTACTATAAGTATTGAAACTCCTGCAAATCAAAAAGATGATTCATCAAAAATTGCCGATTTTATTATAGATGATTCACATCTGACACCTGACACCAAGGTTACACAGGAAAATTTGCTGACTGATGTTCATAAAATGTTAAACCAATTAAATCAAAAAGAAAAAGATGTGCTTATTATGCGCTATGGCTTAGATGACAACGGACAAAAGAAAACACTTGATGAAATAGGCAGTCGTTACGGCGTTTCAAGAGAACGTATAAGACAAATTGAAACACGTGCAATTTCAAAGCTTAAAAAATTATGTCGCAACCAAAACTTAAGCGGTAATTTAAAAAATTACATAGGGTTGTAACTCATCTAAAAGGTGGTATAATTAAAACATAGGGACATCGCCCGAGAAGTGCAAGTTCCCGTGCGATGCTTCACTCCCTATAGGAAAATCAATAAAATTTTTAAAAGCGCCTCTAGTGCAATTAGGGCGCTTTTAATTATTTGTCTTTTCATTTCCTCACCTCCTTTCTGACCAATTCCTCACTATTGTATGTGTCAGAGAAGGTAAGGGAGCTTACCCTTTCATTTTATTTATTTGTCAATTTTCTTGATTCTATCAACACCATTAAACAAGAAATATCAGCAGGCTTTACACCGCCTATTCTAAGGGCTTGTGCTAAGGTTTTGGGGCGCACCTTGTCAAGTTTTTCTTTTGTTTCTGTTGAAATCTGTTTTATTGCAAAATAATCAATATCATCAGGTATATTTATGCGCTCCATTTTATCGGCACTTTCTATTTGATTTGCCTGACGTTTAATATACCCGTCATATTTTATTTTAATTTCCGCCTGCTCTAATACTTCACGCTCAAAGAGTTTATCAGGGTAATTTCCTAAAAGCTCATAGTTTAGCTCTTTTAAAACCTTGTAATCTACATTAGGACGCTTTAGCAGTTCATAAGCACTTTTTCCTGTATCAAGATTTTCACCGTATTTTGCAAGAATTTCTTTATTTTCTTGAGTGGGTGAAATTTTTGTATTTTTTAGATTATTTATTTCAAATTCAATTTGTTTTTGTTTTTCTCTAAATCTTAAAATATTTTCTTCCCTGACAAGCCCTGTGCTGTATCCTATCTCCATTAACCTTTCATCAGCGTTATCTTGCCTTAAAATAAGTCTGTATTCACTTCTTGAAGTTAGCATTCTATAGGGTTCATCTAAATCTTTTGTAACTAAATCATCAATTAATGTACCAATGTAAGAATTTGCACGTGTTAATTCAAGTGGATTTTTATTTTGTAAATAATTTATTGCATTAATTCCTGCCGCAAGCCCTTGCGCTGCAGCTTCCTCGTAACCTGATGTGCCATTAATTTGCCCTGCTAAAAACAAGCCTTTTATTTTCTTACTCATTAAAGAATGGTCAAGCTCAAGCGCACTTACAGAGTCATATTCAACAGCATAAGCAGGTTTTATGACAGACACATTTTCTAGCCCCGGGAGTGAATGGAGCATTTGAAATTGCACTTCGATAGGTAAACTTGTTGAAAAACCCTGCACATAAACTTCATAAGTGTCTTTTCCCTCAGGCTCAATAAAAATATGATGCGAAGGGTTGTGTGCAAATCTTACAACTTTATCTTCTATACTCGGGCAATACCTTGGACCTCTGCCATGGATTAAACCTTGATACATAGGCGACTTATCCAGATTATCGCGAATAATTTTATGAGTTTGTTCTGTTGTTTTTGTCAAATAACAAGGCAATTGCTCTCTTATTGGGCGATTTGGCTTAAAAGAAAAGAAATTTGGCAAACCGTCAATCAAGGGGTCTGGCGGCTGAATAATTAATTTTGAATAGTCAATTGTCCGACCGTCAACTCTTGCCGGTGTTCCTGTTTTTAATTTTTTTATTTTAAGTCCGTTATTCTCTAAACTTTTTGAAAGCCCGCAGGCTGCACGCTCACCTAATCTTCCCGCACTAAAAGACTTTAAACCAATATATATTTTGCCCTCTAAACTTGTTCCTGTAGTTAAAATAACTGTAGGCGCAAAATATTCAAGCCCTAATTCATCCCTAACACCTTTTATGGTACCGTTTTCAACGATAATTTCGGTTATTTGAGTTTGTTTTAAAGAGATATTTTTTTCACTCTCAAGTAAATTTCTAAAATATCTCATATATTCTTTTTTATCCGATTGCGCTCTTAGCGCACGCACTGCAGGCCCTCTGGATGAATTTAACATTTTCATCTGCACATAAGTGGCATCTGTCGCATCCGCCATAACACCACCCAGTGCATCAATTTCACGAACCAAATTAGACTTTGCAGGGCCTCCAACCGCAGGATTACAGGGCATTAAGGCAATATTATCAAGGTTTAGTGTGCAAAAAAGCACCTTTGCACCAAGTCTTGCGGTACCAACTGCCGCTTCTATTCCCGCATGCCCTGCGCCTACTACGATTGTGTCAAATTCAAACATGGTTTATTTTAATATAGAAAGTACTGCCTGTGTTACATCAACACCGCCCGCAGCAACAGAGTCTTTGTTTAATACGGCATCAAGTTTCTTTTGAGCTCTTACTTTTTCTGCTGCAGCATTTATTTTTTTAGTTAAATCAGCCTCGTATCTTTGACGGGTTGTAAGATAATCTTTTTGTTTTTTTTCAATCTCAGCAAGTGCTGCTTTTCTGATATTTGCTTTTTGTGCGGCAGTTTTTGCATTTGCTACTTCTTTATCTTTTTGAGCGGTATATGTTTTTATTGAATTAACCTTGTTATTTAAGTCGTTTGTGTATCTTTTTGCTAAAGAATAATTTTTTGAAACAACATCGTAATTAATATAACCAATTCCGGCTGCATTTGATGCTAGGGTTACACACATAAAGCATAAAATTGAAAGCATTGTTTTTTTCATTGTTTTCTCCTTTTAATATACTTTTTTAGAGTATTCTTTTTGCACCTTCGTTGTCAAGGGGCAAAGAGTGGAATTGAGTATTTACGTTCATATCATTCCAGGTATTTGCGACAATTTCTTTTACTTCGCCTAAATTTGCACCGCAGGAAACAACTCCAATTGCAGGCCCTGCACCGCTTAAAAAGCAACCCAAAACACCGTTTGTGTGTCTTAAATTATCCATAATAGCACTTAGCCCCGGTACAAGTTTTTTTCTGTAGGGTTGGTGTAATCTGTCACGCATTGCAAGTTTTAAAAGTTCACTGTCATGTGTATAAAGTGCTTCTACAAACATTGCAGAGCGTCTTAAATTAAACGCTGCATCTTTTATTGCAACTTCTTTAGGTAAAACAGAACGTGAAATTTCCGTTGCAAGCTCATAATCTGGAATACAAACGGTTATTTTCCAATCGTCATGCCAGGGCAATTTACGATACACGACAGATCCGTCATCTTCCCAGCTGGAAAGTGTAACCCCGCCTTTTATTGCAGGTGTAATATTATCAGGATGTCCTTCAATTTCAGTTGCAATTGAAAGTAATACAGCCTCATCGGCAGGTTTTCTTAATAATTCATTTGCAGCCATTAAACCACCAACAATAACAGAGGCAGAAGACCCTAAACCTCTTGCAACAGGAATTTGTGTTTTTATTGTTATTTTCATTTCATCAGGCGTTTGCCCTATATAGCTATATAACAACTCTATTGCTTTATAAACAATATTGTTTTTATCAGTTGGAATATTTGAAACACTATCGGGATTTTTTTCATCAATTATATTTATTTCAACACCTGAACCCGGTAATACGGTTTCTTCAACAATTACAGTATTATATATAGGCAATGCAAGACCCAAGCAATCAAAACCGCAACCTAAATTTGCCATAGTGGCAGGTACTTGAATACCGACTTTCATAAATTACCTCACTTGAACCGGCATAACTAAACATACGTAAGATTCATCACCGTTTTCATTTTCATCAGCCGGTTTAAACAGTGTTGCGCTAAGACTTGTAGCTATTTCAATTTTAACTTTTCTGGTATCCATATTTTTTAAACTGTCCAGAACATATTTATAGTTAAAGGCAATTACAATTTCATCAAAATTACTGCTTATATCAATAAAGTCTTTTCCTGACCCCATTTCAGGAGAATCTGTGCTTAATTCAAGAGTATTTTCTTTGAAAGAAAATTTAATTCTGTTTGTGCGTTCATTAACCATTACACAAACTCTTTCAATTACACCAATTAATTCTTCTCTGTCAATGTAAACAATTTTATCGTTTCCTGTAGGAATTAGTTGTTGATATTTAGGATATGTTCCATTAATTAATTTTGATTGAAATACAACATTTTCAAAAACAAATTGAATTTTTGCTTTTTTTAGTTTTATTGTAGCTTTTTCATCTTCAACAATAGATGAAATTCTTATAAGTTCCTGTATTGTTCTTGACGGTACTATAAAAATCGCACTGTCATCCTTTGAATTTATTTCTTTAGATGCACGTGTCAGACGATTTCCGTCAGTTGCAACAAATTCAATAGTGTTTGAATCAATATTAAAACAAACACCTGATAATATACTTGCACTTTCATGGTATGCCGCTGAAAATACAACTTGTTTTACTCCTTTAATAAGAGTGTTTTTATTTATTTCAAAAGATTTTTCTTCTTCTTCGGATTCGTCAAAAACTTGCGGGAATTCGTTTGCATTTATTCCAATTAATTCAAACTTTGCTTTTCCGCTGCTTATTGTTACGATATTTGTTTCTTGATTTAATGAAAGATTAACAGGTTTATTGTCTAATTTTGAAACAATTTCTCCGAGTCTTTTTGCGCTGAGTGTTATTTTACCTTCTTTTTCAACTTGTGCTTTTGCCAGATGGCTTATAGATAAGTTTAAATCCGTTGTGCAAAACTTAACTCTGTCGCTTGAAACAGTTTCAATTAAAATATTTGACAATACAGGTTGAGAGCTCTTTTGTGCAGTTATTTTTTCAACAATTCTAATGCCGTTCAAAAGATCTTCTTTATTTAAGACAATTTCCATATTCTTCCCCATTTATTTTTATATTAATTATATTATAAAAAAATAATAATACATAATAATGTAATAACTTTTGTGCAAAACTCTCAAAACCATTGATTTTATGCGAAATTTGCCTGTGCAAAACTCAAGGAAGTTTTGAACAGTTATGCACAGGCTAAAACAAAACAAATAATGTTGTTATAAGAATTCTTTTTTAAATTTGAAATAGCCTCAAACAAGGTTGCAGACGTGGTTGTAATATCATCAATAAGTATTAAAGTCTTTCCTTGAGCGTGATTTGGGTATATTTTAAATGCTCCGTGAACATTTTTTGCCTTCTGGTTTGCCCGTACTTTGTACTGTGGGAGTGTGTTTTTAACCTTTTTTATTATTTTAAAATCGGTGTTAATTCCGCTGAGTTTTGCAAACTCCTTTGAAATCAGCTCTGTGTGGCAGTATCCACGTTTTAACACTCTTAGCGGATGGCTTGGGATACAGGTTATAACTGCATTTTGAGGGCTTAAGTTTAAATTGTTTTGTTCACATACTTTTTTAAAGTAGTCATAAAGTAGCTTGGCACTTGGAATTGCAGCGTTTTTTCTTCTGTTAAATTTAAAGTTTCTGATTAAAATTTTAATATTTCCATCGTACTTAAAAGCACAAAAGAT
>CALUXZ010000026.1 GCA_944324875.1 Candidatus Gastranaerophilales bacterium | reverse complement strand
CTAATTCTTGAATAATCGGATTCATTTTACACCTTTTCTGACTTATATTCTATGTAACAACGATAATAACTAAAACAAACTTAATATTCAAGCGTTTTTTAAGAGTAAGCTTCATTTTTGTAAATATTTGTTAAATATTCTTTTCTAACCCCCTTTTTGTCGGATAATTCAGCAAGGATGAAAGTAAAAATCTTTTATGCGTTTTTGGTTTTAGTGTTATGTTTTGCATTTTTATTTACAATGCAAAAAAGCTCCATGCCATCTTATAAAATTTTAAAAGTAAATGATTTTGGACAAGCTTGTATTGATGTAAATAACGATTTAATCTGTCAAGAAGATGAGTATTACAGGCTTAAAGATATAAGTTATTATTTTCCTTATGAAAAAGAATATACAAAAAAGTCGAATGATTTTTTGAAGAATTTGCTTCAAGGCAAAGAAATAAAGTTGAAAGAACCGCTTTCGCTTTTTTATAAGTATGCAAAAATTGATGTTGATAATACTGATGTAGCAATTGTTTTGTTAAAAGAAGGTTTTGCCGAGCCTCATAATAAAAATGTACCTGTTGATTACCTTTTGGCATTTGATAAAAATAAATTTTTAAAAAATTTCCCTGTATATAAACCAAAAAAGCCTGCTGCAAATAAAGAATTTATTGAAAAAAGAACACCAAATTTTGTAAATGGCGCAATTGAGCTTTATTTGATTAATCCAAATTTGTATTCTTTGCCATCTAAAAGAGCAAGAACGAATTTAGCACAGGCGATAATTTATAATATAAATAACTCTAAAACCTCAATTGAGGCAGCTTTGTATGGTTTAGAAAATCAAGATGAAATCTTAAATGCTCTTATAAAAGCTAAAAATAGAGGTGTAAATGTAAGAATAGTAACAGATTCAAATCCCTGTGGAGAGGATACATATTTTGATACTTACAAATTAAGAAAATATCTTGAAGCAAAAAGCGACAACAGCCCTTTTATTATGCACAACAAATTTTTTATTTTTGATTCTCAAAAGGTTTTAACAACAAGTGCAAACATTTCTTCAACTGGTGTTGGCGGGTATAACTCCAATACTGCTGTTTTGATAAATTCAAAAACGGTTGCGCTGACTTATTTAAAAGAATTTGAGCAAATGTATAACGGTGCTTTTCACAAGTTTAAAAATAAAAATGAGCTTTTAGACTTTAAACTTGATAATAATACAACTTTAAGTGTTTATTTTGCGCCTGTTTCAGATATTTTAACCCCTGTTATAAATGAAATTAATAACGCTAAAAAAGAAATTCTTGTAAGTGCTTTTTATTTAACACACAGAGAAATTATTGCAGCTTTAATTGCTGCAAAAGCTCGTGGGGTGGAGGTTATAGTTACAATGGATGCACTCGGTGCAAATAAATTTAAAGAAAGGATAAAATGGTTGAAGAATGTAAATATAAAGGTAAAAACTGAGAATTGGGGCGGCAAGAACCATCAGAAAAGTATTCTTATTGATAGTTGTACTTTTATTAGCGGCAGTGCCAATTTTTCTAAAAATGCCGTTATAAAAAATGATGAAAATCTGTTAATTTTAAAAAATTGTTTAGCAGGCGAAGCGTATCGCAAATATTATTTTAAACTTTACAATTCAATTGATGAAAAATATCTTTTTAAATACCCCAGAGCAGAGGGTATAGAGTCTGGAAACTCTTGCTATGACGGCATTGATAATGATTTTGACGGTAAGGTTGACGCCCTTGATGAAGGTTGTAAAAAATGATACAAATTTCTTTATAATTTGCACTAAGAGGCTTTTTTGGTTAAAATATTATCAATAACAGAGTTGGTGAGAGTTTTAAGGTAATGGAATTTTTTAGAAGACACAGGAAGATTATAATTTTAATATTGACCGTTATGTTTGCCACTTGGATGATTGGTGCGACGGTGCTATTGCCGATTTTGTTCAATTAAATACTATGCACTATTTTTATAAGAAAATTTTATCTTTTATTTTTATTTGCACATTGCTCTTTGGTGCAATGCCCTATGCCTGTGCGCAACAAGCTTCAGCAAATACAGCTAAACAAGTTGAACAAAAACGTGCTGTTGCAAAGCAGCAAATACATAAATTAAAACTGTTGGAAAAAATTGAAACAAATAAGCTTTACAAAAATCAAAGAAATCTCGAGCGTACTGAACAAACCTTAAATGAAAATAAGGCACAGTACCAAAATGCGCAAGATGAACTTATTAGCCTTGAAAATAAATTGCAAAGACTTACAAGTGATTATAAAGCTTTGCAAAATGCAACGAATAAAAGAATTGTGCAGATTTTTAAAACAAAACGCAAAAGCTATGTCGAGTTTTTGCTTTCTTCAAACAATGTAAATAATTTTCTGGACAGGCTTTATTTTGAAAATATTGTAATGAAACAGGATAAAGACAATATTAAAAAAATGCAGCGTCAAACAAGAAAAATTATTGAAGTTAAACGTCAAATTGAAATGCAAAAAAGATATCTTGCAAGTTCAATAAAATCAATAGATAGAGAACAAAAAAATATTCAAGATGCAATAAGTCAAAACGAAAAAATGATTTATAAACTTAAGACTGACCGTGCAACTTGGGAAAAAGCCGAAAGAGATTTAGCACGTCAAAGCCGAGAAATTGCTGATATGATTAACAAGCAAACGGTTAAGTCTGAGAAAAGTCAGCAAAAAATTACTGTATCAGGTGGTTTTATAAGACCTGTTGGCGGTCCTGTTACTTCGCCTTTTGGTTGGAGAGTTCATCCTATATTTAAAAGAAAAATTTTCCACTCGGGTGTCGATCTTGGCATGCCAATGAATTCACCTGTTAAAGCTGCCAACTCGGGCAAAGTAATTTTTGTTGGCTGGTATGGTGGATATGGTAAAGTTGTAATTATTGACCATGGCAGAATAAATGGAGTGCCTACAACTACACTATATGCTCACCTGAATAGTTACAGGGTTTCAGTAGGCTCAACTGTTGTTAAAGGGCAAGTTATAGCAAACGTTGGTACAACAGGATATTCTACAGGTCCGCACTTGCATTTTGAAGTTCGTCAAAACGGTAATCCGACAAATCCTTTTAATTTTATTCCAAGATAATAGGCATTTTACATGGTGTAAAAAAAATGTTTTTGCGATAAAATGTTTGTGGTCAGTCTTATAGAGGAAGCGTACAAAAACGTGAGGAATGCTAAAAGGCTTATAATATCTGTTTTTTCACTGGTTGCATTTATTTATTTTGCTAATGCATCGCATGCTCTTGAAGTTATAAATGCTCCGACAATAAATCCTAATGAAGTCGAAAAACAAGTTGTTGAAGACATACAAGAGGTCAATTTTGGAGGGTTTAAAAGTGAAGATGCCTATGAAGGCCCGGGGGTAGAAGTCCCTAACTTAATAGATGTAATAAAAGAAAGAAAACAAAAGACGCAAGTCCAAAACGATGAAATAATAACCCCTTCTGACACTTCATCAAATGAAAAAACTGTCTCATCGAAGCAAAATTTAACTCTTGATGCCGATGAAATGGAATATTTTGAGGATAGAAACGAAATAGAAGCAAGGGGGCATGTTATTATTAAAACTTATCCGGATAACACCACCTTAAGTGCAGATAAAGCAATATATAACAGGGATACAAATATAATAAGACTTTTTGACAATGTTGTTTTAAATAAAGATAATTCAAGCATAAAAGGTGACTTTATGAGCATAAATCTCAATGAAGAAAATGTGCTTATGAATGAACCTACAGGCACAGTAGGTCTTATGACCTTAAGAGCTCAAGAGGGATATGCTTATGCAAATGAAATTCAAATGCTAAACGGGGATATTCAGCTTGCAAAAGATATAGAGATGACACTTCAGTCAAAGGGATTTGGTTATTTAGATCCGGACATAGTGCAACCGGAGTTTGCAACATCTGATTTAAAAAAGAAAAGAACAGAACCTCTTAAAATAAAAACAAAAGAAATTATAATTGAAAGTAAAAGAGATCACGATACAATAACATTTAAAAACGCTGATATTTATTATAAGAAGTTTAAAGTCGCAACGGCATCAAGTGCTGAAATTCTAACGGATAAAGCCCAAACTTATGTAGAAACAAACCTTCCTGAAATAGGTATGATAAGAGATTTTGGTACGTATTTTGGTTGGGGTTATGCAACTGAAGTACCATTTGGCGGTACATTAAAAGTTATGCCGGCTTTAGTGTATGATTCTGGCATTGGTATTGGCGGTATTGCAAGGTATCGTTCAAAAAGAAATTTTATAGAGGCGGCTTATGCAACCTCAAGTGAGAATTTTATAGTTCGTGGTAAATATGAATTTAATAAAAACTGGTACATAGATTATGGTCGTCATGCATATTTTGATGAATGGTTTTACGGCAGAAGACAACCGGGGTATATGGCTCAGTTGGTTTATGACAAAACGTATAAGGTACCTGATCTTAAGGCAACATTTAAGCAAAGATTTTCAGGCGGTTATGTAACTGATTACGGAGTTGCCGAAAAAGATAGCAGGTTTGGTACTACACGTTTTAGATGGCAGGGCGAATTATCCAGAATGGTTTTTGAAAAGAAAAATGACGAGCAAGACATGTACATACGTGGTTACTTATATACTCAGGCCGGCGCCACGTTATATGGGACGGGTGATGTAACCGGAATTGTAAGATTTGGGCCTTCACTTCAAACACGTGTTAAAAATTGGGGCTCTCGTATAAGTTACGGTATGGCAGGTATACACGGAGTCAGCCCTTTAATATTTGACCAGTATGTTTATGGTAAACAGTTCCTTGTTATCGATGAAAATATAAGACTGGGTAAGTATTTGGCACTTGGGTATCAGGGTACAATCTCTCTTTTAAGGGATAATCCTGACAGAGATTTGCTAACAGAAAATAAATTTTATGTTGTAGCAGGGCCTGAAGATGTAAAAGTTGCTTTTTCTTATGACACGTACCGAGAAAGAATGCTTTTTGATGTTTTATTTTTAGTCGGCAAAGATAATTCAAAAATACAGTATGATAAGTTGACAATTAAAAACCCTGATAAGGTGGGCAAAAGCACAAGTCCGTTTGAAAACCTTAAATATTACAGGGTGAAAGTTCCTGAAAATATTTAATTTAAATATTCTTCAAATTTTTTATTTACATCAAAGTAATAACCGCAATTATCAAGGGTTGTGCCACCCATTTGTATAAAAGAGGGATTTATCGAGGGATAATCTCTGCAAAAAATAGGTCGCAGAAAATATTTTCCACACTTCCCGTTTTCTTTTAGAGATTTGCATTTAAATAATAAAGCTCCGTATTGGGGGTTATTTGTGTCAACATCGCTAATTTTTCCGTTTATAGTAAAATTATTTAGACTTTTATTTCTTTTGCAAAGTTTTAAAAAATTTTCAGGAGTTTTTATGTATCCGTTTTCATCCGAAAACAGTATTGTAGAGCAGCATTGCCCGCATTTTTTGCATTTACCCTTAACTACATATTTTGATGAGAATATTTTATTTTTAATATGTTGTATTAAATCTTCTATAAAATTTTTAATTTGCATAAACTCTAAAAATCCCTGTTGCTATAGGTTTACTTAAGTTTTTTAAATTAAAAGCCTGTAGTACAAAAATTCCTTCTTCTCTTATTATAAAATAATCACTGTAATAATTTTCACCATTTAGTTTTATTGTTGTATTTCGATAGTTTGTATAACCCCAAAACTCGCTTTTTGTATCTTTTTTGGTAAGAGAAATTCTAACTATATCATCCTTAAAGCCTTTTGGTGCAATAAGTGCATAATAAACAGGTTGTTCAACTTTAAAATTATATTCTATTTGATTTTTATTAAAACCATTTTTGGGATTTTGTGCACTGAAAACTATAAAAGGGTCGCTACTGCATCCGCCAAGTAAAAAAATCTGCATAATAATACATAAAATGAGTACTATTTTTTTCATTTTACAAGTTCTTTGTAGAGAGTATCTACTTTTTCCTGTGCTTTAGCTTTGGAATCCTCATCAGGGGCGTATTCTGTGTATTTCTCAAAGTTATAAATAGCATCTTTTGGTTGGTGCATTATCTCATAGCATGAGCCTAAACCCCAGTAAGCATAAGCAAAGTCGGGTTTTAATTCTATTGCTTTTGAAAAATTTGCAACAGCTTCATTGTAATCTTCGTCTTCGTAATTAATTAATCCAATATTAAAATATGCGTTTTCATTAACAGGGTTAATGTCTAGAGTTTTTGTATAGTATTCCATTGCTTTTGAATTTTCGTTTGAATATTTGTAGCAGTTTCCGATTTTAATTGTTATTGAATCGTCATCATTTGAAAGTTCAAGAGCTTTTTTGTATTGTTCAATAGCTTTTTCAAGATTTTTTTGTTTTAAGTAGTTGTCGCCTGATAATACATAAGCTTCACTTGATTTACTGTCCAGTTCAATAGCTTTTGAAAATGCACCTTGAGCTTGCTCTAAATCATTTAAATGCTCTAATGTTTCACCATAGCTCATAAACAACTCAGCATTTTCAGGCTCAATTTGGATAGCTTTTTCATAGTTTTCTACTGCAAGGTCTTTAATTCCCATATCTTCATACGTTTTTGCAAGACCTTTGTATGCGTTTGTATTATCAGGATTTATTGCAAGTGCTTTTGCATAAGTTTCTTTTGCGTTTTTATAGTCTTTTTTGGTGTTATAGTAATTTGCCCAAGCTATGTAATTTGAAGCAAGCGACTGTTGAATATTTGGAAATTCAAGGTTGTATTTTGAAAGATTTTCAACAGGTTCTTTCAAAAGTGAAGAATAAATTGCCTCTGCCTTTTTAAATTCTTTTGCGCCTTGATATGCAAGAGCTTTGTTGTATAAAGCCTGAAGGTTATTTTTGTTTTGTGCAAGTATTTGATTGTAAATAACAATCGCTTTAGAGTATTCTTTATTATCAAAATAACTTTTTCCAAGCTCATTTTTCATATTTGCATTAGTAACATCCAGTTTTACGCCCTTTTGTAAAACTGCAATAGCTTCTTTTGGTTTTTGAGTTCCTTTGTATAAAATACCAAGATTTAAATATGCATTTGTATCATTTGGATATTTTTTAAGGTAATCGTTGTATGCAACTATTGCCTCATCGTATTTGCCCATTTTTGTTAAAAGTGCAGCGTAGTCAAATTTTAGCGATGTTAGATTTGGTTCTAATTCAAACGCTTTTTTAAAGTTGGCATAAGCGTTTTCCTGTTCGTTTAAATACGATTGCACAATTGCAAGGTTGCCATAAGATGTATAATCTGAAGGGTTTACCTTAACAGCTTTATCAAAAGCCTCTTTTGCTTCGTTGTATTTTTTATCTCTTAAAAGTGCAAGTCCATAGCTGCCCCATTCCTTAAAGTCTGACGAGCTTTCTTTTATAACATCTCGAAAGGTTTCAATTGAGTTTTTGTAATCTTTGCTATCAAGGTAGCAGGTTGCAAGATTTGTTGCAGCTTGCGTGTTGTCAGGATATTGAGCTAAGAATATTTTGTAATCTTTTATTGCATTTGGATAATCTTTTAAAATATATTCAACATTTGCAATATTTAAATAGTTATATTTGTAATCCGGCATAAGTGAAAGTGCCTCTTTGTAAGAATAAAGGGCATTTTCGTAGTCATTTTTTTGCTCTAAAAGATTGCCAATGCTAATGTATAAAAAACCATCGTCAGGTTTTAGCCTTAGTGTTTTTTGGTAAATATTTAAAGCTTTATCGTATTCTCCTGTTTGTGAATATAACCCTGCAAGTTTTGTATTTAAAGTTATATCATCAGGCGAAGTTGCAAGAGCTTTTTCCATAAGGTCAATAGCATCTTTTAGTCTGTTTTGAGATTCAAATTTTTGTGCGCTTTTATATAATTTAATTGACTCTTTGCTCATTGCACCAAAACTTACGTTTGTGCTTAATGTAAGAGCTAAAATAAGCGATATTGCCGTAGTTTTTGTTAATTTCTTATCCATAATAAAAGTATTATCTTATGATTTTATTTAAAAATCAACTGTCGATTACAATATCATGGCAAGTATCATAAGAATTAACGTGCCTATTTGCAGCCCTGTCGAGGTAAATTTTTGTGCTTTATTCATATCATAATATTTTGCGGTTTTTTTAGCACTTGCTGCAGCTTGTAGTCTTTGCATACGTAAAACATCATCATCTGTTGAAAAATCTCTTTGGAAAATTTTTCTCTCCAACCTGTTAAGCCTTAGAGCGATAGGGTCTTGTGAAAAAGTTTTACCAAAAAGCGAATTTTCAAGACCTGAAATTTGTATGCCCATATCTGAATTAAATGAATCGTATTCATCGTAAGCGCCGTATGAGTTGGATGGGTTTCTATAGCTTTCAAACGTATTTTCTTGCGTATATACTGTTTTTGGTGCATTGTCAATGTTTAAATAACCTTTAAGTTTATCTGTTCTTGAAGCGAGGTTGCCTTCCTGAGTTGAACCAAAAATTTTCTTTTCCAGTCTTTCCAAGCGTTTGTATATATTTTCTTTGTCATAAACCTTAGAAAACATTTTTAACTCAAGCTGGTCAATTTGCGGGTAGCTTACACCTTCTACTTCTTCCTGCATGAGTTCTCCTGCACTGCTTTGAGCTTCTTTTTGTGATTCGATACCCAATGCACGGTTGATTTTTTCAATTCTTTTTTCTAAAGTTTCGTTTGTATTTGTTTGTCCGAAAACATTTTTTTCAATTCTGCTGATTCTGTCGTTTTCAGTATCATTGCTGTATTCAAAACCCCATAAATCATTTTCTATTTTTGAAAGATGACTTGCAAGAGGCAAAACTCCTGCAGCCCAAACTGATGTGTAAAAACCGTTAAGTGCAACAAATAAAGCCGTTATTATGATGTTTGCGAGGAGTTTTTTCATATTTATAATTATATCAACCTTAGTTTAAAATTTTATAGTCATTTATTACTAAAATTTAAATTACCACAAAGTCTAATAAAATTAGACTTTTGTCTTTGCATGTTTTTCAACAAGCTCGTTAGTCAGGTTGCAAAGAATATTTTGGTAGCTTTCGCAACGTTCTTTTGTTTTAGCCTCAAACCTTAAGGTAAAAACAGGTTCGGTATTACTTTGTCTGATAAGTGCAAAACCGTCCTCAAAAATAATTCTTAAACCGTCAATTGTAATAATTTCTTTTATTTTTGAATTAAAAAGCTCATCAGATATTTTTCCCTCAAGTTCTTCAAGTACTGCTTTTTTATATTCATTAGGACATTTTAGCCTTGCTTCTTGAGATAAATGAACTCTATCAAAAGGGGAAATTAATTCCCTTAAGTCAAAATTAGGATTTTGTTTTTTATTTTTAGCTACAATTTCAATAAGTCTGCAGCCGGCATAAATTGCATCGTCATAGCCGAAATACCTGTCTTTAAAGAAAACATGACCGCTCATTTCGCCTGCTAAAAGTGCACCTGTTTCTTTCATTTTTGACTTTATGTAGCCATGACCTGTTTTGTGCATTATTGCATTGCCGCCTTTTTCATTAATTGTGTCATAAAGCACTTGTGAACATTTAACTTCGCTTACAACAGTTGGTTTTTCCCCTCTTGATTTAAGTTCGTTTATTAAATCAAGGGCATAAATTAAAAGCAGTTTATCTCCTGATATTGTTTTGCCTTGCGAACTTACAACACCTATCCTGTCAGAATCTCCGTCAAATGCTATTCCAAAATCCGCCTTATTTTCAACAACTGCTTTTTTAATAGCGTCAAGGGTTTTTTCATCAGATGGATTTGGATGGTGGTTTGGGAAATTTCCATCAGGTTCTGAGAATAGTTCGATAACTTCGCAACCCAATTCACGATAAAGTTGTGGGGCAACTAATCCGCCTGTAGCATTTGCGCTATCCACAACAATTTTAATACCTGCACCTATTTTATCAAACATATTGGAAATTTTATCGCAATAGTTTGTTATAATGTCGTATTTTTTATTAAATCCGCAAGCTATTGTTCTGTAAGTATTTTCTTTAGAGTCTTCAAAAGCTTTTAGAGTGTACTCTTTTACTTCTTTAATTTGTTCTTCGTTTAATGAAGCTTTATTAAAAGTCATTTTAAGTCCGTTATATTCACTCGGGTTATGTGATGCTGTTATAATAAGCGCACCGTTTACGGTTTTATCTTCAGTTATATCTTTATCAATTTTTGCAAACTCACTAAAATAGCCAAGCGGTGTGGGAGCAAGACCTAAATCCAATACATTTGCACCTTGAGATAAAATACCTTGTATAAGTGCATCTTTTAGTTCTTTTGAATGTAATCTTGCGTCCATACATACACAGAAAAGTAAATCTTGTGCAGATTGCCTTTCTCCGTTTATTTTTGTAAACTGTTCTTTCACCCAGTTTACATAACCTTTTGCAGTATAGAAAAATAGCTGGGAATTAACTTCTGAGGGAAAAATCCCTCTTATGTCATTTTTGCCGAAAGCCTTTACATTTAATGTGTCCTGCATTGCACGCTCCTGTCGTTGTCCCCTTGAGATTATTATATTACAAAATTTTTTTTGTGGCATTTTATGGATAATATTGTATAATTAAGATTATGGAAGATGAAATAAAACTTACTCATGACCAGTTTTTAAACTTGGTAAAGCTTTCAGGTATTGATGTTAACCCTGAAATTGAAAGCTCGGAGACAGTTTCAAGGGCGCTTATTGCACTTGAAAGGAAATTAAACTTTTTTAATTACCCCCTAAGCTTTTTTACGGCAGAAAGCATTAACGTTCTTATTGTTGAT
This sequence comes from Candidatus Gastranaerophilales bacterium, assembly GCA_944324875.1. Classification (GTDB taxonomy): domain Bacteria; phylum Cyanobacteriota; class Vampirovibrionia; order Gastranaerophilales; family Gastranaerophilaceae; genus Galligastranaerophilus. Next base: position 4,592 of record CALUXZ010000026.1, on the reverse strand, counting down.
GATATGGAATTATCTATTTATCAATTGACATCAATGCTTAAAAAAATCGGCATAAATGTTTATGTTGCAAGGAATAAAGAAGAAGCTTTAACAGAGCTTAAAAAGAAAAAAATTGATTATTTAATTATAGATTTATTCTTACCTGATGCAAAAGATGGTTTTGAACTTATAGCGGAAGCAAACAAAATTAAAAATGAAGGTGAAAAAGACTTTAAATTAATCGTAATATCAGGTACTGATGATACAAAAATGATTCAAGAATGTTACAAATTCGGTGTTGATGAATTTATACCAAAACAACCGCAGTGGCATGAAGGTATTTTAAAATTCATCTCAAATTCAACAAATAAAATTATTAATGAAGAATTCCAAAAGTATTATATTAACGATACTATTTGTGTAATGACTATTTATAAAATTAATAACGAAAAATATATAGATAAAATTTTAAAAGAAGCTACAACAAATGTTTTAACAGGTAAACCTAATATTATTTTTAACCTTGAACATATAAAAATATTTTCAGACAGTTATGCAAGTATTTTTGCAGATGTTTATAAAGCAACCTCGCAAAAAGACGGATTGTTTATATTGGTTAAACCTTGTGAAGATGTTAAAAAAGCACTTAATTTTGTATTTTTAAACAATATAATTCATACATTTGATACAATTGAAGAAGCGGTTGAATTTGTTGATTTAAATGAATTTATGAAATAAAAAACTTTTGTATGCTTTATTCTTGTGTTTTAACTTCTCTTATATTTGCAATATCAGGGTCCAAAAGCCTTTTGCCAACTTCTTTAAAGTTAATTTGCAAAAGAGAGCGGTTTGCATAATTAATAACTTTTACAACTTCACCAATTCCGTATTTATCATGCTCAATACGGTCGCCTGCTTTAAATTGAGCCTTTTCTTTTTTTGCGGATTTATTTCTAAAAAGAGGTAATTCGCTTCCGTTTTCAGTGTCGATATGTTCTTTAATTTTTTCTAAATCAATTACAACATTTTCATCTACCACAAGTTTGCCGCTATTATCTTCAGGCGGGGTCTGTTCTTTATTTTCGTTGTCTTGTTCTGTATCTATTACTTCACTGAAAGCACTCTCAATTGATTGAGCTGCTATATCTTCAAGAGAAATATTTTCATCAGAGTCAGAGTCGTCTTCACTTTCTTCTTGAGATTCTTCAAGTATATTTTTAAAAGTTCCCTCTTGCGTTGTCGCATCTTCACTTGATTCTTCTTTTGAGTTTTCTTGCGACTCTTCAATAGTTTCAACAGTTTCTTGATGTTCTTTTTCAAAATTTTGAGGCGGTTGTTCCGTTTCTTCTTCTTGTTGTTCTGTTATTTCGGATATTTTAGGCTCCATAACAATTTGAGCCGGTTCCTCCTGAAGAATTTCCTCTTTTGTTTGTGCAATTTTTTCTTCACTTATGGTAATTAAAGAAGGTGTTTCGATTTGCTCGTCTTCTTGCGCTACTTCAACTCCTTCAATTATTTCTTCATTTTCCTGTGTAAAAATGGGATTGGAGCCTTCTTCAATAATTATTTCTTCTTCAATTATTTCTTCGTTTGGTTGTTCGGGATTTTCTTCTTCAATCGATTCTTCGTTATATTTTAAACTTTGGGTTAAATTAAACGGCACATTTTCTTCTTGAGGCACTTGTTCTTGTGTTTGCGTTTCTTCGAAAGGGTTTTCCTGTTCGTAGTGTTTTTCAACACTACTTTCATCAGGCTTTTTTACAAGAGTTTTTTCTTCCTCCGTTTGTTCTTGAAATTCAAATTGTTCAAAAAAATCCAATTCTTCTTCTGTTGGAATTTGCTCCTGAGAAGTTTTTTCATTTTCTTCATCAAATACGACGTTTGCTGCGCTGTGGTTTTTAAATTTTTCTTTTAAATTAACCTCTTTTAAAGGATTTTCATTAAATTTTAGCCTGATTGTTTTAGTTGTTTTTGTATTTGAATTTTCAGTGTCAGAAAATTTATTGTTTTTTATTGTGAAAATGAAATTTTCGGTATCCTGACCAAATAAGATGCACTCGTCCTGCGCAATTGAAGACAGTTCAAAATTTGCTGCACCAAAATCACGTCTTGGGTTAAGCGTTGGCAGAAGTATGAAATTATTTGCACGCTCAATTATATGAGGCATTTTGGAATAGGTATATGAAATACTTGGAACCAGTGTTATTTCAGGGTTTTTATCATATATAAAGTTAATTAAATCGGCATCCGTATTTGTTTCGTTTAGTCTTGTAAATACAAAAGCATTTTTTATATTCCTTATGGAAAATTCACAAAATTCTTTGTGCCAGCTTGTTTTAAGTTCTGAAAAATCAAGAATTGTAATTTCATTTTCTTGAACAGCTTTTTTAATTCCTTCAAAATCTTTTTTGCGCTCTGCAAAAATATTATTTTTTTGGTATGCATTTAACTTATTCAGTAAAACCGTAAGTTCTGTTATGGGAGTGGCTTTGTACTGAATTTCAATAACTTCAAGAAATTTTTTAAAAGGAATGAATTTTTCAGGGGTATTTTTTGCAAAAGTTTGAATTTCGTTAAAAATTTCACGACAAATAGCTTGTGTTTCAAGCGTTGCAGTTGAAAGACCCTTTTCCCAGATGTAGTTAATTGTATTAAAGTCAAGCGGAAGTTTTACATCTTTTGTAAAAATGAGTTTTTTGGCGTTTTGAAGTTCTAATGTCCCGCTATAGTCAAAAACCACGCTTTTTTTATTGTATCTTGAAAGAATAGATGCCAGATGTAAACTTATATTATTAGAATGTTCAATTTTATCGGCAAAAATTACAGAATTGTTTTTTAGAAAATCAAGGTTAATATCAAAAGACTCTGAGCTTTGATAGTCTAAACCTATTGTTAGAGCCTCTTTGTCTTCATTTATAAAAGTTAAAATCTCATCACGTTTAATTTTTTTGATTTCGCATTCTTTTGAAGGTGTGAAGTGGTCATAACCCGATACTTCGCCTTTTTCGTTTACTTTAAAAAATAATTTAACACGTGCTACATTTTGCGAAGCATCGTATTTGTCATCATAAATTTCAATTATTTGTGCAAGATATTTATTGTCAGCCTCTTGTACAAGAAGAAAATCAAGAAGTTTAAAGTCCTCATCAACGGGGCTAAAGAGGATTCTTATAGTATCGTTTATAGTTTGAATAACCTGCATTTGCTTTCTCTACTTAAAAACTGTTTTAATTATTATAACAAGTGAACTTTTATTGTAAAATTATAATATGAAAAGACCTTTTTTTTCAATCGTCATAACTGCGTATAATAGTGAAAAATACATTAAACAATGTATTTTTAGTGTTTTAAACCAAAACTTTGGGGAATATGAACTTATTATAATTGATGATTGCTCATCTGACAATACTTTAAAAGTTATAGAAAAAATCAACGATGAGAGAATTAAATTAATAAAACTAAGTGAAAATAAAGGTGCTGCAAATGCAAGAAACATTGCTATAAATATGTGTAATGGGCAGTATGTATTTTTTCTTGATAGCGATGACTATATTGAAAATGGCATGTTAAAAGATGTTTATGACGAGCTTTTGCGCACAAATGTTGATGTTCTTTTTTGTCCTTATTTTGTTTTTTGGGAAAATAAAAATAAATACAAGTTCTCAAACCCTCAATATCGATTAGATAAAATTAAAAAACTCCCCCGTCCTTTTGGTAAAAACGCCGCAAAAGAAAAGCTTTTTGAGGTAAACTACGAATTGTGTACAAAATTTTACAAAAGGGACTTTTTATTAAAAAATGCAATAAATTTTAAGGCTCTTTTATTTGGCGAAGATTTGCCTTTTTATTGGGAAATTTTAGAAAAAGCACAAAGTTTTTCGTATATAAAAGGGCAATATTATTGCTATAGGAAAGGGCACAAGGGCATTAATACAAGCACGATTTTAGAATATTTACCTCTCGCACTTAAATATTCAAAAACACATGCCAAGGAAAATGAAAAAATTTTTTATGAAAAAAGTGCGAAAATGCTCAATTTTTGGATAATTAAGGCAGGTTTTAACAAGGATTTGTATAATTTCGCAATGAATTTTTGTCCAAATAATAAAATTTTAAATATAAATTCGACAATTGCAAGATTTAAGTATAGTATGTCGCTTAAGTTGTTTGGTAAAATATAAATTTTGCTTGACAGTTTGCCTTGTCCTTAATAATATTGTACATATAAGGTAGAATTGCCGATGTGGCTCAATGGTAGAGCAACGGTTTTGTAAACCGTAGGTTGGGGGTTCGATTCCCTCCATCGGCAGATTTTCTACAATTGCACTTTTAAATTATCATAATAATGTCATGCCCTCAGGGGTATCTTGCCCTTGTGGCGCAGGGGTAGCGCACTCCCTTGGTAAGGGAGAGGCCACGAGTTCAAATCTCGTCAAGGGCAAAATTATTATAAACAGTGCTAATGTTAGTAGTAAAGCAGCACCGAAAACAAATCAATCGTACATTTTAAAATTTAATAAGGGTAGGTGCCCGAAAAGCGTAAGCCGTGTGTGAAATCTTGAGCTTTCGTTGAGAAAGCGAAAGATGTAACCAATCGATGGCGACGTTGCGAG
>CALUXZ010000025.1 GCA_944324875.1 Candidatus Gastranaerophilales bacterium | reverse complement strand
ATTGAAACAGAAATTGTGCAGTTAAAAGACCCTATTAATGACTGTATCGGCTGTGGTGCCTGCAAAAAAACGGGAGAGTGTATAATTAAAAATGATATGGTTAATGACTTTGTAAAAAAGGCAAAAGACTTTGACGGCTTTGTTTTTGGCTCACCTGTGTACTACGCCCACCCGTCAGGCAGACTTTTATCTTTTATGGATAGAATTTTTTACTCCGGCTCAAGTGCTTTTGCGTATAAACCCGCAGCAGCAGTTGTAAGCGCAAGGCGTGGAGGCACAACAGCATCATTAGATGTTATTATGAAACATTTTATGATTAATAAAATGCCTGTAATTTCATCAAGTTATTGGAATATGGTGCATGGAAATAAGCCCGAGCAAGTGGAAGACGATTTAGAAGGCTTGCAAACTCTGCGCATGCTCGGTCAAAATATGGCTTGGATTTTAAAATGCATTGAAGCAGGTAAAAACAATGGAATTAGTGCGCCTGTACCTGAAGAAAAAATTTGGACAAATTTTATCAGATAGTTAGAAAAAATACAAAATAATGCCTGATAAGGCGCTTATTAAAAACAGTGATAAAACAAGGACAATAGAATCTTTTATGTCCTTGTTTTTAGTTATTACAACCCATATTCCAAGCCCTGCATTTGCACAAAGCCCTGCTATAACAGAATAAAAAGCAATTACACCTTTTGTATAAAGCATTACAAGTGCAACTGATATTGCACAATTTGGTATTAAACCAAAAAGCGCTGCTATTACAGGTTGCATAGGTGAGTTAGACATCAAATATCCACCCAGTGCTTCTGCAGAACCGCATTTTGCCATAGCTAAATTTATAACAAGGGTAATTAAAAATATAAACAAAGCTATGCTTATAGTATGCACAATAGGGTGTAAAATCAAATCCTTACTTACTTTGCTTTTAAGGGTATGACTGCAGCAACCCTTTTGTGAAAGTTCATCAATTTTTTGTTCTAAAATATTTTTTTGTGGGAAAAAATAATCAAAAGCGTAACCTGCAACTATGCCTATGGTGATTTTTATTGCAATTACAGGTAATACAAGTTTATATTGCTCGGGCATAGAAAGTAGTACAGGTATAGCTTCATCTGATGTTGACAGGTAAACCGCAAGTAAAGTACCACGAGAAATTAAACCCTTGATGTAGAGCACACTTGCAATAATGGAAAAACCGCACTGGGGAAAGGATGCAACAACAGAACCAATTAATGGGGCAAATTTACCGGATTTTTTAATGAAAACTAAAACTTTATCAAAGTAAAAATACTCAATGAATTCTATAACGGCAAAAGTTATAAATAAAAGCGGTACAATTGAAATTAAATCCGCCAAAGCCTTGATTAAAGAATTATTTAAAATAATGCCCGACATAATAAAATTCTATTACGTTAGGGCATTATTTACATCAACCGTTTTTGGGATTTTAAAAGTTTTTTAATTTCTCGTCTATTTCTTGTTTAGAAAGTGATTTTTTACACAAATACCAATCATGACAAGTTATGCTTTGTGCACGCTTTTCTTCATCGCTCATTTGATAAGCCTTTTTATCAGGCGGCACAATAACATCATCCCCCACCTGCCAATTGGCTGGAATTCCTACATCAAAAGCCTTGCTTACCTGAAGTGCGGTTGTTAATCTTAAAATTTCATCTAAATTTCTGCCAATTGTTTGCGGATAGTAAATAATAGCGTGAATATTGCCTTTTGGACAAATGACAAAAACGGCACGCACTGTTTTGGTGTCATTTTGTAACATACCGTATTTACGAGCAATTTCACCATTTTTATCATCAATTAAGGGGAAGGTAATTTGTGTACCCATTTTCTCACTCATTGATAAAATCCAACTTTTGTGAGATTCAAGGTTATCAACAGATAAGCCTATTAATTCTGTATTAATTTCTTTAAATTTATCGTAGTATCTTTGAAATGCCATAAGCTCAGTTGTGCAAACAGGCGTAAAATCTGCAGGATGAGAAAATAAAATAACCCATTTACCATCGTAATCGCAAGGAAAATTCACTGTCCCGTTTGTTGTATTTGCGCTAAAAAATGGGGCTCTATCTCCAATTAAGGGCATTTTGTGCATATTTTTAGCAGCCTTGACCCCAAGGGCAGCTGCTCCTATGGCTCCTGCTGCAAGCAATATTTTTTTAAACATTTTTACCTCTTTCTTTTTTTGAATTTATAAATCGTAATAAAGTAAAAAACATCACCCTAAAGGGGAAATATAAATTTTTGTAAAATATAAACAAATATTCTGCCATTTAATGACAAAAAATATTTTTCAAGGAATTTGTACAAAAAAACGAGGAATAATATGAGAATAGATAAGATTACAAGCATTAACAAACAAAATTTTTCAAACAAAACATTTAACAAAAGCAAGACAAAAACAGCATCGTATCCTGTCATTTCTGAATTAAGCACGGTAAATTCAGCATACTATAATATTAATTTTACGGGACTGTTTGAAGAAAGCGGAAGAAAAAAATTCTTGGAAGCCCAAGAAGAATTTACGCCCGCTGCAAATAAAATATGGAATAAAACAAAATATATTGCAAATAAGTACGGTGATGGCAACGTTACAGAAGAACACCTGCTTGCAGCAATACTTAGCGAATTAATTAAATACATAGACAGACTAAATTCGGGTTCAATTGAATATCAGGAAAATGCACGGCAATATTTGCCCTACACTTTTGAGGAAAAAATAGGCGTTATTAATTTATTAAAAGACGAAAAATTAAGAAATATAGCAAAAGAAATTTTGGAGAAATATTTACGACAAACAATGCAAGAAATAACGCAATCGAATACCCATAAAATCCAAAGAAATAAATTCAAAAAAACTAACGTCGATGACAAACTAATTGCAGCTTTAAACTCAGCATATCAAACAATGCAAGAAATAAAAAACTCTGACAATTTCACGGATGATATATTTTTGGTAGCTATTTTAGGTTTTTTAGATAACGATAAAATAAAACAAAGGTTTAAAGATCTTCAGTTTGAAACACAAAAAGCTACACTGGTTGAAGATATTTCAACAAAAGACAAAAACCACCTGCAATTTTATGATACACTTGCTGATAAATTGTGGAAAAATCTTGATTTAGGAAACGATGTTTATGTAACTTTTGAAAGTGAAAATACTCAAGCTTATGAACATTTAGTTTCAAGTTTTGTTAACCTAATACATAAATCGGGACAAAAATATACAAACTTAAATGCACAAAACACTGAAATAGTTGTATTTAAACCGAATGCTATTTTTGAAACTCTTGGTGAATACGTAAAGCAAGCAAAAAAAGATCCTTCAAAGACATATATATTTATATTGAACTTTAGTGAAATACTAAAAGCAAACACTTACGTTGAACAAAGACGTGAAATATATTTAAATTCTGATGAACAAAAACTTATAAAAAATGAAGACGCTCCAAATGTAAGAATTATTCTGGTATCCAACAAAGACACATACTATGCCAACACAGCCTCCGATGCTGCTCTTAAAAAATCGCTTGAACATTACGGTATGATACCAATACCTATGATTGATGCAAATGGTGCAAAAGAAATACTGACCTCTGACAGAGGAATAAAATATATAAAAACAAAAACAAATAAAGTTTTTACTCCTGAAGCCATAAGTTTAGCCATTGGAATTACCGATGAAGCTGACGGCTATTACCCTGAAAAAGCCATAAACTACTTAAGTAAAGTTGCTTCTTATTATGTGGATAAGGGCGAAATAAATGCAGAAAATATTCAAGTTTATGAAAACGAACTCAATAGTATACAGCAAAAAAGTTCTAACGGAGAACAAAACGAATTTAGAATAACATTTGACACGGAAAAAACTTTAGATGACATTATAGGCTCTCCTATGACAAAAGCTGAAGCAAAAAGCATAGTTGAGCAGATAAAAATGGCCAAAAAAGGCTATGTAAAAGGTTTTACAACATTTTTAGATAACGGTTCATCTTATGGCGGCGGAAGAAGACATACTGCTCAATGCATAGCAGGTGAAGCTAAAATACCAATGATTACAATAAATGCACGAGATTTTGCACTTAAAGACATAGATGCACTTAGTGCAAATTCTAATTTGTCGGAATTAAAAATTAAAAAACTTATTTCAACCGCAAAAGCTCAAGCGCAAGCAAATAAAAACAATACCGCAATGATATTTATTGAAAATTTTGACAACTTTGGTTCTAATCCTTTGTTTGGTATTTCATCAATTTATGAACAAAAAGCTTTTTCACAATTGCTTGAAGAAATGGAAAATTTAAGAAAAAAAAGTGATGTAAATATCATAATTGTTGGCTCCACAAACTATCCTGAAACCCTTGATGAAAATATTATGAAACCGCATAAGTTCTTAAATAAAATCATAATTTATTCTCCTCAAGACACAAAAGATAGAGAGGATATTATAAGATACTACATATCCAAAAACGGCTTAAAAGTAGGAAACACATCCGAAGAAGAAGATAAAATAATAAAAAATGCAGCAGAAACAACTATGTACTTTAGTGTCGTAGATATAATTTATTTACTTGAAAAAGCTGATACAATTTCACGTGAAAGAGGAAAAACAATAATCGATAAGTCCGATATGACTGAAGCATATTTGCAAACAACCACCGGCAGGGTGTCTACAATGCAAAAAAACGAACACGAAAATGAGCTTGTAGCAAAGCATGAATGCGGACATGCACTAACATTGCAAATTATGTATGAAATAGCAAAAAAAGAAAATAAGCCTTGGCATTTGCCGGATAAAGTTAACTTTATAACCCTTGACCCGAGAGGAACTTATGGCGGCGCAATGTATCCCAAAAATTCAGAAAACAGTGAATACAGTTTTGAAAAAATATTCTCTGAAATAATCTGTGATTTTGGCGGCTACTCTAGTGAAAAATATTTCTTTAACATGGAAGGAAGCTGGGGCATTACTCAAGATATGTCAATGGCAACAAATATGGCAAAACTTGCGGTACAGAAAATGGGAATGGGCGCAAAAACAGGCAGAGTTTCAATAGGTTCTGAATATGGAAGTTCATCTTTTATGTCCGTTAATTTGAAAAACAGAATAAGTTACGACATTGAAACAATATTAAGAAACGCAGAAAACATTTCCAATAAAATTATAAGTGCATACAGCGACTTTGTTGAACAATTCGGGCAAAAATATAAATCTAAAGTAGGAACAGGTGAGTGCATTATAACATCAGAAGAATTCCAGCAAGACCTTGCGGCTTGGAGAGAAAAACAAAGCCTCGAAAAGAAAAAAGAGCTTTTGGATTTAGAAAATGAAATACTGCAAATTATAGAAAAAACAAAACAAGGTGAAATTGTAAAACAGTAAACATAGAACTTTGGTTAATAAGAATTAATACACACTATAACTTATAAAGCGAGGATAAAATAATTTACGAATTATTTTTCAACAGCAACAAAATAATTGTAACTACTTTTTATATTTTTTTGTATAATTATGAATAATAACGTAGTACAAAGTATTATTTATATGAGTAGAAGAAATTTTAATAATGTAATTGATGCATGTAGAAATAATTCACTTGATGAATTATTTAAAATGCAGCAGCAAATAAAAGAAGAAAACATAAGAAAAATATATTTAAAAAAAGCTAAAAAAGAAATGCTTTTTAGAAGTAAAAGCTTTAAAGAAATAATAAGTATTTTAAAGAACAAACATTTTAACACATATTCCGAATGGTTTGAATGGTCACAGTGCAAATCAAGCGATTATAATAAATATTATAAAATTCTGCTTGCTGATTTAAAAACACATATAGAGGAATATGAAAAAGTTTACAATCTTCTCTATGACAAAAAATCAAAGCAGGTTTTTAGCGATATATGCACTTGGAGATTAAACAGAAACAGCTCACTACTAATAGATGCTTATTCAAAAAGCAAAAAAGAGCAATATTTTGAAGATTTTTTGAAATTAAATAATCACGAAATATTTGTGGATTGCGGCGGGTATATTGGAGATTCAACATTAGGTATTATATCATATTGTGGCGGCATCTCAGATGCGTATATTTATGAGGCTGATATCTCAAATTTAGAAAAAGCTAAAGATAACCTGAAAGGATACAATGTAAAATTCAGAGATGTTGGTGTAAGTAATAAAAATGAAGTTTTATCATTTGAAAAGCTTGAAACAAGTTCTAGCGGTTTTACAAATAATGGAAATGAAAAAATACAAGTTGTACCAATTGATGAGGATATCCCAAAAGAAACAAAAATCAGTTTTATAAAAATAGATATCGAAGGGATGGAACTAAAAGCATTAGAAGGTGCAAAAAACCATATTGCAAACGACAGACCCGTGCTTGCAGTGTGTTTATATCATAATCCTCAAGATTTATGGGAAATTCCGTTATATATAGAAAAAATAGTCGGCGAAAAATACAGATTTTTTATAAGACACTACACAATCTATCATGGTGAAACAGTTTTTTATGCTGTTCCGCTTGAAAGATACAAATAGCAGTAAATCTAAAAGACAGTGCAAATTTGCACTGTCTTTTAGATAAATTAAACTTAACACGACTTTTATATTCTGTTATGCCAGACTCCGCCGTTTCTGTCTATTATAGCATCATAGAATGACCAAAATCTAAAAATACCGGTTAAACCCAAAAGCGCATGGGTAACAACTTTATCTTCGTGTTGATCATTTACGATTTGACCTAATCCCGGCCAAATTAAAAGTGATAATAAACTTGCGCCAACAGATCTTGCGCTCACATGTCCGTCAACACCATGTGTCCCTGCAAAACAAGGAGTAGCAAGCGTTAACATAAAAGAAAGCATTAAAATTGATAAAATCTTTTTCATAATATTCCTCCGACTTTTTATTTTATAAGTGCTTGTACTTCTTTAAAGTTGGGATTTTTTGCTCCTTTTAACCATCCGAAAAGAATAATCTCAAGAGAGCAAACTTTTGCACCGCATTGCCTTAAAAGCTCCATGGCACATTTAAATTCTGATTTTTTTCTTGAAGCGCAAATGTCTTTTACAACATATACTTCATAACCTTCTTTTAATAGTGCAACTGCAGTTTGAAGAACACAAATATGAGATTCTATACCGCAAATAACAACTTGTTTTTTATTGTGGCTTTTAATTTTACTTGCAAAACCATCCTCCAAAAGTGCATTAAATGCTGTTTTTTCAAATGGGATATAATTTTGATCGAGTATATCCCTTATGCCTTCTATTGTTTGTCCAAGACCTTTGGGATATTGTTCCGTAACAATTGTGTCAACATTAAGTGCTTTTGCTGCAGCAACAAGTTTTTGAGAATTTATAATCATTTGCTCACGAATTTCATCAGCGAGCATATTCGTCAGTTTTTCTTGAATATCAATTATTAAAACAAGTGAATCAAGAGTATTTAACATTTTCATACCTCATTAATTTTAATACCAGTATATCAAAAAACTGTTTTTTTATGAATACTTATTGCTGCATTTAAAATTACACTGCTTAATAAAATAAATCTCAATCTTCCATGCGATATGCAAAAATAGCATTGTTAATCATATTGTACATATACCTGCAGGATTCAAGTGTCTGGTAAAGAAGTTCTTTTTGCTCGTCGTTAAAAGCACCCAAAGCCTCACTTAAAAGTAATTCTAAAGAGCGTATTTGAGCAATAGTAGGTGTTTTAAGCCCATGTGCCAATATTGCCGCAAATATTTCTTTTTCGCTTTGTTCCTTTTTTGTTGTTAAATCGCTTAAAACATAAGACTCTTTTACACAAGAATAAACCTTTTCCATATTTACCTCACTTTATTCAAATTGCATTAGTAAGATAACCTTAAAAAACTTAAATTCATATTGCCCGCTAAGGCAATATTCAAGTTTATATTTTTAGAATATTATTTATTGCTTCTATCAATTCAAAAGTATTATCGACGGTTAAATCGTTGCTTGTTTTTAAAATTTCTTTTTTACAATATCCCCAAGTAACACTAATGCAAGGAATATTGGCATTTTTGGCAGTTTGAATATCAGTTATGGAATCGCCTACATACACTGCATTATTTTTATCGCAATTAAAATATTTTAAAATTTTATTAGCCCCCGCAGGATTGGGTTTCTTAGGACAATTTTCGCTTTCGCCCAAGGCTAATGATATTAAATCGGCAAAATATTCCCTGCATAAAAATTTAACTGCAGCATCATATTTATTTGAGTTAACCGCAATTTTTACTCCTTGAGCTTTTAATTGTTCTAAAATTTCAACAATACCCTCATAAGGTTTAGTATTTTTACATGAATTTTTAGAATAATATTGTCTGAAAACATCAAGATACTCGCTTAGCTCATTTTGACTGCAAGGTTTACCGACAGCTCGTTCCATAAGTTTTGCAATACCGTTGCCAACAAAACTTCTTACCTCATCCATTGTTCTTTCTTTGTGATTAAAATACCTTAAAGCGTAATTTGTTGCATTAAACAAATCTTCAAGCGTATATAAAAGCGTTCCATCCAAATCAAATATGACACATTTCATGACGTAATAATAACATGGAGGCCCAGAATAATCTAAGTTTTTTTAATAATACTTAAATAAGTATAGTTGCAAAATATTTTAATCCAATTTTCGCTTAAATGTTAAAGCGGCAAGACTAAGGGTTAAAATTGCTATTAAAACCAAAGGAATAAGATTATAAAAAACATCATTAAAACTCATCCCTTTTAAAAATATACCTCTGACTAAAAGCATAAAAAAGCGTATTGGATTTAACATTGTTAAATGTTGTAAAAATTGGGGCATATCTTCAATTGGAGAAATAAAGCCTGACAATAAAATTGCCGGCATCTGAAAAGTTATTACTCCTAAAATTGCCTGTTGCTGAGTTTTGCAGATAGAGGATATAAATAAACCGACACCTGTTATTGACAAAAGTGAAATAAAAACAGAGATCAAAAACAAAATTGCCGAACCATTAAACGGAATTTTGAAAAAAACTATAATTATCAAGGTCATAATTACAGTTAAAAACATAGCAATAACCAAAGGCGGCAAGGTTTTACCCAAGAGTATTTCAAAAGAAGTTAAAGGGCTAACAACAAGCTGGTCAAAAGTGCCCATTTCTCTTTCTCTTGCAATGGATAGTGCGGTTAAAAGTAAAGTTATTATAAGTGCCAACATGGCAACAATAATTGTCAACAAATACCAACGATACTCCAAATTTGGGTTAAACCAATTTCTGACTGTAGGATTTAACTGTAACGATACATTAGAAATCTCATCACCGTAATCATTTGCAATTTGAGTTGCATAAGCTGAGGCGATTGATGCAGAATTTGTTTGACGCCCGTCCGAAATAATAAGAATACTTGCAGGGGTTTTCTTTTTAATATTTGTTGAAAAGTCGTTGTTAATATAAAGCCCTATTTGAACAAATTGATTATCAATTTTATTTTTTAGCAAGCTTTCATTTTCTACATAGTAAAATTTTCTGAACCTTGGCGAATTTTCAAACCTTGAAAGCAACTCTCTTGATTCAACCGTATTTGCTCTATCTAAGACTGCTACATCTATATTTTTAACCTCCATTGTAATTGCATTTGCAAAGATAAGAAGTTGCATAAGCGGTAGAGCAATAATTATTCTCCTGCTTCTGGGGTCTTTCCATGTAGTTATAAATTCTTTTTTTACAAGAGCAATAACCCTTCTTAGCATATCGTTAATCATTTATTAAGCCTCATATCAGTATTCTTATATACGGCTATAAACAAAATTGTAGCTAAGAATGTTAAAAATACTGAATTAATAAACACAATGCGCCAAACAGTCCCTGCCATAAACTCGCTTTCAACAAAACTTATAAAATACCTTGGCGGCAACAACATAGTTAAATACTGAAAAAATAATGGCATAGAATTAATCGGAAACATAAGCCCTGAAAGCATAAGCGAAGGAAGAAAACCTATGCTCAAAGATACTTGACTTGCAAGGAATTGATTTTTTAATTTTGATGAAATCAATAATCCTATTCCTGATGCCGTAAGAAAAAACAAGCCGCTTACAAAAAATAAAATAAACAAATTACCTCTAAAAGGGACTTTAAAAACAACAATGCACATAAAAACACTGAAACTTAAGGACATCATCCCAAGGGTAAAATACGGGATATATTTACTCAATACTATATCAATTTTTTTTGCCTGAGTTGTTAAAAGCGCCTCCATAGTGCCTCTTTCCCACTCTCTTGCAACAACAAGTGCCGTTAATAGAATGCCGATAAGAGTCATAGTCACTGCTATTGAACCTGGTAATATAAAATAATGGCTATTCAAATCTTCGTTATACCAAACTCTAACAATAGGATTTATTAATGCTTTGGTGGAAATATTTTTATATTTACTTGCCATCAACCAACCGTTCACAATTTGCAAACTGTAGTTTTGAACGTAATTTGCAGTATTTACTTCACTTCCGTCTGTAATTATTATAAAATCGGCAGGTTGATTTTTTGATAATTTTTTTGAAAAATCATTAGGTATAATAACAGCACCTCTTATTTTAGAGCGGGTTATATCATTTTCAACAGCTTCTTGATTATCATATACTATTGATTTTACATATTTACTGTGCCCGAAAGATTTAACAAGGGTTGATATTTCAGGATTAGCATCATCATTTTTTATACCTATTGTTACCTTTACGGTATCTAAATTTATACCGTACATATAAATTAAAATTGATACAAGAGGCAATATAAAAGCAATTATAATACTGCTTGGATCTCTTATTATCTGTAAATATTCTTTTTTTATAAGAGCAAAAAGTATTTTCATCTCTCACTTTCCTTGATAAGATTAACAAAAGCTTCCTGCATGGTATTTGCGCCAACCCTTTTCTTTAATTCGCAAGGTGTACCAAGAGCTATTGTTTCTCCTTTATAAAAAAGACTTATTCTGTCGCAGTATTCGGCTTCATCCATAAAATGAGTTGTGACAAGAGTTGTTACACCTTTTTTCGATAATGATTTTATATGATTCCAAAATTCCTTTCTGGCGATTATATCCACACCTGAAGTTGGCTCATCAAGAAATAATATCGGCGGGTTATGAATGATTGCACATGCAAGTGATAATCTTTGTTTAAAACCGAGAGGCAATTCTTCGGCTTTTTGATTTTGAATATTTTTAAAATCAAAAATTTCAACAATCTCCTCCACTCTTTCTTTTTTACGGTCATTTTCTATTCCATATACAGAGGCAAAAAAATCTAAATTTTGCTTTAATGTCAAATTACCGTACAGTGAAAATTTTTGTGCCATATATCCCAAATTAGAACGAGCTTTGCTTGGGTTATCAGAAATGTCAATACCCATAATTTTTGCACTACCTTTTGTAGGCTTAATAAGCCCGCACATCATTTTAAAAGAGGTGGATTTTCCGGCACCGTTAGGACCTAAAAGTCCGAATATTTCGCCCTTATTAATACAAAAAGAATTATTTTTTACTGCGTAAAAATCTCCGTACTTTTTCTCAAGATTGTTTGCTTCTACTCTACAAATTATTTCAGAGTCTAAATTAGGATAATTTTGGGCAATTTTAGATGCGCTTTTATGATACCCGCCCATTAAATCAATTACTTTCTGTTCAAATTCTTGTGCATTTTTTGCTATATCGTTAGGACTGGCATTATATATAACCCTTCCCTTGTCCAAAACAACAGAAATATCAAAGCTGTGAGCTTCATCTAAATATGCTGTAGACCAAAGAACTGTAGTATTAGGATTAATGAGATTTTTAACCATTTCCATTAAATCTTTTCTTGAAATGGGATCAACCCCAACGGAAGGTTCATCCAAAACCAGAAACTCCAAAGTGCCCATAAGTGCGCATGCAAGCCCGAGTTTTTGTTTCATACCGCCCGATAGTGCGCCTGCAAGCCTGTGAACAAAAGGGGCAAGTTTTGTAAAAGTTAAAATTTTATCAAAATCATAGGGAAGATTTTTTAAATCAGCATAAAGTTTGAGATTTTCTTCCACTGTCAAGTCTTCATAAAGTCCAAACTTTTGAGGCATATAACCGATTTTTGGATTTAATTTTTCTTTGTTCAATGCAGGATTTATACCAAGAACGGAAATTTCACCGCTATCTGCAACAAGTAATCCGGTAATAAGCCTTATTAAAGTAGTTTTGCCGGAGCCGTCCGCACCAATAAGACCGGTAATTTTCCCTTTTTTAATTTCAAGAGAAAGATTATCAATTGCTATTTGGTTATTAAATGTTTTAGTTAAATTTTTAATTTTTACCGTCAACATTATTTTTTTCACTTAAATCAATTATTATTGTTACGGGCATACCTTGTCGCAGATATTGGTCAATATTATCAACATAAACCCTTATTCTATATACTAAACTTGTCCTCAAATCCGTTGATTGTACAGTTTTGGGGGTAAATTCCGCAACAGGGGAGATGTATCCTATTTGCCCGATATATTCTCTTTTTTTATCCGTGTTAGGATTTGTTGTATCAGTATAAATTTTTGCCCTTTGTCCATATTTAATATTGCCCAAATCTTTTTCGCTTACATAAGCTCTTATCCAGACAGGTTTATTTTTTGCAACAGTATATATTATTTGACTTTTGTTAACCGTTGCACCTGCCTCTTGAGCTCTAACGGTCACAATGCCTTCATCCGGCGCATAAACCTTTGTATAATCAAGCTGATTTTTTGCATACTGCTCATTTGCAAGTGATGCCTTGTAGTCTGCTTCCGTTTTATTTTTTGTATTTAAAAGGGTATCACATTCCATTTTAGAAACGGTGTTATCACTACAAAGAGGGGCTTTCCTTATATATTGAGATTTAGCATTATTATACAATGCAAAAGTTTTTGCTGTTTCAGCTTTAGCTTTGACATAGTCGGATTTATAATCTCTATCATCTAAAATAGCAACAATTTCACCTTTTTTAACAGCATCGCCTTCTTCTTTTAACATATTCAAAATTTGCCCCGAAACCTGAAAGCTTAAATCAACCTGACGAATTTCGACATTTCCGTATAGAGTCAACTCGTAGGGATTTTTTTTATTTTTTAAAACTAAATAAACACTAAACGAAATTATAAGCAACGCTATTATTACAACAGGAATTATTTTTTTCATAATTTACCCCCAAGCGCCTTGTATAAAGTAAAATAATTTACCAATCTTTGCGCCTTTGCTCTTATAAGCTCGTTATCAAGTGTCAGGTTTTCATTTTCACTTTGTATGATTTCAATATTAGAAATTATGCCCTGATTATATTCCTTTTGTTTATTAATTAAACTTGTATTTTGATATTGAGTTTTTTGCTTAATATTTTTTTCGTTTTGAGTGTCATATTTGACAAAACAAAGTGCGCTATTAACTTCTTTTATTGCATTTAGGTCGGCTTGTTTGTAATTTTCAAAAAGTTCTTCGTATTTTGCTTTCTGAATTTTTAAATTTGCTATCTTTCTGCCTCCTTGAAATATGTCTTGGGTTGCACCTGCCAAAATCAGTGCGAGTGAAGACTCCCAAGAAAAAAAATTGCCAGGAAAGACAGTATTAAAAACCCACGCACCAACTATATTAAAACGAGGAAAGAATTCTTTTCTTGCAACCCTTATATCAATTTTAGCTTTTTGCAATTTTGTTTCTGCAGCCAAAACATCAGGACGTGAAAAAATTACATCTGAAGAAACTTCATCAGGAATTTTACCACTATATTCAAAATTTTTAAAATTACCATATTTTATCTCGTTGATATTTGCAGGCGACATTGCACATAAAAGCGCAAGCTGCATAAGCAAGAGTTCTTTTTCCTTGGAAGTATTATTTATATAAATTTTAGAATCTTCGTATTGCTTTTTATATTCGTTTAATTGATTTAAATTAATTATCCCTTGGTTATACAGTTTTCTTGCATCCAAAAGAATTTTCTCGTTATTTAAATGTATTTTCTGATAGTTAGCAAGTAAATCATCATACTGTAAAATGTTTGTATAAACCGTTGCAACATCAGTTAAAAGAGATAAATACAGGGCTTTTTGCTCAAACTTGCTTGCTTCGTATGTTTTTTTATAACTTTTTGTTTTATCTCTGTTTTTTAATAAAATATCTGCCTCGTAGCTTGCTAAAAACGGCAATACAAAAGCATTGTTATCAGTATCCGGAAGACCAAATCTCGGGGTATGTATTCCTAAATAATTTGCCCCTACACTAAAACTTGGCAATTCTTTTGAAAAAGAATATTTTATTTGTTGCCTGTATTGCTCAACTACATACTTTGTTTTTTTATACTCATGATTATTTTTAGCTGCAGCATTCACATAAGAAAACAAAAAATCATCGTTAAATTTATCAAAAAAAACAAGATTGATATCCGGATATTCTTGCTCAGCAAAAGTCACCTGCATTGCAAAAATTAAAATAAAGAATATCAGTATCTTTTTAGACATTTCTATCCTCAAAAATTGCTTTTGTATATATTTTTACATTTCCTTTAATAATTTGAATATCCTCTTGGGTAAATTCGCTTTGCCCCAAAGTCCTAAGTGAAAACATGGGCAAAATTCTTGGTGAGTTTATTTGCGACATAATAAAAAGTGTTTTGAAAATGACTTCTTTATCATCAAAATTTGGGCTTTAAGTACATTATTATAAAGCAGTTTTTCCAGTTTAGCAAGTATTTCGGTACACAAAAAGGAATAAAGCAATGGGTAATCTTGGTCTTGTAAGCACAGCTGCTTTTCACTCGTTCATGTTGCAGTAAGTGCAACTTATATTGTTAAAGCTTATAGGGCTCAAGGTTCAAAATCAAATAGCAAACTGAAAAACAAGTGATTGCAAAAGAACACATGGTTTGATTATTATGTACGCTTAGTTTGATTATTTTGGTAAAGTTTATTGCTGTATTATAAATTAAATTCCACGTAATTTATCAAAAGTTTAAATATAATAGCAGTAATTACTTTAGTACATCTGCTTCTTGCTTACCCTTTAGGTGGCCTAAAAATGCTTTAAGGCTTTAGAATATTGTTAATAATTGTAAATAAAATTGTCATATTTATAAGAATTTAGCAAAATTATAAATTCACGTTTATTATATTTGTAACAGTAGAAAGGGAGTAATTATATGAAAGTTTCGCCTATTGCAAATTTTAATACAACCGTACAACAAGTTAAATATAAAAATTGCAATTTGTCGCCAAAATATGATAGTTCTGGCGATTTTTTTATAAAAAGCAATAATCTTTCATTTAAGGGAGAAAAAGACTCTAAAAGTTTAAAAGATAACATGGAAACAATAGGCTTTGTAGGTGCACCAATCTTGTTGTCAATTATTGCAGGAGTGCTTAGTGCTAAATCAATGGAAGTACCAGATGATTATTCTATTGACACCGAGGCAAGAAGTATAGAATCTGCTGCCATAACCGCAGATGCTGATGACGGAATTTTTGTGGTTAAGGGAACACCAATTAATCTCGATGCAAGCAGATTTGATTATGCTGATGTCGAAAACGGTATATATAGAAATTTTGACGGTAGCGTTGATATAGATTTACTAAATGGCAAATATGTAGATACACAAAACGGTATTTTTGTTGACCCTGAAAGTAAAATTTCCGCATTTATTGATGAAGACGGGGATGTCAAACATTTTCCACTTATAAGTTTTGGAAATCAAAACGGCTTTTTAAGCGTTCATGATAATTCTCTACCAATGGATGATGTACCAAATATTGTTGAAGACGGGCTTATTGAAACAGGATTACATGCTGTTAAGGATTTGTGGGCAGACATTTTTGGCAAAGAAGATGATAATATTGAGGTGCAAGATTTATTTGGTCGTGAATTAGCTCAGGCCGTTGATGGTAATGGTGAAACTTACTTATCTGTTGCGCCGGTTAATTTTGAGCAAAGTTCTATGCTAAATATCCATGAATTTATTGAAGATATAAATGATAAAAATTTCCAAGATTATATTGATGAGCATTATCC
>CALUXZ010000024.1 GCA_944324875.1 Candidatus Gastranaerophilales bacterium | reverse complement strand
GAATAAAGGCGTCTGTTTTGCTTTGAACGTTTTGCAACAAGCAAATGTTGTTCGTCATAAATCCTAAGCGTTCGTTGGTGTACATTTAGGGCTGATGCAACTTTGCCTATAGACAATACGGGCTCATCAGCATTTGTTTTGGTTTTTTGGCTACTCATTTTTTACTCCAGACATCTCATAGCTCGCAACTAAATCATAACTATCCGCACCTGTAACTTTTACATCTATTATTTGTCCGGGGGACAGGTACTCATTAGTTTTGATGTAAACCAGTCCATCAACTTCGGGCGCATCGGCGTAGCTTCTGGCAACCACCATACCGTCAGCGTGAACTTCTTCAATTATACATTGAATTGTTTTAGAAATAAAGTTTAAATTATTTTTCTTTGAAATTTCTTTTTGCAGTTTTAATATTTTATTTTTGCGTAAGTGTTTAATCTTTGCGGGCACTTGAGGTTTCAGTGAGTAAGAATATGTATTTTTTTCTCTTGAATATTCAAATACCCCCAGTCTTTCAAACTTCATTTTTTTGACAAAGTTATATAAATGTTCAAATTCTTCTTCTGATTCGGCGGGATATCCGACAATAAATGTTGTTCTTATTGCAACATTTGGGATTTCTTTTCGTAATTTATTAATTAATTTTTCTTGGTCGATGACGGGTCTTTTCATTCTTTTTAATACATCTTTATGTGAATGCTGAAGCGGTATGTCAATATATTTAACAACCTTATCCAAATTTTTAAAAGCCTTTATTAGTCCCTCTGTAAAATTTGTTGGGTAAGCATACAATACTCTTATCCAGTTTAGATTTTCAATTTTGTTTAATTTTTCTAAAAGTACATCAAGCGAAGGTTTTTTGTATATGTCTATGCCGTAACTTGTTGTATCCTGCGCTATTAGTACTATTTCAGAAACTCCTTTGTTTGCAAGTTTTTGTGCTTCTTCTACAATGTCCTCTATTTTTCTAGACTTATATTTGCCCCTAAGTTGGGGGATTATACAATACCCACATTGGTAGTTGCAGCCGTCTGCGATTTTAATGTAGGATGAGCTGCCAACGGTTATTTGCGCCCTTTCAACATCTTCCGGATAAATGTATTGAGGGTTTTCGCTTACTTGATAATATTGCTCGGCTTCAACAGCTTTTATTATGTCCTTAAAATCGCACGTGCCAATAAAACCTGAAACCTCTCCCAGCAGTTTTTTAAGTTCAATTTTATGCTTTTGCGGCAGGCATCCTGTAACAATTATTTTCTTTCCTGCACTTATCATTTCAAAAATACTTTGTATGCTTTCTTTTTCAGCATCACATATAAATGAACAAGTATTTATGATAACTGTTTTAACTTTTGGGTTATTAACATCAAGCGTTGTTTGATAGCCTGCTTTTTCAAGTATACCGAGCATTAGTTCGGTGTCTACAAGATTTTTAGCACATCCATGCTGAATTATTCCAATTATTTTATTCTTTTTCATTTGTTATTTCTTCGTTTTTTATTTTAAATATATAAATTCTGAATTTTTCTCCAAATGCTGCTTCGGGTGAGTAGTTTTTAACGACATATTTGCAAGTGTCTACTCCATAATCTTTACAAATATAGCTTTTGCCATACTCATTTGTTTTTCTGTTTGTAAAAATAATAAATTCCGGCTTTTTAGCGTTTATTTCTTTTATTATATTATCCTCGCTAAATGTTTCAAAGTCCAGCGGTATAAAACTTGTTTGATAAAAGTCAGATGTTTTACCGGTAAGAAAGTTTATAATTATGCTCTCGGGCAAAACCATAATTGTATCGTTTGTTTTTGCATGTTGGTTTATGTACTGCAATGTTTCTTTAAATGGTTGTCCCAAGTCATTGTTTGATTTTATTGTGCCATATTGTGTTGTTATTTTCATATTATCTGTAATTGTGTATTGCACTGTTTGTGTTGCAAAAAGCAATATAAAAATTGAAATAAATATACAAAGTATTAATTCGTACTGTTTCTTTGTATTGTATATTGCGTTATTTTTTAATAGTTCGTTTATGATATAAATTATGCAAATGAGTAATAATGCAAAAGAATATGCGCCATAAAAGCTTAATAAAAGCGAGTGGAAGTTTTTGAGTGAAGATAATAGTGCAAATGAAAATAGCAGTAAAATAATTATATTTTTTGTGTTTCTAAATTCCTTTGCTCGTAAATACTTTGACAACAGAATTATAAAAATTATTGTGCAAATATATGGGAAGGTTGCAAAAAGCATTTGCAGCATTACTTGCTGGAGTGCAAATATGTAAAAAGTGAATATTATTATAAAACCTAAAAGTCCGTATTTTATTATTTTATTTCTTCTGCGAATAGCAAAAAGTGCGACACTAAAGAATAAAAACGAAATTATTGTAACAAATGTCAAATTTTTTATATTTTCTATAAAATTTTTCAAGCTAAAAAATAAGACTGATAAATTTTTATAAAAATAAAAAAATGCATCTGTATTCATCATTTTTGATACATAATAAGAATTTTTTGCTATGTCGCTTAAACTGACACCTTGCGTAAAAAGAATTAAATATGTAACAGAGGGTACAATTAATGTATATAGAATAAATTTTGCAAATTCTCTTTTTTTATTTTCTTCAAAGATTATAAAAACGGTACCTATAGCGATTATTACCGGCAAGAAATCTATTTTGCTTACACAAATTGCGCCCCATAAGATGGCACAATAGTGCATATATTTACTATTTTTTGTTTGTATAAATTTAATTAAAAAATAAAATATCCAAATGGAAAACGTTGCAGCAAAAACCATTGAATATGAATACGGGAAAATAAAGTTAAATATTGACGGGTCAAATATTACACCGAAAACTATTAGCAAACTAATACATGTGCTTATGGATTTTGATAAAAATTCTCTAGAGCAAAAATACACCCCTAATATGTATAATGTGCCAAAAATCCCTCCTATAAGGTATGTTATATTTAAATTTGTGATAAAAACCTTATAAAAAAAAGCGATAAAAAGATAGGGAAACGGACCATATATGCAAAATATATCTTTATACAGCAGTTTTCCTTGAGTGATTGCAAAAGGGATATATGCTTCCCTGCCGCAATCTATAAATAAATCTCCACAACAGCCATAGGTTGCTATAAAAGTTATTAAATAAACCGTAAATATTATTATTAAGGGTATTTTTTCTTGTTTAAAAGTGTTTTTCATAAGTAATTTATATCAAAAAGTACATTGCTTGGGCAATTTTTTTACAATAATTTTTTTTATTATTATGTGTATTAATGGAGTTTGCAGATGACTAACGGGTTACCTTCGGCATTAGATATGACATCAGCTCAGGTTTTAGGTTTTGATGCTTCAGCATATATTGCAGACAAACCGTCAACCTTGCATCAAAGATTAAATATCCCAAACTCATACACAGGTGGTGATTATTTTACATCTGACAGAGCAGTCCCGTCTAAGGGAAAGAAAAATCCGTTGCCTGCAATAGTTGCATCTGCTTTAAGTCTTGTTGGTCTTGGTATTTTGACACGAGCTGCATTAAAGGGTAAAATCAAATTTAATATTCCAAATAAATTATCGAAATTTGGCAAAAAAATTGTAAAAATTTGTGAAAACGGATTTAATACCGTGTCTGACTTTGCAACAAAATTGCTTAAAAAAGTTAAAAAATAACTTGTTGCGTCAATTCATTATTTAAAAGCTCGAGATTATGCTTAGCTTCTTCATGCTGTGGCTGTACATCAAGCGCTTTTTTGTAGTATTGAACAGCTGTTTCCTTGTCGCCAGTAAGTTCGTATGCCAGTGCAAGATTATACAATGTATCTGCATCATCGGGAGTCGATTTTAAAATTTCATGAAATTGGTCAATTGCGCTTGCGTATTCAAGTTCTTTTGTAAGTGCAATTGCATAGGCTTTTCTTGATTTTATATCAAGCGGATTTATGCTTAATGCATCAAAAAATGCAGTTTTCGAGTTTTTTATATCTCCTATTTCATCATAAGCATACCCAAGTCCAAAGTAGTATTTAGATTCTTGAGGAGATATTGAAATTGCTCTTTTAAAATGCCCGATGGCATCTTGATAACTTTTTATATCACAGTTACATCTGCCTAATTTGTAATATATTTCTGAATTATCTTCGTTGTATTTAAGCCCTTCCATAAATTTGTCAAAAGCTTTGTTGTATTCACCTTGATTGAATAAATCCATTGCCCAAGCTGCAATGATTCTTGATATGTAATTTCTTAATATTTCTGTCTGTTCCGGGGGTAAGTTACTTATAAGATTTTCATACATTTCAACTGCTTTTTCGTATTCTCCAAGGCTTACATAAGCTTGCGCTAGTGTATATGCAAGAGAATCTTCGTTTGGAAAATCGGAAATTAGATTTGTTAATATTTCAATTGCCTCTTGCGCTTGCCCCTTGTGTATTAATATTTCACAATATCTGTTTTGGTAGTGCAGATAGTTTGTGCTTTGCGAGCCTTCTGAGTCTATAAGCTTTCTGTATGAAATAAGAGCTTCGTCCCATTGCTTTAAATTAAAGTGCATTAAAGCAATTTTTTCAAGTAATTCAATATTTTCACCTTTTATTTTTCCTAATTTCTCATAACACTCAAGGCATTTAACCCAGTCATTTTTCTTATATGCAAGTTCTGCTATTATTTGCGTAACATCAGTATCTTCAGGTGTAAGACTTTCAATTTCTTCGTATGTTTTTAATGCATCATCTATAAAACCATCAACCAGATACAATTGAGCAATAACGTGCTTAATTTTAGCAATTTCTTCTTCATCATCTTCTGCTTCTAAAAGAAGATTATACATTTTAATTGCTTTTTGGGGGTTTGAAATATCTCTGTAAAGTTGTGCAAGATTTTTAATGGCAACAATATCTGTAGGGTTTGTTTTGTATATGTCTTCATATACATTTAGAGCTTTTCGTTTATTCCCGTCTTCAAGGTAAATTTTGCCAAGTTCTTCTTTCGATTCAAAGTCGTCAGGATCAATTTTGAGTACTGCTTCCAGATGCATTGCGGCAAATTTTGTATTGCCTGTGTCAATATAAGAGCGTATCAGGAGCTTTCTCAATTCAAGTGAATTGAATTTCTTTGCCAGCTCTCCTTTTAAAAATCTTTGCAATTCTAAGTGTAAACCATTGTTGTATAGCTGCTGTGCTCGTGAAAGTGCATCATCAACGGTCAGTTCCTCGGGTTCTTTCTCTTCGGTATTTAGCAAGAATAAAAAATATATCCTGAGTATTATGAAGGCAAATATTATTAATGCGCATATTAAAAGTAAGTTAACATTCATAATACATAATTATACATTTTTTAATTTAAATTCAAATTTTTGTAAATTTCCTTTACATATTTCAAATATTTATTATTATATTAGTATGAAGAAGTTATTAACAACATTTTTTGCCCTTATCATATTGTGTCCGTTATCTTTTGCTGAAGATGACATAATTGATATGGATATGAACTTAATTGACTCGCCCTCTTTTTCAGGAAGAAAGGCTGTAACTCAAGAACAATTTGATAATGCCTTGGAGCAAAAACAGATGCGCAGTCGAGGATTAATTCAAAAATTTAGAGATTTTTTAAACAGAAATAAACCCGAAAATGATCCCGTCTTAAAAAGCTTTGAATCTGATGGTTCGGGCGAAATGGGCATGAGTGCGAAAGAAATTAACAATTCTAAGCCCAACGTTGTACTCTCAAGCGATATAATTGACTCCTACGGAAAAGTTATTCCAAGAGGGCATTATCAAATTTCTTATTCTGATACTGATAGCTCAAAAACTATCAGTTTTATGCAGGGTTCAAATGTTTATGGTGTTTTGAAAGCTATCGACACAAAAGATAATTGGGATGAAAATTCTATAATTTACGCAAGAATTTTATATCCTTCACCAAGTGTCGCAAGGGTAATTTTTTCCAATCTTGATGTATGTGTAGAGGGATTTGCAAGAATAGCTGAGCCTATTTAAGGTTTTTAACTGCAGACTTAATTAATCCCAAGAACAAGGGATGAGCTTGTTCAGGTCTTGATTTAAACTCCGGATGAAACTGGCAAGCTACAAACCAGTCATTTTTCGGATATTCGACCATTTCACACAATAGCCCGTCAGGAGATTTGCCGCTTATTACAAGACCTGCATCTTCTATTATTTTTTTATAATCATTATTAAATTCATATCTGTGTCTGTGGCGTTCAGAGATAATTTTTTTCCCATAAGCTTTTTGTGACTTTGTGCCATCTTTTAAGTGGCATTCATAAGCACCAAGTCGCATTGTACCGCCATATCCTCCAACATTTTTTTGCTCCGCCATAAGGTCAATTACGGGATAAGGTGTTTTTTCATCAAATTCTGTTGAGTTTGCATCTTTTAGACCTGCAATATTTCTTGCATATTCTATGACGGCGCACTGCATTCCAAGGCATAAACCTAAGAACGGTAAGTTATTTTCTCTTGCATATCTTATGACATTAAGTTTACCTTCAATTCCTCTAAAGCCAAATCCTCCGGGAACAACAAGAGCGTTAACATCTTTTAGGTATTCCTTTGCTTTTTCATAGCTTGTGCATTGTTCTGATGCTAACCATTTAATTTTTACTTTCGTATCATAAGCACAACCTGCATGCTTTAGTGATTCAACAACCGAAATGTACGCATCGTTTAATTCTGTATATTTTCCTGCAAGCGCAACGGTTATTTCTTTTTTAGGGTGTTTAATTTTGTTAACAAGTTCTTTCCAGTTGTTTAAGTTAGGAATTTTATCTCTACTGTTCAATAGTTTTAATACACTTTGTGCAAAATTTTGATTTTCAAGTGCCAAAGGTACTTCATAAATTGTATCCATATCACGACACTCTATGACACACTCTTTTGAAACCGAGCAAAATAAAGCAATTTTATCTTTTTCTGATTGCGAAACAGGAACTTGTGTTCTGAGCACAAGTATTTCAGGCTGAATACCAAAACTTCTTAATGTATTTACGCTATGTTGAGAAGGTTTTGTTTTTAGTTCTCCGGATGTTGGTAAATATGGCAATAAAGTAACATGGATTGAAATTGAATTGCCAATTCCGACTTCAGAACGAAATTGTCTTATAGCCTCAATAAAGGGCAGACCTTCTATGTCGCCTATTGTGCCGCCAATTTCGGCTATTAAAAAATCGGGTTTGAATTGTTTTGCTACTTTTTGTATTCTTGATTTAATTTCATTTGTTATATGAGGTATAGTCTGAACTGTCGCACCAAGATACTCGCCCTGACGTTCTTTATTTATAACGGTTTGATAAACACTACCCGATGTTACGTTATTATATTTACCCAAGGAGGTATTGGTAAATCTTTCATAATGTCCAAGGTCTAAATCTGTTTCGGCACCGTCATCCGTTACAAATACTTCACCATGCTGAAAAGGACTCATTGTTCCGGGGTCAACATTAATATAAGGGTCAAACTTTTGAATTGTAACACTGTAGCCTCTTGCCCTTAAAAGATTACCTAAAGAGGCGGCTACAATACCCTTGCCCAAAGAGCTTACTACACCGCCTGTTATAAATATATATTTTGTCATTTTATTACCCCGAAAAATCTAGTTTATTTTTGGAACTTTAAAAAAGTCTGATTCGGAATCCGGCGCATTTGCCATTAATTCTTCTCTTGTATTTTCGTACTTAATGACGTCTTCACGCATTACGTTATAAAATTCCATTGCATGGTTCATAGGCTCTACGCCTGTTGTGTCTATTTCGTTCATTTGTTCAACGTATTTTAAAATGTCACCTAACTGTTTGGAAAATTTTATTTTTTCCGCTTCATCTAATTCAAGCCTTGCAAGTTTTGCAACATGTTCAACGTCTTTAATTTCTATCATTTATTTAATTCCTTTACTCTTGTTAATTTATCAAAAAAACATAAATAATGCAAAGTATCTTGCAAATGTATAAATAATTGTAATATAATTTAAAAATGGGTAAGAAATACAACATTCTTATAGTAGAAGACCATGCACTTACCAGATTTGCACTAAAAACTTCGCTTAGAGATGCAGACTTTATAGAGGATATCTTTGAAGCGTCATGCGCTCAGGAAGCTTATGAACAGCTGGCAGTTCATGAAGTACAACTGGTGATTATGGATTTGGGTTTACCCGGCACTAACGGTGTAAAAGCAACTCAAGAAATAAAAAAAATGTACAAAAAAATTAAGGTAGTAGTTCTTACTTCTCATAATGAAGAAGATGAGGTTATAAAATGTCTGGAGGCTGGAATAAGTGCTTATTGTTCCAAAGATATAAGACCTGATAAACTTATAGAGTTAATTAAGGATATATTGAACGGGAACTTATGGTTTGACTCCACTGTCTCACAATATGTTCTTAATACAAAACGAAATAACAGTATTTTAAGGCAAAAAGTTGATGATAGCTATAATTTGACAATTAAAGAGAAGAAAGTTCTTTCTTTGCTTGCGGATGGCAATTCTAATCAACAAATTGCGAAGAAGTTAAATATTTCTGTAAATACTGCTAAAGTTCATGTATGTAATATATTGCAAAAATTGTCCGTAGATGATAGAACGCAAGCTGCAATTAAAGCAATTAAAGAAAATATTTTAGGATAAATAAACAGTAAGGATAGAATTAAATATGTCGACACTAGGTAAAATTTTAATTATAGATGATAACCCAAAGTTGCTGGAAGATGCGCTGCCTATGTATGGTTACGATGTAACAGTAGCGACAGACGGGTTGATGGGTTTAAAACTTCTTAGCGAGGAAACAAATTTATTTGATTTAGTCTTATTAGATGTTGTGATGCCAAATTTAGACGGGTGGGAAACTTTAAAATCAATACGAGAAAACGATAAAACAAAACATATTCCCATAATAATGCTTACTGCAGTAAACGAAGATACTAAGCAAATTTCCGGCCTTAAGTTTGGTGCAGATGATTACATTACAAAACCTTTTATTTTACCAAATTTACTTGCAAGAATTGAAGCCCTTTTAAGACGTTCAAAGTGGTCGAGTGAGAAAAGGCATACAGGTGCACTACCTTTTGTTTCATCAGAACCGATTTCTCCTTTAACTTCAAGAGAAAAGGAGATACTTACTCTTGTTGCAAAGGGCGCAAGTAATGCAGACATTGCAGAAAAATTATTTGTTCGTGAAGTTACTGTTAAGACACATCTTAACAGTATTTACAAAAAGTTAAACGTTGATAATAGGGTGCAAGCAGTACTTTTGGCAATGCAAACTCAAATTATTGACAGTTAAATTTTCTTTACTTGACTATTGTATTATATGTCGGAAAATAATAACACGGGAGATAAAAGGATATGAGTATGAAATCTAAAGAAGATGCAGTCAGCTTGATATTAAACAACAAAGATGAGTTTAACAGTTATAAAGAGCAAAACGGTACTCTTGATTTAAGTGAATGTGACTTGTCTGCCAGTGAAATTTGTGACCTAAATTTTGCTGATATTGACTTTTCGGGTACAACATTTGCGGAATCTTCTTTGACAAATGTAAACTTTAGCGGCTGCGACTTAACAAGTGCTAATTTTTCAAGAGCAACTCTAACTGAGTGTGATTTTTCTGAAGCAGTACTTAACGGTACTGATTTTAGTTATTCCAGTGTTACATATTCTAATTTTACAGATGCCGACATGGCAGGTTGTATTTTAAATGAAGCTGATTTATCTGACAGTGACTTTAGTACAAGTGCCAACATGAGTGCATGCAGGTTTGATGAAGGTACCGTGTGGCCTGATGCAGATAATTTGCCTGAAGATTTTGATTCTACTTATAATTACGACCTTTCATCTTTGCAAGATGAAGAAGATGCTCAAACAAATGATTTTGGGTATTAATTAAAAACTGTGCTATAAAGTTATTATGTATAAAAAAATATTTTCATGCCTGCTTGTTTTTAGCTGTTTAACATCGCTAACTGCCTTAGCGGATGAAATAAAGCTTGAAAACGTACAGGAGCACAAAATCAATTATGATGAGCAAGTTCAAACACTTAAGGGTTCGTTGTTTATCAACGATTCCGAACAAGCTCAAATCATAGTCAATAAACAACAAGACAGTGACGTTGAAGATTTGGAAAATCTTTGGAATGCCACCGTTGATTCAAATCCTTTAATAAAATTCTGTTTAAAGAAACTTGCAATTCCTGAGGAACAAAGGCGTGTTCACTCATCGTTAATGGCAAAGAGCGTAAGTGCTCTTTTAAGCGGTGCTGCTATGTTGCCGTCTTTTATGGGTATGCATTATTCAATTCAATCCGCTTCATTTGCGGCGGCAAGATTGGCTAACAATTGGATTAACAGAGATAATTATAAAAAATTGCAAGATGTTCCACTTACTGACACTGAAGCAATTGAGCTTGCAGCTTTAATAGAAGATTTGCAAGATGAAATTGTAATTACTTACTATAATTACAAGGGTGCGCTAATGCGCCTAAAAGACTGCAGGTCGCAACTTTTGTTGTATAATAAAAATTATAATGAGGCTTTAAAAAAGAATGATTCGCTCGAAATTTCCGTTGCAGCCGCTCAATGGGAAGAACAACTCGTTGAAGAGTATAAAATTAAACAAGATGTTAAGAAATATCATCTTATGTTAGAAAGACTTGCAGGAAAAGAAACAACAGAGAACCTTAATGTTGCGCAATATAATTTAAAAACTCAAAATGTTGACTTAAATGATATAAATTTTAAAAAGCGTGAAATTCCTGCAAATATTGAGGCTTTCAATGCTAAATAATAGTTCAAAATTATTAATATTATTTTTATGCTTTTTAAGCTTAAATCCTGTTTATTCAATCACTTTGGATAACTTAAATTATCCAATGCCGCCTGCGAACAGGCTGGGTGTCGGTAAAAATCCTGAAGCCCCATTTAGTGAAGTAAAAACCGTTAATGAGGGTAAAACAGTTATTTCGAAAACAGGTATTAAAGAAGCTGCTTACGATTCCTCTTATGCGGATTTAAGTTTAAAGCGACTTGCGGATGACGTTTCTTATGATTTAAATATTGAATCGGCTGATTTGCTTGCAGATTTACAGTTGCTATGGGCTGCTGCAGCTCAACGCAGTGAAACTATTAAATATACTATTTATAAACTTTCTAATCCTGATGAAGGTAAGCCAAACGAAAACATTATCAAGAAAATCATAAAACCTATTGCAAGCTTTTCAACTATAGCAGGGACTGCCCTGAGCTCTAATCCGTTTATGGCATCAGGTGCCTTAATTGGCGGAGGGCTTTTGGGTGCATTAACAAAAGATGACAAGGAATTAAATTATAAATTTACCAAGGTTAATGATGCCGATATGGTATTATTGGTCAGAAAAATTGATGACTTGCAAAAAAAATTATTAAATTTGTATATTGATTATTTAACAAAAAAAGAGATTATGGCCATGACATTGGATAACCTTGAAAAAAGACGTGAAATATATGATAAATCTCAAAAAGCTCCACGTGAGGAGTTAATAATTGCAGATGTTTATTATCGTAATGCTCAAAATGCCGCAAAAAAAGCGGAATCTGAGTTTTGGGCTTCAAGAATGATTCTTGAAAACCTTGTTGGGACAGAAGTTTTGGCACAAATTGAAAATAAATAACTATTTTTTAATTTTTATAATCCATTTTATATTTGTGTCACTGCCTTGAAATATTTGGTTGAGGTCAGGCAAATATTGATATTGCGAAACATTCGTTTTTAAATCTTTATACTGTTCGTCATCAATGCTTTGCCCGTTACATTCTTCCCAGCCTTGAGGTATTTGTTCGCCGTAAAAAAGAATTATTGCGCCAGCAGGCAAAGTTTGACCTTCTTTTAAAATAACCTGCGGTGGCGGCTCTTTAGCTTTTTTTGTTATAACAGGTGCCATTACTATCATCGCAATAGATATTAGTAATACCGTAATTAGCATTTCTGCAAGAGTAAAAGCTTTTAATTTCGTTCTCATTCTTATATTTTATATTACTTTTTAATTTTATGGAAGAATTTATTTTGTATATGCTTGTTGTGCATTATAACTTCTTATGTATTCCAGTATAGCACCCCCAATTTCTTCTGTAGGATCAAAATGTGGGCTGTTTGGGTAAAAAATTTGTTTTGCAAGCATTCTGTTAAGAGGTCCAAATGCATCAGGCACAAGTGTTTTTCTGTATATTCCTGCAAGCATTACTTGTACATCCGGCGAATTTGTGTTGTTGAATCTGCTTAGAACTGGATACATCTTATCAATTCCTTTAACATTGTTGTCAAGCATGCGATTTAAAATGTACAGCCCGTCAAGGACTGCTCTGGTGTCCTGTGTTGTTTTTAGTACATTTTCTATATACGGTAGCGCCCTTTCTCTTTCTGCAATAATTTTGTCAATTTTTTCTTTGTCAAAGCAACAGTAATTTGTGTTTTTATCAGGATATTTTACATTCTTTCCCAGATGTTGTATTGAAAATGCTATTATTGGATTAATTTGCATAATATTAACCTTTCTATGAATAAACAAATGGTGGACCATTTTTTATTTCAAGCAGTATGTTATCTGCTATAACTTTTAATTCTGCAGTGGATTTACCTTCTTTTCTTTTGCGTTCAAATTCTTCTATGAGGGGTGCAATTGCACTTTCTTTTTTGGCTTTAAAGTTTTTCATTTCAACTTCAACTAACTCTTTTTGCAGTTCAAGCTCTGTTTTTGCGTTTTCTTTTAATACAGCTGACTCTTTTAGTGCTTCAGCTGTTTGTTGCGCAAGGTAACTTGTTGAACTGACCGCAGCCATCGCTACAAATAAATTTTTAAGGTATGGGTTATTATTGTGAATTAACCAATTGTACAGGTGGCCTCTTGCTTCATTTAGATAACAATAAAAGAAGGCTTTCCCGCTTTCTGTACTCATTCCGGTTGGTGCATTTCCCCAAATGTTTTCAACATTATTTGTTACTTCATGAACAATTTGTGATACTTCACTTTCCGTAAAGCCTGCTTTTTTGGCATATATCATTGTTTGTTCAGGATTGGCACCCATTTTAATGAGAGTATCGATAAGCAATGTTTTATCTTTTAATTTATTTTGCACAATTTCATCAAGTATTTTTTGTTTGCCCGATGTAAAGGTATTTATAAATTCTTCTTGGTACTTTGCGCCTGCTTTTATGTTTTTTAGTGTTATTGCGCCTAAAATGATTGCACCAATACTTATTGCTGCCGTTATTAGTGCGTAGGGGTTTAAAAGTTTTTTGAAATTAAATTTTTTTCCGCTGTCATCGTCTTTCAAACCTTTAAAATTAAAATGTTTAAAATAGATTTCGTCCCGTTTGATTTTATTTTGATTTTCTAATGCATTTTTAAAGCAGTTTCCTGTTTGTGTTAATAAATTTCTTTGAATTGCCAGTTTTCCGGAAAAAGCCTTTGTTTCTACAGAAATCAAATCTTCTTGTAAATCACGTTGTACGTCTGCATCTTGTTTTTTTATCCAAATTTCTTTTATTCCTTCAACAAATTTTTTAGCTGTTAAAGTTAAGGCACTAAAAGCAAAAACTGATATCATGGCAAGTATATTTTTTCTGTTGGGATCACGTAATGCCATATAAGTTGCAAATCCGGTTTCTTCGACTATATTTAAATTCATTCCCATTGCCGGCAGTTGCTTTACTATAGGTTCGCTCAAGTTTTTCTTTGCGGATTTTTTGAATAACAGACTTATTATTGCGCTTGATATAAATACTGCTCCTGTTCCTAAAATCAGTGGCATTAGAGCTTTTTTTGTATCATAACCGTTTTTATTGTCATTATTTTGAATGTAATTTTCAAGACTTGCATCTTGTTGGTCTGATATAATAAGTGTGTTGTATGTATCATCAAGACTCAGGTTGTCTTGATTTTCATTATCTTTTATAAAATTATTTACCACAACACCCTCAAGTGTTGCGTTTTTTTGTTTTAACTGGCGATTTGTTAAGTACCTTCCGTTAATTTGGTTGTATTTAGGTACTGCTGTGTTCACTCGTATTTCCGGCAATTTCCTTTTCCTTTTTGTTTGGGGTAATTAATTTTCTTAGCGTTTCTTTTAGGTTTTCTATTTTAAACTGTTTAAATACCCTAAATTCTTCTTCATATTCTTCTTCCAATTCTTCTTCTATACCAAATATAGAGAGTAATTTTCTGAAACGCTTTTTAATTGATTTTGCTGCATCAGATATCTTCTTTTCCACAAAATTTTGAATTTCACCAAATATTGCACCAAGTTTTTCTGCGACCCTTATTATTTCATTTTTTATGTTTTGAATTGTATTGGGCAATTCTTTTATAATTTCCGGAAGATTCTTTATAATATTGAGCAATGGCTTAAGCAAGTTGTTTGAAATTAATGCAAATACCTTTGCTGCAGGTTTTGGCAACACATTTTGAATTTTATCAAGTATATTTGAGGCTGTATTTGTTATATTTGCCAGTTGTTGCTGAAACTTAGCGGCAAGTTCGGCATTTTTCAGCATTGCTTCCTGCATTGCCTTTTCTCTTGCTTCCGCTCTTTGCATTTGTTTCCACTGGGCATAGCATTCTTGATATGTCATTTCTCCGGGGCGTCTGGGCTCATCAGCTTTTTTTGTAGAGCCTGCGCCACCCATGCCGTTGCATATAGGACAGGCTCCGAGCGGTAAACCATGAGGACAAGTATTTGCTCTGGTGTTATTGACTTGTGACATATATCCGCTCATAAAAATTCCTTGTGCTATTTGACCGCAGCGCAAGGAATAATATTCTCGCATCGGTACTCGCAATGCAGAGACTTATTAGTTTTCCGACTTTACGGCTGCGGTCCAGTTAAGGATTTTCACCTTATTTCCTATTTGTGTATGGTTATCGTATCATCAACTTTTTTTATTTGCAAATGAATTTTTAAGTTATTATATTTTTGTGAACGTAGTTATTGTAATACCTGTTTATAAAAATATCCCTTCTAAGGATGAAAAAATGTCTCTTTTGAGGTGTGCTGAAATATTTTCTACAAGAAATATTAAGCTTGTTTGTCCTGAATCGCTTGACATTGATGAATATAAAAAAATATTTTCAAATTGCAATTTTGAACCGGTTTTGTTTAAGAATTTTTGGTTTAACACTGTTGCTAATTATTCTAAACTTTTGCTAACTAAGGATTTTTATTTAAGATTTAGCGATTATGACTTTATGCTAATTTATCAGCCCGATGCCTGGGTTTTTCAAGATGAACTTGATTATTGGTGCTCTTGTGATTATTCATATATTGGTGCACCTTGGTTTTCAAATGACGTTATGCTCGATATTGCTGGTAACGGAGGCTTTTCTTTGAGAAAAATTTCTGATATGATACGTCTTTTAAGTAATAATAAAAAGATGAAATTTTCACTTAGTGAATTTCATTTTATATTTCATAAGTCTAAAAAAATTGTAAAAATACCATTGTTTTGTTTTAAATATCTGGTGCATTTATTTAAAAACTTTAACTTTTGGAAAAATACGAAATTGAATGAAGATTTTGCAATTGTTAAATATGCTAATTTATTTGATTCAGATTTTAAAATTGCGCCACCGCAAGTGGCTATGAAATTTTCTTTTGAGGTTAATCCTGAATTACTGTATAAAATGAACGGTGAGAAATTGCCTTTTGGTTGCCATGCTTATTTAAAATACTGTCCTGAATTTTGGAAGAAGTTTTTGACTATTAGTGACCAATCTTTAAAAGAATAACGCCACAAACAATTAAAATTACACCAAATGTGCGCATAAGCGAAAGTGCATCATGAAAAATAATAACGCCCAATAAAAAAGTACATGCTGCACCTATTCCTGTCCAGACTGCATATGCTGTTCCAACAGGGATTGTTTTCTGTGCAAGAAATAAAAATATGCCACTTAGCATCATGGCAATTATTGCAAAGATAATCCAAGCAATTTTATGCGTACCTAGAGAGGCCATTTTTAAACCAAGGGGCCAACCAACTTCAAATATTGCTGCTATCAATAAGTATAACCAGCTCATGTTGTTATTTTACTGTAATTGATGTTTTGTGTAAAGTTATATATACTGCCCATGAACGGAGTCTACTGTGCGATTGTGAGGTTGCGACTACAACATATATGTGGGGTCGATTCCACTCTATTAAAAAACCCGCATATTTTGCGGGTTATTTATTTTATACTGCCGGTGGCCGGAGTCGAACCGGCACGTGGGGTGAACCACACCAGATTTTGAGTCTGGCACGTCTACCAATTTCATCACACCGGCAGGTATAAATCAGTCTATTAAGTTGTCAATCAATATTTGTTAAATAAATAATATCAAAAAAAGATTATTTTTCCAGTTCTTTTTTCAAAATTTCATTTAACATTTGCGGATTAGCTCGTCCCTTTGTTTCTTTCATAATTTGACCCACAAAGAAACCAAAAAGCTTATCTCTACCGCCTTTGTATGCTGCAACCTGTTCAGGGTTTGCTTCAACAACTTTTCT
>CALUXZ010000023.1 GCA_944324875.1 Candidatus Gastranaerophilales bacterium | reverse complement strand
GAAATTGGTACAGATTTATCCAAATGTAGAATTTTTCTTGTTTCGTTTGTTACTTTCATTTCTTCTTTTGTGTAGCCGTTTTCAGTAAATACATCAATTTGCGGAATGACATTAAAGCCGATTTCATGTTTAAATGCTTTACTGTCGTATGGCATGCCAATTAAGTTTGTTTTTGTGTTGTCTGTTAATTCTTCAATAGCTGCAAGCCCTGCACCTGATACAGCTTGATATGTTGATACAATCAACCTTTTAATTTTTGCATAATCATCAAGTGGTTTCAGTGCAAGCATTAATTGCGAAGTTGAACAGTTCGGGTTTGCAATAATACCTTTGTGTTTTCTTAAATCTTCGTCATTGACTCCTGCTATAACAAGCGGTACATCTTCTTCCATACGAAAGGCGCTTGAATTATCAATGTAAACTGCACCTCTTTTAACTGCTTCAGGAGCAAGAGCAAGACTTGTTGATCCGCCTGCAGAAGCTAAAACTACATTTACACCTTCAAAAACATCCGGAGTTGCTTCAATAATGGTATATTCCTTACCCTTAAATTCTATTTTATTGCCTGCAGAGCGCTTAGATGCAAGAAATTTTATTTCTTCAAATTCAATATTGCTTTCTGCAAGTATTCCTAAAATTTCTCTGCCTACTACTCCTGATGCGCCTAAAACGGCAATGTTGGGTTTTTTGTTTGTCATAAAATGTTCTCCAATCCATACGTGAAACTATTATTTTTAGCAACATATTTAGCAGCCATTAAAACACCATCCATATAACATTCACGATTTATTGAATCGTGCCTTATTTTAAGTGTTTGCCCCATAGAACCAAAAATTACTTCTTGTGATGCTACAAACCCCGGCATTCTTACTGAATGGATGTTGATTTGCGCTTTTTCAAAATTTCCGCCACGTGAGCCTTTTATCAGTTCTTTTTCTTCAACATTTCCATCTTTAAAATTAGAATTTACCTGTGCCATAAGCTCGGCTGTTTTTATAGCTGTGCCTGATGGAGCGTCTTTCTTTTGATTATGATGAAATTCAATAATTTCTGCATTATTAAAATATTTAGCTGCAAGTTGCGCAAATTTCATCATAAGGACAGCGCCCGTTGAAAAATTGGGCGTAATAAAGCAGCCTGTATTTTTTTCTCTTGTTAATTTTTCTATTTGAGAAAGTTGTTCTGAGCTTAGACCTGTTGTACCAATAACGGATTTTACGCCTAAATCTAAATAAGTTTTTATGTTTTCAAAAATAATATCGGGTTGTGTAAAATCAATCACAACATCAGGTTTTTTCAGTTCAAAAGCCTTTTTAATGTCGCCCTCTATCGCAACATCATTGTGAACATTAAAACCTAAATTAAATTTATCAATTGCACAAACAAGTTCACAATCTTTGTCGGCAATAACTGCTTTTACAACCTCTTGCCCCATTTTTCCCAGTGCTCCTGTCACCGCAATTTTTATAGTCATGTATTTCTCCGTTAAATGTAGTATTTTTGCAAAAAAAATTATCCCATAAATTCCCCTTAATTTCAATCATTTTAACATTTAAACCGTTTTAAAAACTTAACAAAAATACCCTCTAAACTTGACTTTCTGGCATATTTGCCTCATAATACGAGCGTTGTATGTATTGTAAAATACGGGTTGATTTAAAAGAATAGGAGAACTGATGGAAAAGATTAAAAAACTTTTTACAGCTTCCGTTTTGGTACTTGCGCTTAGTGCAACTGCAGCTTTTGCGGGTCCTTGCAAGGAAGGTCAAATTGAAGGGTATGCACACCCGACATTATTTAACCCCGAGGCTCAAACTTATGTCGATGGCAACAAAGTTTATCAAACAGGTGGTAAAATCTACAAAACAAAAAACAGAATCGGCATTAAAAACAAAGATTCAGTTTATGTAGATTCTTGGGCAAGAGATGTTCTTTCATTAATTAAAGAAAGAAGCGGCGGTGAATTATTTAACCCAAAAATGCCAATTTTGCGCTCTGAGATGGCAGTTGTACTATCGGAAGGCTTTGATGTTAAACCTGCAGGAAAAACAAAAAAATATTCCGATGTTGCTCAAAACTATTGGGCTAACGAATGGATTGCAAGAGCTACAAACGCAGGTGTTATGATTGGTTATCCGGATAAAACATTTAAACCTGACCAACCAATTACTAAAGCCGAAGTTTTCGCAGTAGTTGCACAACTTATTGATGTACCTACGGATAAAAGTCTTTTAGTTCCTGAATTTAATGGTAAATCAATTGAATATATTCCTTCTTGGGCAATAGGTGCTACAAAAGAAGTTGTTAACTCTGAACTTTTAGATCAAGTACCCGATCCTAAAAGAGTTAATGATGATATGTATCTGTCAAAAGAACAAGTTGCTTATTTAATTAGCGCATTAAGAACTAATTTTGCAATCGCAAATGGTAAAATTGCAAAAGATAAGCTTGCTCCTGATTGTGTAAAATCTTACAAACCTGTTTATTTAAATGTAAAACTTTGCGACAGAATCAGTGCTAAAACTTCTAACATCGGGCAAAAATTTGCTGCGGTAACAACTAAAGAAGTTGAAATTAACAATAATGTTTTCCCTGTAGGCTCAAAAGTTAAAGGTGAAGTTGTAGCAGTTAAACGCCCCGGACTTAAAAACCCCGGATTTATTAAAGTTAAATTCTTAGAAATCAAAAATGGCGACTGTGTTGTTGAATTCCCCAAAAACATAACTGAAGCACAAGCTGACCAAATCAAGAATCCTAACTTTATTGCAAGATTATTTGGAGCACCTTTCTCTGCTGCTGCTAGAATCATCGGTGTTTCAGGCAGAACAGTAGGCACAGGTGTTAATATTGCTGCAAACGGTGTGGAAGAAATTGGTGATGAATTGTCTGATACATTCGTTGATACTCTTTGCCTGCAACCTGTAGCAGGCGTTAAGAGATTTGGCAGCTCATTTATAACACTTGGCAAAGGCATTTTTGATACTTGTAAAAATATCATTGGCGGTGTATTTGGTGTAATTTATGAAATTGGAGACGAAATTGTTTACTTAATCGTCCCAAGCTTATCAAATGCATCAAGCTTAAACCCCGGCGAAGAATTGTTGATTATATTCTAATCGGGTGCATATAAGCTTAAACGGCGGATAATAATTTATCCGCCGTTTTTTAATTTAAAGTTTAAAAGTTATTTTAGATTATAACCTTTTTCAAATGAATCTATATTTCTTTTTAAAAATGCAGGATTTTTCTTTTTGGAAACAAATTCTAATGCGCTTAGCGCACTTTCTTTTTTTAATATATTTGTTTTTTTAATAAAATAACCAAGTGTTACAATGTTTAAAAGTCCGCCTTCAATTTCAGATGCCGCATCACCCAGTTTTGTCATAAGATAATTTACATCGGCTCTTGACGGGTGTTTTTCAATAATCGAGGAATTGCCAATAACAAGAGCGTTTGGTGCCATTGATTTTTCAAATTTTTCCATTGCTTTGTCATTTAAAAATATGCCGTAATCCGCATAATCAATTATGGGTGAGGCAATTTCATTATCTGAAATTTTCACTGAACAGTTAGCGTGTCCTCCACGCATTTCTGCTCCGTAAGAAGGTATCCAAGTTGTAAATTTCCCCTCAGTCATTGCAGCTTGAGCAAGAATTGTACCGAAAAATAACACTCCCTGACCGCCGTAACCTGCTATGATTATGCTTTTTTCCATTTTTATGCCATACTTTCTGCTAAATCTTTAAAAACACCCAGTTTGTGCACCTTTGTTACTTCGTTTTTAATGTATTCAAGTGCTTCAACAGGTTTTAGTTTCCAGCCCGTTGGGCATGCTGCAATCACTTCTATAAAGCTAAAACCAAGACCCTTTATTTGATATTCAAAGGCTTTTTTTATGGCAGCTTTAGCTTTTATAATACTTTGCGGAGAAAAAATTGCCACACGTGCTACATAAACTGCGCCTTCGCAGTTTGCAATCATTTCGGAGATTTTTGCAGGGTAGCCTGATATTTTAGGGTCACGACCATACTTTGTTGTTGCCGTGACTTGCCCCAATATTGTTGTAGCACTTGCTTGACCGCCTGTCATGCCAAAATTTGTATTGTTAACACAAATTGTTGTAATGTTTTCTCCTCGCAGCGCGGTATGAATAAGCTCATTAAAGCCGATTGTTGCGGCATCGCCGTCCCCTTGGTATGTAAAGACAACTTTGTCCGGTTTTGCTCTTTTAACACCCGTTGCAACACAAGGTGCTCTGCCATGGTCTGCGCCTACTATGTCAAGATTGTAGAACTTATCCAGATTAATAGAGCAGCCGACAGAAGCCGTAGCTATTGTTTTACTAATAACATTAAGTTCTTCAAGTACTTCTGCCACTAATCTCAGCACTATACCATGCCCGCAACCTGCGCAAAACGGGTAATTATAGTTTTCTTTATATGCTTTTGGTCTTTTAAAAACTCTTTGTAGGGCTTGTTCCATGTTCCTTCTCTTTTGCCAATTCTGTTATTTTGTTTAAAATTTCTACTGAATTTATTATCGCACCGCCTGTTTTTCCGAAAAACTCAACAGGCGCACAACCGTTTAGAGCTATTTTGACATCTTGTATCATTTGACCCATGTTAAGTTCGATATCAAGCACACATTTTTTTCTGCAAGCTACTTTGTATAGTTCTTTTTCAGGGAAGGGCCAAAGTGTAATAGGTCTAAAAAGTCCGACTTTTATACCATTTTGCCTTGCCGTATTTACTGCCGATTTAGCTACACGAGCTACTGTTCCAAATGCGGTAATTATAATATCAGCATCGTCGCACAGGTAATTTTCATACAATACCTCGTTTTGCTCTATTTGTGCATATTTTTTAAATATCCGATGATTTAATCTTTCAAGTATGTTATCGCCCATGTGTAGTGACATAAGACTTCTTGCACATCTTTCTTTTGTGCCTTCGCCTATGCCGTCAAGCGCCCAGTCTGTTGTGTCTACTTTTGCAAATGCATTCCCGTCAGGCATTTCAACCGGTTCCATCATCTGACCTAAAATACCGTCGGCAAGAAGCATTGCAGGATTTCTATATTTCATTGAAAGGTAAAAAGCTTTTTGAGTTAATATAACTGCTTCATTGATGGTAGAAGGTGCCAATACTATTGTTCTATAATCACCGTTACCGCCACCTTTGACAGACTGAAAGTAATCACCCTGCGAGGGAGTTATATCACCAAGTCCCGGACCTGCGCGCATAACGCTTATTATAACACCGGGTATTTCTGCTGTTGCCATTGACGAAATAGCTTCTTGCATAAGGGCAATTGCACAACTTGAAGATGAAGTCATAGCAAGTGTGCCTGTTGAGCCCGCACCTATGAGCATGTTAATTGCGGCAAGTTCACTTTCGGCACTTATGTAAGTTCTGCCTATTTCTATCATTTTGGAACTCATGAATTCGCCTATTTCATTTTGCGGTGTAATCGGGTAACCAAAGTAACACATGCAACCCGCATTGATTGCAGCTTGTGCTATTGCTTCATTCCCCTTCATTAAAATTTTTGACATTTTCTTTCCGCTTGCTACTTTAACACTTCATATATTGCCATATCCGGACAACTTATTGCACATAGTGCGCAGCCCAGACACTCATTTTTTTCATCGCAAAATTCAACATATTTATTTCCCGCATGATTTGTGTCTTTTTGATTAAGTTTTATAAGTTTCTTAGGACACACACTTGCGCATATCATGCAGCTTTTGCATTTTTCTTTATCTATTTTTATCTCAGGCATAACTATATCTTAGCACTTCATAAAAAAATAACATTAAAAAAAATATAATTTAACATTTGCTTAATATTAAAGCACTTGTCTACCCTCTAAAGCTTTTATGAGAGTCATTTCATCAGCATATTCAAGTTCGGAGCCTAATGGTAAACCAAAGGCAATGCGTGTTACTTTTATATCAAAAGGTTTTAAAAGCTTGCAAAGATATAGACTGGTTGCTTCGCCCTCGACAGAGGGATTAAGCGCAAGTATTACTTCTTTTATAGCGTTTTCATGTACTCTGTTTAAAAGTTCTCTTACTCTTATATCATCAGGCCCAATGCCATCAATTGGCGAGATTAAGCCTTGTAGGACATGATAGACCCCTTTGTATTCATTTGTCTTTTCTATTGCAATTAGGTCTTTTGTTTCGCTTACGACGCAAATTGTGTTTTTGTCACGAAGTTGATTGGAGCAAATTTCGCATGGGCTTTGACTTGTCATATTAAAACAAATTTCACAATAAGAAATTGTATTTTTTGCCTCAAGCATGGTTTGGGCGAATTTTTCAACTTCATATTCAGGCATTTTTATTAAATGCAAAGCTAACCTTTGAGC
Source organism: Candidatus Gastranaerophilales bacterium (assembly GCA_944324875.1). Taxonomy (GTDB): domain Bacteria; phylum Cyanobacteriota; class Vampirovibrionia; order Gastranaerophilales; family Gastranaerophilaceae; genus Galligastranaerophilus. The sequence goes on along the minus strand of CALUXZ010000023.1, from coordinate 10,534 downwards.
CGTTTTAGGTCCAATGGACGGCAGTTTTTGAAAACATTCTATTAATTTTGCTAAAGGTTTTGTATATTCCATTAAAATAGTCCCGGAATGCTTATTCCGCCAGTGATGGCCTTCATTTTTGCTTCCATTTGCGAGTTTGCTTTATCTGTTGCATTTGTCATTGCTTCAATTATTAAATCTTCCAGCATTTCAAGTGTTTCGCTATCGACAGATTCTGGATTATCAGGATTAATTGCTTCGGGCTTTAATTTTATTGATTTAAATTTGCCTTGTCCGTTAAAAATAACTTCCACAGCACCGCCTGCGCTTTGTCCTTCTACTTCAATATTTGCAAGCTCATCTTGTGTTTCTTTGAATTTTTTTTGCATTTTCTGTGCTTGCTGCATCATTTGTATCATATTCATATTGTTATCTCCCCTTAAAATTTAATGTGTTATTATTATTGTATGAAAAGAATAACATATCTGCAACATTGTTTACATGGCGGCAAAATTTCACGCTGGCCTGATGGTGTTATGCCATTAAACATACATATTGCCGATTATCGCTGGTATCGTTCCAAGGGCATGGAGGAAGCTTATAAATATAAACAAATGGTTAAAAATGCACTGGACGCATGGACATCTGCAAGTGGCGGTATTGTTTCTTTTAATATAGTTCAAAGTCTTTATGATTCAAATATTAACCTTGAGTGGAAAAGGGTCGACAGAAAATCTCTTGGCATGTGTAATTTTAATTATGATAAAAAGGGTAATTATTACAGTGCTGAAGTGCAGATTGGTCTTTCTGACGGTATTATTCATCATAAATATATGGATGAGGCCGAAGTTTATCATACAATTGTGCATGAAATAGGGCATTCTTTGGGTTTAGGGCATTCTCCAAATAAAGGCGATATTATGTATGTTCCTCATCAATATGGTATTACAAATATTACAAGAGGCGATGCACTTACTCTTTTATGGCTTTATCGTTTTGATGTAGGTATGAGTGAATCTGATATTTTAAATAAGTACCCCAATTCAAAGGCTGCAGATTTAGATAGTTTAATAGAAACATTAATGAGCCAAAAAAGCGGATTTCAAACACGGCTTGAAAGCATTAAACCCTTACCCGATAAGGACTTAATACAAGAAAACCAAAACATTGCAGAATTAAAAAAATATCTTTTAGAATTAAACAATATAAAAATTGACTATAAAAATCCTAAAAATAAACCCCCTGAAAAATAGGGGGCGTAAAGCAATCAGAAGAGTTGAGGATTTATAATTCTACTATAAGCTTTTTTAAAACACTTTTAATTGTCAAAAACTCTAATATTTTAGGGATATATTAATATTTTTTATTACACTTTCGTGTTATAATTTTTTAAAAATGAAGGTGGCAATATGAGATTAGACGGTAGAGATAATAATCAAACAAGGAAAGTAAGGTTTACAAGAAACTATATTAAACATGCCATGGGCTCTGTACTTGTTGAATTTGGAGATACAAAAGTGCTTGTATGTGCAAGTGTTGACGAGTGTAAGCCAAAATGGATGCCTAAGGATGAAAAAAGCGGTTGGCTTACTGCCGAGTATTCTCTACTGCCTGCTTCAACAAATGTAAGATGCCAAAGAGAAAGAACGAAATTATCAGGCAGAACACAAGAAATTCAAAGACTTATAGGGAGAAGTTTAAGAGCCTGTATTGATCTTGAAAAATTAGGGGAAAGAACAATAACAATAGATGCCGATGTTTTGCAAGCAGACGGCGGCACAAGGGTAGCTTCAATATGTGGCGGTTTTATTGCTTTAAGCGATTTAATAAATACACTTATTAATGATGGTTTATTAAAAGAAAACCCTATTATAGAGCCTATCGGTGCAATATCTGCAGGAATTTGCGACGGGGAAACGATTGTCGATTTGTGTTATGAAGAAGATTCAAATGCGCAAGTTGATTCAAATATTGTTTTAACAAAAAGCGGAAAAATAATTGAATTTCAAACAACTGCTGAAGGTGAGCCTTTTACAAAAGAGCAAATGGATGAAATTTTCAAATTAGCAAAAGAAGCTATATCCAAAATTATTGATTTGTATTAATAATTGGGATTTCAAAACTAAATTTAACAAGGTTGTTTTCCAAATTTTGTGCCGTTATTTTACCAAAATGAGCTTCTATTATTTGTTTTGATATATATAAACCAAGACCGTTACTACATTTAGATGTATCTTTGCAATTTGTAATGTACGGTTTGAAAACATCTTGCGGATTTTTATATATTATTACTCCTGAATTAATTATATTAATTAAAATGTTTCCGTTAGTGTTGTAAATCTCTAGTATAATTTCGCTGTAGGGTTTTGAGTGTTTCGCAGCATTTGAGAGTAAATTTATTAGCACTCTTTTTATTCCGATTTCATCATATTCGGCATAAGGACTTTTGCAATGATTTTTTATTACAAGTTTATGACCTGTTTCAAAAAGAGTATGCTCAATACTTTTTATGGTGTCTTTAACCGTATTTTCTATGTTATTAATCTCTGTTTTAAGTTTAGTTTTTTTTACTCTAAACCCTGAGAGCATGTTTAAAATCATATCTCGCATATAAATGTTTGAGCTTAATATATCGCTTAAAAGCTCCCTTTGTATATCACTAAAGTCAAAACTTTTATCTTTTAATAATATGTTTAAAGCGTTTATTTGCGAAAAAACAGGTGTTTTTAAATCATGTGCAAGATTTTCCATAATTTTTTCTTTTTGTTCAATAGTCGTTTCTGTCATTTGCCAATTCCTTTGATGATATACATATATGTTAGCTCTTTATTTTATTGTGTATAGTAGACATTCGGGTAGTTTTATTTTGCGTTACAAAAATTTAAAAATAGTCAATTTTTTCTTTTTGAAATACTTTATTATTACATAGGTTAGATTTATAGGTTAGTAAATATGTGTTTTAGAAGTTTTGTTAAAAAGATTTTAAGTCTTGTATTTTCTTGTGAGTGTGGTATTAATTCGAAATTTAGATTTTCACAAAGTGAAATCAGTGAAATTATTTCTAATGCACAAAAAGCAAATCTAAAGTATTTTGAATGTCTTGCAAAAATAAAAGAATTAAGCGCATTTGACGTAAGTTATTTAATGTCAAATGTTAAGCTCGATGAAAATAAAGTCGAAATTATAAAGCATGCCTGCAGTATGTATGATGAAAAAGAATTTAATGCACTCGGACAGACTTTTAGTGATTTTATTTTTAGAGTCAGTGCTAATATTAACTATTTAAACGATTCAAATCTTAACATCTTTAAAGAACTTGTTTTGTGCAAAAATGAACTTTATGATTTTTCATCCGCACTTAAGAATCCACTTAAGGCTTTGCATAAAAGTGCAAGTATGAAACTATCTTATGCTTTTGAAAATGTGTTTGTAGAATAGTTATTGCTTATAAAATTTTTTTTGATAATATATTAATGAATTGAGTTAGTTCAAACAAAACTATTTGTTGCAATTAATTCCATTTGATAATTTAATAACTGATTTTCGGGACGTAGCGCAGCTTGGTAGCGCACCTCGCTTGGGACGAGGGGGTCGCAGGTTCAAATCCTGTCGTCCCGATATTTATTTGATAATTAAATATTGATTTTCGGGATGTAGCGCACCCGAGCAAAGCGAATTATAGTGCGCAGCACATAATGAGCAAAGTGAGGGCTTAGGTGTGTGAAGTCCGAAGACGGCGAAGCGATTAGCTTCGGCGACAAGGACGTAACCGTACCACTTTGATAATTAAATATTGATTTTCGGGATGTAGCGCAGCTTGGTAGCGCACCGTGTTCGGGTCGCGGGGGTCGCAAGTTCGAATCTTGTCATCCCGATTTTTTATAAAAAAGAAAGAGCTTGCGGGGTTCTTTTGCAAGCTCTCTTTCCATGCGCAACCCATTTTGGGTTGCGTTTGCGGACTTTGGATTTGAAAAGGAATTGAATGAATTAAATTTGTGCTCCGCAAGCCTTATAAAGCCCAATATAGTCAACTAAATATTCTATTTTTTGTTGAGCTACAAGCTGATTAATGCTTAGCAGATTTTCTTTAAACTGTATCAGGTCAAGCTTTGATATTACTCCTTCATTGAATTTCATTTCGCTATAGTTATAGTCTTTTTGCTCAAGTTTTTGCTGCTCAATTGTTTGAGATAGTTTATCCCAGTCGAGTTTTGCACTTACCATTGCATCGTTAACTTCTTGAATTGCTTCAAGGTTGGTTTTCAGATATGTCTGCAATACTCTTTCGTACTGTGCTTTTTTTAAACGCAAATTTGCAATTCTTTGCCCGCCTGTAAATATCGGCAATAATGCTGCGCCGCCCAATGACCAAAGCATATTTTTAGTTGTAAAAAGGCTGCCAAAATTTGTGCTGTTAAATAAAGCAAGCCCGCTCAGATTTATTGTCGGCAGAAATTCTTTTTTTGCTATTCTTATGTCAATCCCTGCTTTTTCAACCATTTTTGCTGCTTTTAGGTAATCAGGTCTGTTTTCTATAATTTCAGATGAAATCTGTGTCGGGATTTTATTTGATACAATAAGTTCATTGATATTGATTCTCTTAAGTGTCGAAATATTTTCAGGGCTTTCGCCAATTAGTACGGCAAGTTGATTGAGCGCTTTTTCCCTTTGTTTGTTTAACTCTATTAAGTCGCATTCTCCTTTAATTAATGCTTTATTTGCTTTTATGGTGTCAGAAGTACTTACAAGACCTTCTCTATTGCTTAAAAGCATTAGGTCGTATATTTCCTGTCTTTGTTTGTTTATCTCCTCTTGCAGTTTTATTGCTTCGTCAAGTCTTACCACGTTAAAATAAGTTGTGCCTACTGCAGAGGCTATTGATATATAGACCGCTCTTTCATCATCAAATGAGGCCTGGTATTGTTTTTGTACTGATTTTGTTTTATCTCGGTTCTTTAAAAATATATCCGCTTCATAGTTTACAATTCCGGGTAGTGCAAACGCCCCTGCCGTGTCTGATATCCCCGGTAATTTAACAAGTGCGGGTGCAAATCCTGCACCAATTTGCGGCAATTCTGCACCAAATTGTATTTTGTAGTTTTGATAATACTCTTCAGTACTAATTGTTGCAATTTTTAAATCATGATTTTTTTGAAGCGCACGGGCGATATATTCATTTAAGTAAGGGTCTTGAAAATTATTCCACCAATCGGTATTAATATATTCTGTCTTAACTTTAAATTTAGGTTCTTCCTGTTTATTTTTATTAAAAAACCAGCCCTTGCTTTTTTGTTTTTGAGCTGAAACCATTGTTTTTGAATCTGTACTTTGCGTATCATTTATAGCAAATACCGGTGTGTAAATTACTAATTGCAATGCTGTTATAAGTGTTAATGCTGTTAACTTTTTCACGTTATTTCCTTTTTAGATATTGCATTTTATATAACAGTATGCTAGCATAAGATTGTTGCATTTGCAACATGTATTTTTTGCAACAGAAGAAAAATATGGAAACAAATATTATTGATAAAAATTTTTTGCACTATATTGACACTCCATCCTATGATATGGAGTTGACTTCTAAGTATTGCAAAACTCTTTTGGTTCAGCTTTTTAATAAAATGTGTTCTGAAATTTCCCCCGAAGAGTTTATTGTTTTGGATACTATTTCATGTAATCGTGGACTTTGTCAGCGAGATTTAGCTAAATTGATTTTAAAAGACCGTGCAAATACGGGACGAATACTTGATTCTCTTCAAAATAAAGGGTTTATTGTACGTTATAACGATACTAAAAATAACAGATTAGTGAGAAAAGTTGATATTACGCAAAGCGGAATTGACATGCTTGAAGTTTTGATTTTAAGGTTTAAACCATATCATGAAAAAATGTGTAAATTGTTTAATGAACAAGACCTTTTAATTTTAAAGGCGTCTTTAAAAAAAATACGTGATGCAATATTACAGATAGTAGAAATACAAATATGAGGTTAACATGGCTGAAGAAAATAATGTAAATGAAAAAACTGAAACAAAAAAAGTAAATAAAAAGGTATTAATTACTATATGTGCGTTAGGTGCAGTGTTTATTGCTTTTTTTGTACATAATTCAATGAAATATCAATCTACTGATGATGCTTATGTTGAAACAACGACCGTTCAAGTAGCCCCCAGAGTTAGTGGTCAGATAATTGAAGTGCATATTGATGATAACCAGAGAGTAAAAAAAGGTGATTTGGTTGCTGTAATTGACCCTGTAGACTATGAAATTAAACTTGAAAAAGCGCAGGCAAAATATGAAAAGGTACTTTTTGACCAAAAGAATGCTCTGGTTGCAAGAAAAGCTGCGAACTCTGAAATTGCGGCTGCAAAGGCAGATTTAGACAGATATACAAATTTGTACAAGGGCGGCGCTGTTTCAAAGCAAATGTTAGATAATGCACAGACTAGGTATGATAATGCACTAGCAAGACAGATGTCTGCTGAGCAAGCAGTTATGTCAAATGGCAAAAATACAAAAGTTGCCGATGCCGAAATCAAAGAGCTAAAAGCAGAAAGAGATCAGGCAAAATTAAATCTTTCTTATACAAAAATATATGCACCTCAAGATGGTACGGTTTCAAGCAGAAAAGTCGAAGAAGGTATGTATGTAAATGTTGGCTCCCCTTTGTTTACAATAGTGCCAGATGATGTTTGGGTAGTTGCAAATTTCAAGGAAAATCAATTGCGCCACATGAGAGCAGGTCAGCTTGTAGAAATTAAAGTTGATACTTATCCAAATAAAAAATTCAAAGGTAAAATTGACTCAATTCAAAGAAGTTCAGGTGCTAAGTCCAGCATGTTTCCGCCTGAAAATGCTGTTGGTTCTTTTGTAAAAATTGTTCAAAGAATTCCTGTAAAAATAGTTTTCGATGAGCCGATTGACAAAGAAGTTTATAATATTGTCCCCGGTATGTCTGTTGTACCGAAGGTAAAAGTTAAATAATTAAATTATTTGCAATTAAATGATTGATATCTCGGGAAATTTGCTTGTTAATCAAATTTTGTTCGTCAACTTTGCCCCATTTTTTTAATACGGCAACAGTTGTGTTGTATGCTTCTTCTTCCATTTGTGCTTGTTTTACAACAGCTTTTCTTATAACTTCTTTTATAGTTTTTGTATCTAATTTGCCATTTTCTCGGAGGGTACTCATTTGTGGTGAAGATAGGATAAGTTCTGACATTGAATCTGTTACGGCATTTAAATTTCTGAGCACATTTTGTTGTTCAAGATATTTTGCAATAAATTCAGGCGAAAAGGATGTCATTGTTTTTGCTGCACGCTGAAAAGCTGCATTTGTTATTATGGCATTACTACATTTTTTTATAAGTTCGTTGTAAATTGTTTGTGATATTCTAACAAGTGTTGTTATCTCATCGATTTCATCAGTATATTCTCTTATTCCAAAATAACTTTTATCTGCTTGTCTTTGCAGTACATGGGTAAATTCATGTGCTGTATCAGAAATTAATTTACCTGCCTCTTTTGCATTTTTTGCGTTTCCAAGATAAATTTCAACATTATTTAATTTAAGATCCGGCGTATAAAATGGCAGCATGTGCGCCCCAATTTTAGCTACAGACATAGCTTGAATTTGTGAAGGTATTTCCGATAAAGGTTTTATTGTAATTGGCACCGGCGAAAATTCATTTAAAACTTGTGATATTGCAAAAGTGTTTAATGAATCACTTCTTTCAAGTTTCATTAATTTTTTTGCTAATTTAAGGCTTGTTTCTTCTATTGGTGATAAACTGTTTTCAACGGGGGAATTTCCACGGAAACTAACGCTGTCCGTTTTAAGCTCGTCAATACGTCTGTATGGATTAGTTTTGCAGATATTATAATTTGATAAATTTATTTTATTGTATTGAGGTAAGATTTTCATGGGGTCTCCTGTTTATTGTATTTGTTTTAAAACATTTAAACAGAAGTTTTTGCTATTTTTTCATTATTACGCTAAATTCTGCGCCTTTATTTTCTTCGCTTGCAGCCCGAATTGAGCCGCCAAGTGTGTTAATAATTTTATTTGACAGGTAAAGACCAAGCCCCATGCTTGCTTTTGAATAGAGTTCTGCGGCTGAGTAATATTTGTTAAATATCTTATCCATATTTTCTTTTGAAATTCCAAGTCCGTAATCTCGAACTCTTACAATATATTGTGTGTCGTTGTTTTCAATAGTTATGTCTATATAGTCAGAATTTACACCGTAAGAGATTGCATTTAAAATAAGATTTTGGATTACTCTTCTTAAAAGAAAAATATCTGTGCTTATTACATAATTTGGTTCTAAGTGGTCGTATAGTCTTATTATTTTATTATGCAGAGATGCAATAGAGTTTGCTTGCGCAATTATATCATCTATAAACTCCCTAAAGTTAACATTTTCTTGTATTTTTGGTACAAAACCCTTTTTTTCAAATTTATGAGAATCAAGTAATGATTCAACAAGATGTCTTAAATCGGAATTTGAAATTTTTATGTTTTTTATTGCATCTTTTTGTTCTTTGCTAAGTTGTCCGAATTTTTCATTTAAAAGAAGGTCTAAAGTGTTGTCTTGAGCTATTATTGGTACTTTTAAGTCATGTGTCAGCATGGCAATAAAATCTTCTTTTATGTTGTTGTTTTCTTTTTCTTTTTCAACGTACTCTTGAATCATTTTATCTCTATCCAAGATACTTTCTAAAAGGCTATTTAAATTTTTTGAAATTTCTTCACTATGGATTGTAGAACCTTTGCGAACTCTTATTTGTAAATTACCCCATCTTGCCGATGAAATACAATTATTCAAACCTTTTAGGTATTTTAACAGTTCACGATATTTGCCCAAAAGTTTAGAATATCTGACTAAAATAATTATGTTCAGAATTGCGCATATTGAAAAAAATACTGTTGTTGCTGTTAATATTGCAATTTTCATCTTTTCAATATAACACAACTTTGTTAAAATAATTCAATGAATTTATCACAGATTATTTTTTTAGCATTTGCGTTGTCTATTGACGCTGCGGCAGTTTCTTTTTCACAAGGATTAATAATTTGTAAAAATAAGCGCAGAAATGCTTTTTTATTAGCTTTTTTTACAGGTTTTTTTCAATTTCTCATGCCAATTCTAGGCTTTATTTTTGCAAGTTTAATATACGATTATGTTAAAAATTTCTGTTCTTTGATTGCATTTTTAATATTTTTAATTCTTGGATTAAAATTTGTTTATGACGCATTAATGAAACAAGATAAGCTCAATGCCGAGGTATGCTGTTTGTCTTTTAAATGCCTTTTGATGTTCGCTCTTGCTACAAGTATTGATGCACTTGCTGCAGGTGTTAATTTTCGTTTCCTTGATACCCCTTTGTTTTTTGCATCTTTAATTATTGGAATTACTACTTTTTTAATCTCACTTTTTTGTTTTTGGTCCGGACATTTATTTAAAAAATTTCCGTCAAAATACCTTGAAATCCTCTCGGGTTTAATACTTATTGCGCTTGCTATAAAAATTTATATTTAAATTATTAATTTTTTGTTTATTTTTTTAAGCGCATGTAAATATAGTGATAAATTAAAATTAAAGAAATTGATAGATAGGAGATTATATATCATGGCAAAAACAATTGGTATTGATTTGGGTACAACAAACTCTGTTGTAGCTGTTATGGAAGGTGGTAAACCGACAGTTATTGCTAATGCTGAAGGTTCAAGAACTACCCCTTCAATAGTTGGTTTTTCAAAAACAGGAGAAAGATTAGTGGGTCAGCTTGCAAAACGTCAGGCTATCCTAAACCCTGATAAAACAATTATTTCAATCAAACGTCATATGGGTGAAGACTACAAGAAAAATATTGACGGAAAAGACTACACACCTCAAGAAATTTCAGCGATGATTCTAAGAAAATTAGCTGATGACGCTTCAAATTATCTGGGTGAAAAAGTAACCTCTGCAGTTATTACTGTACCTGCTTACTTTAACGATGCTCAACGTCAAGCGACAAAAGATGCCGGCAAAATCGCAGGCTTAGATGTACTACGTATAGTAAACGAACCGACAGCTGCAGCACTTGCTTACGGTCTTGAAAAAGATAAAACTGAAAGAGTTTTAGTATTTGACCTTGGTGGTGGTACATTTGATGTTTCAATTCTTGAAATAGGCGACGGTGTCCACGAAGTTTTATCTACATCAGGTGATACTCACTTGGGTGGTGATGACTTTGACCAAAAAATTATCGATTGGTTATGTGATGAATTTAAAAAACAAGAAGGCATTGACTTAAGAGGCGACAAACAAGCAATGCAAAGACTTAAAGAAGCAGCTGAAAAAGCAAAATGCGAATTGTCTTCAGTTGTTGAAACAAATATAAACTTACCTTTCATCACAGCTGATGCTAACGGTCCAAAACACCTAGACTTGCAATTGACAAGAGCTAAATTTGAAGACTTGAGCCATGATTTGCTTGAAAGATGTAAAAAGCCTGTTGAACAAGCAATTAAAGATGCGGGAATTTCAAAAAATGAAATTAACGAAGT
>CALUXZ010000022.1 GCA_944324875.1 Candidatus Gastranaerophilales bacterium | reverse complement strand
CGAGCATGAATTTTATCGTCAACCAAGTGAACAAGTTTTAGAATGTATGAAAGACCGACTGCAACAGGTTCATCGAACGGTTCACCCGTTCTGCCGTCATACAATGTAACTTTTCCGTCTTCTCTTACCCAGTCACAGCCTGAAGCTTTGATACCTTTAAGAAGTTCTTCTTTTGTAGCTATTTCAGACTGGTTAGCACCATACATTTCATCAAATGAAGGAGCTTCGTAGTAATTTCCAGTTAAGTATGCCGCCAAACCAAGTAACAATTCATAAGTTTGACCAACGTTCATACGAGAAGGAACACCAAGAGGGTTCAAGACTATATCTACAGGAGTACCATCTGGCAAGAACGGCATGTCTTCTTTTGGTAATATTCTTGAAACAATACCTTTGTTACCATGGCGTCCTGATAATTTATCACCGACTGAGATTTTACGTTTTTGTGCAATGTAAACACGAATTACAGTATTTGCACCCGGTGGAAGTTCATCACCCTTTTCTCTGTCAAATACTTTAACGTCAACTACACGACCGCCTTCGCCGTGAGGAACACGAAGAGAGTTATCTTTAACATCACGTGCTTTTTCAGCGAAAATTGCACGAAGAAGTTTTTCTTCCGGCGGGTGTTCAGATTCACCTTTTGGAGTGATTTTACCAACCAAAATATCATCAGCGTAAACTCTAGCACCGATTCTTACAATACCACGTTCATCTAAGTGTCTGATTGAATCTTCAGAAACATTAGGAACTTCACGTGTAATTTCTTCAGGTCCGAGTTTTGTTTGACGTGCGTCTATTTCAAGTTTTTCTATGTGAACTGATGTAAATACATCATCATAAACCAATCTTTCAGAAAGCAAGATAGCATCTTCGAAGTTATAGCCTTCCCAAGGCATATAAGCAACAAGAACGTTTTTACCCAGTGCCAGCTCACCCTGGTGAGTTGAAGCACCGTCTGCTATAACGTCACCCGCTTTAACTTTATCACCTGCACGAACGATTGGTCTTTGGTTAATACAAGTGTCTTGGTTAGAGCGAACATATTTAAGCAATTGGTATTGATACATTTTACCGTCATCGCCTTTAATATGAACTTCTTCACCGACAACTCTTACAACTTCGCCGTCAACCTCGCTGCAAGTTACCATACAAGAGTCTTTTGCGGCACGTTTTTCAAGACCTGTACCAACAACAGGACGTTGAGTAACAAGCAACGGAACTGCTTGACGTTGCATATTTGAACCCATTAGAGCACGGTTAGCATCGTCGTGTTCAATAAATGGAATCAAAGACGTTGCAACTGAAATTATCTGAATAGGGCAAACACCGACATAGTCGACTTTTTTAGATTCACCCATTGTAAATTCTGATCTGTAACGAACAGGAACATATTCTTCTTTAATGCTTCTATCCGGATTTAACTGAATGTCAGCAGGTGCTACACGATAGTTTTCATCTTCATCTGCAGTTAAGTAGTGAACTTCATCGGTTACGACACCGTCTTTTACAACAAAGAAAGGTGTTTCAATGAAACCATAATCGTTAACACGAGCGTGAGTTGCAAGTGAACCAATCAGACCTGCGTTAGGACCTTCAGGTGTTTCAACAGGACAAATACGTCCGTAGTGAGAAGGGTGAATATCACGAACGGCAAAACCTGCACGTTCTCTCATTAAACCTCCGGGTCCAAGAGCTGAAATACGTCTTTTGTGAGTAAGTTCAGCCAACGGGTTTGTCTGGTCCATGAACTGTGATAACTGTGAAGAACCAAAGAACTCTTTTAAAGATGCAACAAGAGGCTTTGTATTTAAAAGATTCAAAGGTGTTAAAGTTTCACTGTCTTGCAGTGTCATTCTTTCTTTAACAATTCTTTCGATACGGCTTAAACCTACTCTGAATTGGTTTTGAAGCAATTCACCAACCGAGCGGATACGACGGTTGCCCAAGTGGTCAATGTCATCAAGAGTACCTTCATCATAAGTTAGGTTAATTAAGTACTCTATACCTGCAACGATATCTTGAACAGTAATTGTTCTTTGTGTTTCAGGCAAGTTAAGACCTAATTTTTTGTTTAATTTATAACGACCAACTTTACCGATGTCATATTTTTTCTCATCAAAGAAACGAGCTTCCAGAATTGAGCGTCCGCCTGCAGCAGAAGCAGGATCACCGGGGCGAAGTTTTTTATAAACTTCAATAAGTGCTTCATCGGTTGAGTTTGTTGTATCTTTTTCTAAAGTTTTCTTTAAGAACTCAAAGTGAGTGAATAATGATTCCATTTCAACAGGAGTAATGCCCAAAGCTTTAAGCAAAGTTGTAGCAAGGATTTTCCTGTTTTTATCAATTTTTACGTAAACAAGGTCATTAGAATCTGTTTCGATTTTTAACCATGCGCCACGGTTAGGAATTAAAGTAGCGTTATATAAACGTTTTCCTGTTGGCGAAACTTCTTTTTTGTAGTAAATACCGGGGGAACGAACGATTTGAGAAACGATAACACGTTCTGCACCGTTAACAATGAATGTACCTTTGTCAGTCATTGTAGGGATATCACCAATGTATACTTCCTGTTCTTTAATTTCACCGCTATCACGGTTAACAAGTCTCATCATAACGCGCAGTTGTTTTGCGTAAGTAGCGTCATGGATGCGAGCTTCTTCTATTGTATATTTTGGGTTATCAAATGTATAATTCGGCAAGAAATGCAATTCTAATCTGCCTGTGTAGTCTTTAATAGGCGAAAAAGAAAGAAATTCCTCTTTTAAACCTTCTTTTAAAAACCACTCAAACGACTTTTTCTGAATTTCAATCAAGTCGGGTAAATCCTTAAGGCGTGTTTCGGGTATGCCCATAGGAGTAACTCGGTTCGCATATTTTGTTGTTGACATCTAAGTACCTCTAATATATGTAATTACAATTAAATTTTAAAACAGCTGTTAATGGTATATCTTCTTTCTTGAGCTTATAAGTTTGCAAAAAATGATTTTATCCCATCCTGCAATATCTTAGTCAGACTTATAAAATCATATCTGCTAAAAGATACCAGTCAAGAGCAAAGTTTTACATATCTTTACATTTTATGGTAAAATTTATTTATAAATAAGGAAATTCTATGAAAAAGATAATACTCACAATTTTATTTTCAATTATTTTTGTACTTAAGGCAAATGCAGATGTAACTCCGCAGTACCTGTCATCTGTTGCCCATTTTGGAATTGGCGTTGCTCAAATTGATAAAAACATAAAAATTTATGAAAAACCTGACTCAAATTCTAAAATGCAAGCGCAAATTATTTGGGATGAAAAAGGGAATGTATTTTGCAAAAACACAAAAATGAAGTGTGAAGCAAAAGACATTTTCTTAGGTTTTGCACCATCCAACAATGCTGCAATCCTTAGTGTAGAAGATGAAAACAACGATTGGATAAATATTTGCTACAATCAAAGATACAGGCTTTTTGGCTGGGTTAAAAAAAGTGAAAATACAAAATATTTAAGCTGGGGCGAATTTTTAATAAGCTACGGGAAAAAATACGGCATGTATTTATTTCGTGATGTCCCAAAGGAATATAAAATATTATATGCATCACCAGACAGTCAAAGTCCCAGTGTAGACAGTTTTTTTCTTGCAACACACATAAACCCTTGGCTTGTAAGAGGCAATTGGATTTTAGTCAAAGTTGAAAATTATGACGACAAGCAAAAAACCGGCTGGCTACGCTTTAGAGGCGACGACGGCAGGTTTTTCGGCTTTGTTAATTTAAAATAATTTATTTATGAACATGGAAAAGTCGCATAATATCATCATGTGAAACTTTTGCCAGCGCAAGAGGCTTATAAAAAGTTGTGACAGTATCATTAAGCACTATGTTTTTGCCATCGGCACGTCTTAATAATCCGTCAACAACTACATATTTTACGGGATTACCGTCTGTATCAACCTCATCGACAAATTTTGCCTTTGTTTCATCATAAACTTTTCTTTTAAGATAGGTATCTTGTCCGTTTAAATCTTTAATTTTGTATTGAACGCCATTACTGTCTATAACTTTAATATGAGGCACTTGTACAGTCTTATCAAACATTCCCTGATAAGGATCTGCGCTTATTCCTTTATTTGAGAACACATGAATTACATTTGAACCTTTTTTATCATATTTAAGTATTGCATATAAATCATGAGAATTGTCTTGTGGCAATGATATTGGTATGCCACCTGCCATTGCAGATAGCCCTTGTTCCTTGTACAGTGCACAGCTTGCTTGAAATCTGTCAAAATATTTGCGTATTTCAGGTTTATACTCACTTGAATTTTTATCTAGCCATTCACGTCTTAAAAGATTTCTGTTTTGTTGAGTTATATTTTTTGTTGCAAATTCATATCCGCTTAAACCCATATTATTTCCGGCATAAAAGAAAGGAGTACCGGTAATTGAATTAAGAAAATCTGTCATTGCAATCATTTTAGTTGTAGCGTTTTTCAAAACTTCGGCAAATGCCTTATTTCTTATTTCTTTTACATTTTGACGGTTAAATATATCCTTGCCTTCTTTTTTTGCAATATATTTTGCCTGATCCATAATATCATTTATTGTAATTTCAAAAGCAGATAAACCAAACGCTTCTGCACGAATAAAATCGGGATTTGTTTTTTCTTTAAATTTACCTTGCGCCAAATCCTTAATTGCCTGATAAATAACTTTAAGTTCTTCACTGTCTTTATCTAAAACATTTGCAAAAGCATGCCTGAACATATCACCTGCAGCAACGGCTTTCGAGCTTATAAGATCATAACTTTTTTCATCATCCGTTATTTCTTTATCCAATACCCTTTTTGCGGCTTCTTTTGCTCTTTTAACGTCGTCATAATTTGTCGGAGTGCCTTCGGCATTAATCCCAAACCTGGATAAGAATATACCCATATCAAGAGCAAGACCGTGTAATCCGCGCGGTTTATCGTGGTTGTCCCAGAAAATATGACTGTGTGTCAAACTTAATATCGGGCCAGATGTCAAAAAGCTTTCCAAATTTGATTTCAGGGAGTTCATATTTGCCAAATCGCCACTTATTTCACCTTTTTCAAAGTTTCTGGAGAATAGATTATTTGAAAGTCCAAAAAACTTAGAATACTGTGAGCCCGTTGTAGCACCTGTTTTTTCATATAACATACGTTCTGCAATATCAGGTCCGATATATTTACCCCAATCAGTTATTCTAAGTGCTCTTGCTTTAAGTTCAATATCATCTCTTGAGGCATCTTTACCAAAATCATTTTTAGCTTCAAATCTGTACACATCCATATTGTTGTACAAAGGCCATAAATCGGTAACTTCGGCAACTACATAAGCTGAAGGGTTAATCGCTCTTACGTTTTTAACAAACTGTCCCCAGAACTCAACTACATCATCCCAAGAATCTTCGAAAGTTCTTATACCGTTTTTATTAGCAGTTAAATCTGCCACATCCTTTGCTGCATCAAAACGCCAGTTTAAACCGCTGCGGGTTTTCTTAACAAATTCTCTTGCAAATTTTATACCTTTATAGGAATAGTTGCCTATGTCTGTTGATTCCATAGCACTTGCAAATTCCCATTGTTTGTTTTGCATTAGTTCTTTGTTTCTTAAATTTTTAGCAATGTTTGCCGCCAGATATTTTGCATCCTCTCTTGCATTACCCAAACTTACAACCCCTGCATCATACAAAGGAGCATTTTTTAGATTTGTTGAACTTTTTAACGTTCCCTGATTAGAGTCGATTGAAACAACTTCATCGGGGAAAATAGCCTTTGTAACTGCATAACCAATAATGGTGGGTGCCATAAGCTCAAGCACTGTTTCACCGTACGGGGTGAGTTTTGCAAGTTCCGCTTTATCCGATAAGTCAGAAGTTGCATTTTTTATTCTGCTTTGTGATGAATCTTGCGAAAATACCTGTAAATCATCTTCGCTTGATATTAAATCACTTGATTCGTTTGAATAATCAAAAATTTCTTCGATTGAATTTACTTCCATTTTCATTAAAGAGCCGATTATAAAATCTGCCAAAAGCTCTTTAATTTCAGGATTATCCATATACTTTCTAAAGGCAGGAGTTGTAACTACAACCTGAAGTTGCGGGGATAAATCTAAACCTTCGTATCTGAAATCATCCAATAATTTAACTATTACGGATTTAGCATTTTCTGAAGGATAATTTTTATTTGGTGTTTCCAGTTCGGCATTTGCAAATATTTTTCCAAGCTCATCTAAAGATAAGTCGTTTGCAAGGGCAATTTGTCCTATTTCTTTTTTACTTTCATTATCCCCTTTTGCGTATAGTTTAGCTATATAAGATACAAGCGCATCATCTGCAAATTTTGTCCAGTAAGTTGCTGCATTGTATAAATAATCCCTTGCTTCGCAAGAGCCGATATAATTTCCTTTCCTAGAGTTTGGATTTGACAAATTCATTTTAACAAGATCAACACTGCCGTCCCAATATTCCGCACCACCGGATTTACCTTTTCTTACTATGTCATAATTTTCAAAAGAAAAGAATTTTTCAAGGTTATCGACAATTCTACTGCTGATACTTTTATCAAAAGGTCTTTCAAGAGTTTTATGTGTATCTGTAAGTAATTTATGACTATAGCCGCTAAATCTGTCCCTTACGCTTTTATTTGTATAATCCAGTTCAAAATAATACGGCTGAACGGAATCTTGATGAGTTGTTATATCGTAATGATCTTTTGTACGTGTAATATCATAATTTATTATAAGATTTTTCGTATCTTTTTGTTGTTTTTCACTTGCAAGTCTGTTATCAAAAAATTGAATATAGCTTGGTTTATTATGATCGTATCCGGGCGTACCCATAGGGTTGACTATTTTAAAACCTATGTGATCACAAGGGTCAATGTGTTCAGAGTTTGAACTTAAAATTTTATCCGGCAACACACCTATTTTTATATCACCCTTAATTTTAAACCAATCGTAATAAGGTGATTTTTTACCATTTTTTAATACATCTTGGAAAAAAGGACTTTGTAAACTTTGAGAGGTAAACGCACCATCTGCAATATATCCTTTACCCTCTTTGAAAAGATCAACAATTACCCTTTTGAAAACTGCAAGCGAAGGTACTCTGAAGAAATTCTCACCCCAATATTTATGAGAAGATCTTGAATCCGTACCAATGTAGGGATTTGACATAACATATCGGTAAGGGGACAATTCTTCGTCCTTATTTGTAAAAATACCGTCTAAATCGCCAAGAGCTTTATTAAAATGGTTTCTTACAAATTTTGAACGATTAATTCCTTTGCCGCTTGTGTAAGAATCGTAAAATACATGTATTGCCGAACCTGACTTGGGCGTAATGCCCATTCTGTTAGATATTACAGTAAAATCACCAAATTTATCATCATGAAATCTGGTACCTGGATCAAAAATGTATTGTTTTGTTTCTATATCTGCAAAAACATTATTTTTATTATTGGCATCAAGGTTTTTATATGCATTTCTTGCATCTTCTTTATCTACAAGTCTAAATCTGTAACCCATATATTCGCTAAAATTAGGGTTGCTTATGACATTATTTCTGGGATAACTTGTTACACCCGAAAATCTGAAATCATTGTATGATTTATTCACGGTAACAGGAGTGCTAACAGTATCATCAAGCTTAAAACCACCGTTTCCGTCTTCGACAACAGGACAAACCTCAAGCAAAATGTCGTATTTGTCTTTATCGTAAGGCGGAACATAAAAATCATATTTATTATCGACGGTTAACTCCAAACCCTTAAACGATGTTTTATTAATATTTTTGTGCTCGTTTTGTAACTCTATTGCAGAAATTTTCACAGTAATTACCCTTGTTATTCCCTTCAATTTTTATAAAACATCTGAATTTATAAAATTGCCATTATATGTATATTTATTTTACAGATGTTAATTTTTAAGCAGCCTTATCCTAAAAAGTTTTGTTTCATGACATTTTGAGGTTTTGAATAGTATTCAATGTCAGGTGTGTCAATCTCAAATATATGTGTTCTCAGAGGGCCTAAGTCAACGGTTAAAGCATTGTTTTCTTTTTGGAAGTAACTTGGTTGAGAATAAGTAGGCACAAGGTTATTAAGTTCTTGCGAAGCTTTAAAACCAGGTATTTGAATTTTTGCACTTTTTCTTAAGTTTGCATTTCTGTTACCTACAAATAGCAATGTTTTTCCGTCTTTATGTCTTGCATAAGCAATTATTTCAGGATCATTTGTTTCAAGTTTTATAAATGAACCGTGTTGAATTATATCTTTATATTCAGGCTTAACATTTCCTCTTCTGATATTATGTGCTGCCTTTATAAATTCTTGAATTTGCGGAAAATCTCCGCCAGGTTTTCTTGAAAAGTTAAATATGTCCAATCTGCCTGTATGAACAGTACATTCATTATTATCCGTTTGAGAATTTGGTGCTTGTGCATGATCGTAAGGATACAAGAAATAATCACCTGTTTGTACACCGTCTATGTAATAAGGGTTAACCATAGGAAGCGTATTTTGCAATGCGGTCGTAAACATAACCCAAGGAGCACCGCCAAAGTACATGGGACTTTGGTCATCATGTGTTGTCATGGAACCTATTAAAGATTTAGGCTCATGCAACCTGTTAGACATATCAATATTTTCTTTCATATAATTAAACAAATCATCTGCCTTTGTCCACTGATTAAGTATGTGGAATTGACCATAATAAGAATTAAAACCGCCTCTTAATTGGTCTTCCGGTCTGTCATAAGGCATGTTCAATTGAGGTGACGCATCTTCATGTGTATAAGATTCTGCAAGCCAACCAAATTGAGGGTCAACCACATGAGAATAAGGGATAATTACATTCCAAAATTCAATAGGTTTTGCACGTGAGACATCAGCCCTTATACCGTCTATACCAAGCTCGACACAAGCATCGACATATTTTTTATGCATATCTAAAAGTTTAGGGTTTAATTTTCTTTCGCCTTCATTATCCCAAACTCTAAACATTCTGATATCTTGCCAACCTTGCGGAGTTTTATCCTGACCGTCTTTTTCTTTCGCCATTAAATCAGGGTTTCTTCTTGCAAAATCAAGACTTGCGCAAGATGGTAAATCAAGCATAACCGAAATTCCACGCTTATGACACTCATCGATAAACATTTTAAAATGATCCCACGCACTTCCGGGGGTTTTTGGATCTTTTAAGTTAGGATCAACCGCAAGTTTACCGTCGTCTTCAATAAATTTATCAGGTGCATAAAGCGAGCCTGCAAGACCCATAGCAAGAGTTTTTCCTGTCGGGTGAATAGGTAAAATGTGTAGAGTATTTATACCCATATCTTTTATTTCATCGAGTCTATCTATGGCGTTTATAAAGTTCCCCGATTCTTCACCTATTTGAATAAGACCGTTACCATCTAAATCTTTAGCATTCATTGTTCTTGGAACAACACCTAAAATTGTGGCTTCGTTATTCCTTAACATATCCCTAAAATGGTTTTCCCATTTAACATCTTGAGTTTTTTTGCTATTATCCACAGCTTGCGTTCTTGCAACGGGAAGAATTTGGCTTGTCTGTTTAATTATATATTTGCTAAGCATTGGATTAAAAGGTATTTTTGCAGTTTGGATTGTTTGTTGCTGCTCGTTCTTAACATCTTGTTCCAACATTTTTTGGGTGTAGATTAAATATTTATTATGAGGAATACTACTTACTTGCATTTACCCCTCCGTTTTCTTTTTTATTATAAAGATGTTCATTTTTAGCTTTCCCAAAGAACAGTTGCGTAAACAATGTAAGGCCTACAACAACTCCTGTCAAAGTACCGAATATCCTCATCCAGTGTTTATCGTTAAACATTCTGCCTGCAGTATCCATAAACAATTCCGCTCCGGACCTGCCAAGCATTGAGTATTGAGTTTTCTGAAGAGCATCAGTACCAACACCTGCAATATTATGTCCGAGTCTTGCATGGTCGGTCATTTGAGCATATATCTTATAGAAGTTTTCTCTTGTTGCAATGAGTTTTTCAAGCAATGTCTTATCACAACTTTCATAAGTAGATTTTGCAAGTCCGAACGGGGTACCGTTTTGAGCCAGCGCATCAGAATCTGCAAATAACAATTTTAATATTTTAACAGGGTCTACGCCGTTTCCGTCCATATAAAATTTATTTGCAAGGTCATTCATAGAACCTTCGTAAATTATGCTACGGCAAATTTTAAGAACTTCATCACTGATAGTGTCTTGACCTGTCAGGTATTTCCAGTATTCTTGAAGTTCACCTGTGTGAAGTCTTCTTTCAAAATCTGCTTCTAATATGTATCTGTGACCAGTTGCTCTGATACCTGCACCTTTTTCTTCAACAAACAGATTAACTATGCGTTTAAACAACGGAGCCCTTGAGAGTAAGTCATCTTTAACACCTTTAGATTTAAGGAATTCAATAAGTTCTTCTTTATCAAGGTTTTGTTTACCGCTCTGTGCAAGAAATTCCTGATAAGAATCATAGTATCTGTCTTTTGCAATTTCTACAAGGGATTTTAAATCTAAGTCTGTTTGAGTTTTTAAAACAGCAAGTGGTGAATCATCCGGAATATTTTCAAATGCGGCAGTAAGCCCCTTTTGTATTTTTTGTTTAATAGTTGTCAGAAGTTTATCTACATTTCCTGATTCAAATTTTGCTTGCTTTGAAGTCAAATCTCCTATAAGCTTTTCGTAATTGGTATCATCTGAAGCTATTTCTGCCAGACGACCCTGCAAAATACCGCTTGCATTACTTATTGAATTTCTTGCGATTCTAAGTTCTTTATACGGAATATCCAAAGAGTCCATAAGTGCATCTATTGAATTTAAGTGTATACTTGTATGCAAAGATTCGTATTTTTGCCCTACCAACCCGTTTAAGAAGTCCGCAAAAACAGAGAACTGTGCGCTTATAGGTCTTGTTTGTTCACTGTATACTTTTTCAAGCGATTTACAGAATTTTTCAACAACTTCTTTTGATGTGCCTTGCATATTAACACATTCCCTGTAAAGCTTGGAAAGTCTTTCTAAATCTGCAGGATCAGTTGCGGTTTTTGTAGCTTCTTTAAATATACTGTCAAATTTTTCAAGGCTAATAAATGGGATATCTCTTTTTTTGCCTTTAGTTTCAATTAATTTTTCTATAATATCTGCCGCAAAAGCATCCAAATTTGAATTACCTTGCAAATCACCAAGTCCGCCTGCTGCGTGTCTTTTTATAATCGGTATCAAACTGTCTGTTTCAATAATACCGTCGCCTAAAGAACTTGCCTTAAGTGCGTTAAATTGTTGCTGCAACTGTTTTTTCACTTTTGTTGCCGCACTTGTAAGCTCACTTACAAGATTTGCATCGTCCGAGTCTTTAGCATTGTTAATTACACTAAAAGGATCAAGCATTGTTGAAATTTGTCTATAGAAATCTTCACCAGGTTCTTTTGCTTGTCTTGCAAGCATGTGTTGAATTTCTTTAAAATCAACCAGATTGAAAGAAGGATCTGCTATTCTGCTTGCAATGATTTTATCAAGATTATCTGTTTGATTTAAAATTTTATTATATTGAGAATTTACTATATATTTTGTTATACCTCTTTCGGCAAGGTTGCAAATCATTGAAGTCAAAAGCGGGCTAAAGCCTGCACTTAACATCCAAAGAGTATTACCTTGCAGAGCAATTGTGCGCATTTTTTCTTTTGTTAGTTCACGATATTCGGGGTTAGATTTGTCTACGCCCATTTTATCTGCAATTTTGTCTATTTCTTTATCTGAATATAAATCCGGAACAAATTGGTTATCAAGATATAATCTTTTTTTACGTCCTTGCGCATCAATATACTGCTGACGAATGTCAAAACCGTAACGAAGCTTTAAAGGCTCGGAAATTAAAAGTCTTGGCCATGCTGCCATCGTTGCAAAAAATGCGCCCGCACCTACAAACTCCATTAAACTTTTTGTACCCGTGCCACGGCGAGTAAATAGGTATGAAGCAATACCAAGACCGCCCAATTTCATGCCTAAATCGTTAAATCTGCCCAGTTGGTTATCGTTACTTTTTCCTGTTACTAAAGCTTTTCCGAGTTCGACAATATCTTTCCCCGTATCAGCAACACTTATAATAAAACTTGAAACAGGATTGCGAGTTTTAAGCAAATATGCTCTTTGTTGTTGCGGCGCAATAGAATTTGCATTCAGAACAAAGGATTTATAAATGTCTTGTCTTGCTATTTCTCTTCTTAGAGTTTGCTCGTAGTACTTATTACTTTGAATAGAGGTATTAATTTTGTTGTTCATTACTGCACCTCGTATTCTTTCTTTATGTCAATTTGTGTGTCACGTTGATTTTGTGCAACTTTAAAGCCACGTGTCGCATTGTATACACCAAGAATTGTGGAAGCAAGTGCGCCAAAGATTATTGTTCTGCCGACTATTTTTGAACCGTAAGTAAATTTCAAATTATTTCCGTTATACAAATCTACAAAACTGTTTTTAAGCGTTGAAGCAAATTGTCTGCCCAAACCCAAGACTTTTTCTTTCCTTGTGCCGCTTATGGGCATTGAGATTTTCTTTTCAAAAGGAGCTTGCGCTGCAAGAGCAACACCTAAAGCCGCCCAAATAAAAGAGCTTATTGATTTTGCCGCACTTGATTTTACAACAACCTCTTTAACTTTTTCCTGAACTAACTGTTCGGGAGAATTAAGAGGTCTTTTAAAGCCCATTTTTCTTGCTATTTTATCCCACCAAAGGTGTCTGTTTCCTTGTTGTTCTCCCATTTTATTTATTAAATCAAAACGGGGAAAATCGGCACTTTCAAATACTCTATGATATTCAATTCGTGTTAAATCTTTGTCGCCTGGGTAATCGGGCAATTCAGTTACAACTTTTTTATAGGGCATTTCAAGGTCTACGCCCGTTTTAAGCTGAACCCCTTTATTAATTAATTTTGAACCAAGCCATTTGCCTATTGCATAAAAAATAACTCCGTAAGTCATTTTTCTGCCGGAAATTGAAGCAAAGGCTCTATCGGGCATATTAAAACTCTTATTTGCCGCATTAAATAAGGCTATTAACATAGCCGAACCGGTAATGTTGGGTATAAGACCCATAGATAAAAATTCATAAAAGTTAGAGTTTCTGGAGCCTTGCATGCCTTTTGGAGCGTATATAAAAAGACTGTTAACAAGTTTGTCCGCAACAATTCTTGCCCCTGTAATCGGGGTTTTTTTAATTATTTGATCCGAAGTGCTGGATAATTTCTTATGCGCCTCGCCTGAAGCGTAATATGCATTTTTAGGTATATTTGCAGAATTTACATTACCTGTTTGCACTTTAGTTTAGGACTCCAAAAAACTAACACACACATTATTGAAAAAGCCTGAATGAAAATATTTGATATGAGATTTAAAAAAATTTACATTGTTTAACAAATATTTTTAACTTTCACCAACAACATCACTAAATGTAGATAAATCCGTAAAAATTATGTAAAATAATTATATGGAAACATCTGATTTTCAATTTAGTACTGAAATTATAGACAAAATAAAACATTTTTACAACTCAACAGATGAGCTATTGCTTTTGTGTGGTTTTTCTGGTTGTGCAAAAAGTGAAATTTTAAACAAAACTTTAGAAAATCAAGATGAAAACACTCTAATCTTTAGGCATTTGTGTTTTGAATATACAACAATTGACGATTTTTTACTAAATTTTTATGACTCATTTCGCAAATACTCACTTGAAAAAAAAGTCAGCCTAAAAAAAAGCATGGGAGAAAGTTTTAAAAATAAAGTAAGTTTTTATTTTAAAAATATAGACAAAAAATGCATAATAGCTGTTGATAACTTTGAGCTTGTAAAAGACAATACTGAAATTTTAAACTTTTTGTACCATATTGCAAGTTTTGAAAATACAAAACTGGTACTTGTTTCAAAAGAAAACAATATAGACTTTTTTATAAATCAGGGTTTACCTTCACAAATTATTGAAATTACTCCTGACACAAAAGAAAGTTTTGAAGAAAAAATTAAGAACGAACAAGTTGAAATTGACAATGAAACTTCAAATAAATTATTTGAACTCACGCAAGGACACAGACTTTATTTAAGGATGGTTTTAAGATATTCAAAAATTACAGGTCTTAAAATATCAGAATTAATTACGGAATTTGAAAAAAAAGAAAATAATTTCGATGAATTTATTATTTTAAAACTCCTTTCGCTTGTACCAAATGTTTATTTTAAATTTTTAAAAAACCTCTGCAGCATAAACCATGCAATTAGCTTAGATTTTATAAAATACTATGACCTTGGAGATATCAAGCAAATTGAATATTTGGAAAGAAATTATTTAATTTCCAGATACGAAAACGACATTATTTTAAGAAATTATTTTAAACAGTACTTTATAAATTCACTTTCCTTGCAAGAAAAATATGAAATATTCTCTAAACTCGTTGAAATTTATGAGGAAGAACTCTCAAAAAGCCCACGTGATAGACTTTTAAGACTTTCAAGAGAAAGTATCAGAAAACAAATTGAGGTTTTAAGAAAAAATACACCAACGCTTGGAAGACAAACAAGTGTATCAAAAAGCAACTTTTCTTACATTTCCCTTTCTCAAGAAGGTTCAAATCCTTGGTTTGACAAAAAAGAAATGGATAGAAAACAAAAATACCTTGATAAAAAAAGAGAACTTCAAAATAAAAAACTTACCCCAAAAAGAAGTACATTAAGCGAAGAAGATGCGCTTATACTTAAAGAGTACCGAAGGCAAAAATATAAAGAAGACCAAATTGAAAAAATACAAAACGAAGAATTTAATTTCTTGGAAGAATTTAAAAAAGCAGATGAGCTTGAACAAAATTATCAGTACGCACAAGCAAATGAAATTTTATCAATATTGAAAAGCAAAACAAATGACACTGATACAAAAATTGAAATTCTTGAACATCTTGCGCATAACAGTGAAAAATTAAATAACTACGAGCATGCTCTTGACTACTATACTCAGGTAAGCTCACTTCATTTTTTACAAAAAGACTATGAAAAATACTTTAAAACTATACTTGAAGTCGCTAATTTATATAAAAATCTATACAGATTTTCAAGTGCCAAAGAACAGTATTTAAAAATAATCAACTCCGAACAGTTGCTGGACAATTCAATAAAAGCCCTTGCATATTTAGGTCTTGGTGATGTCTTTGAAAGCGAAAATTCAATTGAACAAGCTCTTGAATATTATCAACATGCATTTGAATTTACAAATTCTGAAAATACAAGTGTCTTATGTGAAATTTGCTTTAAAACCGCAATTTTATATGATGATTTACAAGACTTTGAACACGCACAAGAATTTTATTTAAAAAACATTGAAGCAAGCACAAACACAACTCAAAATAGATGGCTTTCGCAGTGTTATGTGAATTTAGGGCTGATTTATTCTTATCAAAATAAAACAAATGAGGCAAAAAACTATTTAGAACTTGCGCTAAATACTGATAGAAATGACAATAATCAATCAGGCATTTACTTTGCAGCAAGAGAACTTTCAAAAGTATATGAAAGTGAAAATCTTGAACTTGCAATTGATTACCTAAAAGAAGCACTTGAGTGCGCAAAGAAAATGCATGACGAGTTTAAAGAAGCTTTTGCTTATCTTGAACTGGGTGATTTATATTATAATTTTAATCAGGATGAAATGGCACTTATTAACTTTTTTGAAGCTAAAAAAGCACTTGGTGAAAACATTTTAGAAGAAAATGAACAAATTATTAATCAAAGAATAAATGACATGAAAATAAAAATGCTACCTGCAGAATTTCAAAGAATAGAGGCAAATTATGTTTAGCAAAGAAAATATTGACCTCTTAAAAAAAGAATTTAATATTGAAATCAATCAAGACACAATTGAAAAACTAAACTTGTGGCATAAGCTTTTTATTGAATACAATTCACACACAAATCTTATGAGTGCAGGAGATATAAAAGTTATTTTTGAAAAGCATGTTTTTGATTCTCTTGCAATTTTAAAATGGAGTGAATTTGACCCTTATAAAAAACAAAAAATCCTTGATGTAGGCACAGGTGGCGGTTTTCCCTCTGTCATTTTAGCACTTTTCTTTCCTGAACTGGAGATTGTCGCAAATGATTCAAGAATGAAAAAAATAAATTTTATAATTGATACAAAAGCAGAACTGAATATCAAAAATTTAAAAATTTCTTATGCAAGAGTTGAAGACTTAGAACCTCTTAATTGCGACATTGTTGTTTCTCGTGCCGTTGGTACAATTAAAAATGTCCTAAGACTTTCAAAAAAACACATAAAAGAAAACGGATATTTTGTAATTTATAAGTCTAAAACTCTTGAAAATGAACTAAATGAAATTAAAGATATTAAAGCAGAAATAATCACATATAATTTGCCTCTAAAAGAAAATTTTGAAAGACATCTTGCAATTATTAAACAATAGTTTATAAGGAACATATATTATAAATCTTCGTCTATCCCTCCAAAAGACAATTAAAAAGTTGGAGGAGTAGTATTTTGGGTATTAACATTTGCGAGTACAAAGAAGATATATTATTTGATAACTTTTTAGAAGATGAGGAAGAACAAGAGGAAATTAAAACTTTTTCTACAATTGCAAATAAAGATGAAATTTTGCAAATGTATTTAAAAGACATTGGAAGGATAAAGCTTTTAAATAAAAATTCAGAAATGGCACTGGGAAAAGTCATTAAAGAAGGCAGCAGAAAAGAAGCACAAATTGCCAAAAAGAAGCTTGTTCAGGCAAATTTAAGACTTGTGGTATCAATTGCTAAAAAGTACACAGGTCAGGGTATTTTGTTTATGGATTTAGTTCAAGAGGGGTCTTTAGGGCTTATTAAAGCCGCACAAAGGTTCGACTACACAAAAGGCTTTAAGTTTTCTACCTATGCAACCTGGTGGATAAAACAAACTATAATTCGTGCCATTGCTAATTCATCACGCTCAATTAGAATACCGGTTCATATGAGCGATAAAATAAGGATGCTAAAAAAAGCCATTGTAAAATTAAGCGTGCAAAAAGGGTCAGAACCGACAGATGAGGAGCTGAGTGATTATTTAAAAATTGATGAGAAAAAAGTTAAATCTATAAAAAGAGCAATGATAAAAGAACCCGTTAGCCTTGATACACCTGTAGCACAGGACTTGTGTCTTGAGGATTATATATCAGATGATGAGTATAAATTGCCTGAAATTAATACGGAAAAAAAGTTTTTAAATAATGACATTTTAAATATTTTAGACATTTTAAATCAGAAAGAGAGATTTATTATCTTAAACCGTTTTGGTTTAGGGGGGCGAAAAACA
>CALUXZ010000021.1 GCA_944324875.1 Candidatus Gastranaerophilales bacterium | reverse complement strand
ATAAGAGGCGATATATCCTGGCAAAGAGCAAATTATGCTCAGTACAATAATAAAAAAGAGTCCTCATAGAGGACTCTTTTGTTTATAGGTTTTTATTATCGTAATCTATTCTGCCTATTAATTTATTTAATTTTTTAGCAATCTCTTTAAATTGCTCTATGCTTAAGCTTTGAGCCCCGTCTGATGAAGCATGATCAGGGTCATGGTGTACTTCAATCATAAGACCGTGAGCACCTGCAATTAATGCAGCTTTACCCATTGGCTCAATTAAATAACGTTTACCTGTTCCATGTGAGGGGTCAACAATTATGGGCAGGTGAGAATATTTTCTTATAATCGGTACTGCTGCTATGTCTAGAGTATTTCTTGTGAAGTCATTATCGATACCCTTTATACCTCTTTCGCAAAGAATAACATTTGGATTGCCATTATAAACAACGTATTCTGCTGCAAGCAAAAATTCTCTTATGGTTGCAGCCGGTCCTCTTTTTATCATAACAGGCTTGTCTATTCTACCCAATGCTTTTAGCATTTTAAAATTTTGCATATTTCTTGCACCAACTTGCAACACATCTGCATATTTGCAAACAAGCGGTATATCCATTGTATCCATAATTTCAGTTACCACAAGTAATCCTGTTTCTTTTCTTGCTTGCGCAAGATACTCAAGACCTTTTTCTTCCAGCCCTTGAAAGTCATACGGCGATGTCCTTGGTTTAAAAGCACCGCCCCTTAAAAACTGGCAACCCATTTCTTTTGCTGCTTTTGCAACTTTTAAAAGACCTTCGTAATCCTTTTCTACGCTGCAAGGACCTGCCATAATAACCGGTCTTTCAAGCCCGCCTATCTTTACGCCGTTTTTAAATTCTATAATAGTATCTTCTTCTTTTGTGCTTCTTGAAACAAGTTTATAAGGTTCTTGAATAACTTTTACTTCACGCACACCTTCAAATGTATTGATGCTGGTAGAATTAATTTTTGTTTTATCACCCAAAACTGCAACTACCGTTAGGTGTTCACCTCTGTTAATATTGACCCTTAATCCTTTTGCTTGAATATAGTCAACAACTTTTCCGATTTGATCCTCAGTTGCCTTCGGTTCCATTACGACAATCATGTTTATACTCCAACTTAGTACTGTAACAAATTAATATTAAAACATAAAAACAACATTTTGGTTAAATTTTTATGTTTTTAAAAGTTTATAAAACTTATTATTTATTATTTTTTATTTGCTTTCGGTTTGTGGAGTTTTTGCCATTTTTTCTTTTACAATTTTTACAATTTTTCCTGCAACGGGAACCATAAGAACCGTAACCAAAAATCTTACCGTAAATGAGAATACGGTTAAAGACTTCGCTTTTTCGAAGCGTTTTGTGTAGTCTTTTACTTTGATTCTGAATTCTTTTGATTTTAGTATGTCTTCGGCAAGTTGTTCTATTGACTTTCCGTCTGTTTTGTCAATAAGATCTGAAGCATTTTTAATAACATTATTAAGAACTTCTTCACCTTTTTTCAGACAAAGTGCACCTTTAACCCTGTCCAGAATTACATCGCTACCCTTGTCGATAAGTGCTGCCATAGTTGATGAAACAACCGTTACGGTGATATTGTTTATCATAAGAGGCATTTTGCGCTCTTTTTCAATTTTTTTGGATTTTCTTGTATTGTTTACATAAAAGAAAGTAATTGCAAACGATGCCAAATCTGCCATTCTTGCCGAAGGTTTTTTAAAATGGCTCAGACCGTTTACCAGTTTTTTTGATAATTTAGTATCACTTGCCTGTCCTATTAACCAAGCAATGCCATTTACCCCTTTTTTATATATTTCATTAGTTTTTTTGTTAATTTTTTTAATTGCGGGTATATTATTTATAAGTTCCGATATTTTGCTTGGGGCTTTTTCTTCTACTTGTTTTAATACATTTTCAAAAGAGCCGTTAATCGCATTTGTAATAACATTTTGTAACTCATCACTATATTTAGCTATAGATGATGCACCTTTGAAATTTGCATTATTTTTGTTTTGTGTAACGGGGGTTATTTTCATTTAATCATACCTCCCGAGAATTGTTTGTAAATTTGTTCGTTTTGATTTAGTGTTATTTCTTGCGCTTTTATTTGCATTTGAGCTTTTTTTGCAGCTGCTTTTTCTGCTTTTCTTTTGCCGAATAACAAGTTTAAAAGGTGTGGCATAAAAGCTATTGTAATTGCCGCTTTAGTTGGGGTAATGGCTAAGTCTGCAACTTTTTTATAAAAAGTTGAGTAAGAGTCCGCAAGGTCTCCTGCCATTAGCTTTTTGCCATCTTTCATTGTTGCAACCAAAGAGTCACCAAATTCTTTAGGGTCAATAAGTTTTCTGTATTTAGGGTCTTTTATGTATTTTGGAAGGTTTCCGGTCACTTCTTTAACTGCTTTTGAAACGGGAGTCAGAATTACCATTGAAAGCGCAAAGCCTGTGACTGCAGCTACAAAGTTTTTTGTTGCAGCCATTTGTTTGTCTTCTTCTTCTGCTCCGGGCATTGCAAGTACGCAAATCGGTTTTAACAAGCCTGCTAAGAAAATTGTTATTATATTTTCAAATTTTGCTTCATTTTCTTTAACCAGTTTTAAGGCGTTATTAAAAAAGTCTGAATCAATTATTTTGTGTGCAAACCTTCCGGGGGCTTTTATGCTTTTATATTCTCTTACGCCTTCGTTTATTAGTTTGTTTAATGATTTTTCAACTATTGCCGAAGTATCAATATTCCCAAAACTTACAGACCCGCTAAAGTTTGCACTCTTAGCGGGTCTGTTATTATTTTCTACACTTGTTTTGTTTACAGTTGTATGACTGTCGTAATAATCTGCATTCTGCTTCATCTTGCCTCTTGCACTCTTAATATGAGGCGAAGAATTAAAATTTAATTTAGCTGTTAAATGCTCGATTCTCATGGTATTAGTATAAAGCAAAAAAATATTTTTCTTTGCTAGTATAAAATAATTCATTTACAATTTTTAATATTTCGCAAAAAGCATTGCGGAGGGGCTTTTTAAGGTATTAAAAATGTAATTCTCTAATTTATCAACAATTATCTTTTCTAATTTTATGTCAAAAAGAGCATTGATTTCTTTTATAAAAAAGCATGGACTTGTTATATTTATTTCGATTATTTTCCCGTCAATTACATCAAGTCCTGCCATAATTACACCGTCATTGAGCAGTTTTTCCGATATAATTTTTTGAATACTTTTTTCTTGAGGTGTCGGTGTAGTTAATTTTAAATTTTTATCACAGTGTTCATTAAACTTAAAATCGTCATTTGTTGCAATTTTTTGTACACTATAATCAAGAATTTCACCACAAATAAAAATAAGTCTTTTATCACCCTCTTTAATTTGTGGTAAGAATTTTTGAACCATAACTGCAGTTTTACCGTTTTCTGTCGCTGTGTTTATTATAGTATTTGTATTTTTGTCACCTTTGCAGAGATAAAAAACCCCGTTTGAAAAGCAGCGATTAAGCGGTTTTATAACAATTTCTCCGTACGTTGTTAAAAACTCTCTTATAAAATTGGGGTTTGATGTAACTATATTTTCGGGAGAAATTGAGGGAAAATCGTTTATATATAATTTTTCATTTTTATTTCTAATTGACTCCGGTGAATTTAAAATAAGGGTCTTTTTTCTGTTTACCATACTAAGAATATAGGTTGCATTGATGTAATTCACATCAACAGGCGGGTCGGGTCTAAAGAATACAACATCAAAATCTTCAAGCAAGATGTTTTGATAATCATCTTCTTTTAAAAGTTCATTGTTTTCCAGATAAGACTTAACGCAAAAACAGTATGGTTTTGAACTGTTTATGTTAAGCATATTTTTCGTTGCAACATAAACGTTATGTGTGCGGTTTAAAAATTCAACAATAAGCCAAAAATTTGTTACTAACTTATTGAACTCAAAATATTTAAATTCTAATTCATCAATAATAAAAAGTATTTTCATAATAATATAAATTATATAATAAACAAAACGTACGATTTTAAAATAAAATTTTATGTAGTATAATTGCAACCATGAGAAAATGTCCTTTTAATAATGAGTATTGCGGTAGTGAATGTGCTCTTTTTATTTCAAAAGATGAGCTCAACGAACTTGTGGCTAACAGATTGAAGGCTATAGGCGTTTTTAACGACAACGATGGCGGCATTTGTTCGCTTAAGTCAATGGCGCTTGCTCAATCTCGCTATATATTTGAAAATACAACAGTGTATAACAAAAATTAAGAAAGATGTTAAAAGATGCATAAAGAAATTTTAATTGAAGAATTTAAAAAGAAAATAGCTCAGTTGCCTGATTGCGATGAAAATTATCGTGCGCTTGCAAATATATATGTTGCGGACGAAGATTATGAAAATGCTCTTTGTGTTTATGAAGCTATGCTTAAAAGATTTCCTGATGACGAACAAGCTTTAATAAATACGGGAAGTATTTATTTTTATAAAAAAAATTACGAAAAAGCAATTGAAAGTTATTTAAAAGCAAATAAAATTAATCCTGATTCTTTTGCCGTAAATTATAATCTAGGCAATGTTTATGCCGAAATAGGAAGTTTTTCAAATGCTTTAAAATACTATAATAATTCTCTTAAAATTAAACCTGATAATGCAGATGTATACAGCGCAATGGGATTTTTGTACCAAGAAAATGACGACTTTCAGGAAGCAAGAAGATTTTATCAAAAAGCAATTGATATTGATCCTCAATGCGCTGAATACCATATAAATCTTGCAAATGTATATCAAAAAATCGACGAGTATGAGTCTGCTTGCGAACATTATAAAATAGCTTATGAATTTGATAAATCGGATAAAAAAGCTTGCTTGTGCCTTGCAAATGCCTATGCTTCTTTAGAGGATTTTGCACAGGCTGAAAAATATTTTGAACTTACAACAAAGATTGATCCGAATTACTATTCAGCATGGGTCTGCAGAGCTATTGCAAAAGCAGATTCAGGCGATTTGGATAATGCAATGTTGTTGTTTAAGCATGCAATTGAACTTGACGTTTCAAAACCAAACGCATATTTGTTGCTTGCAAACATTTTGATTGGTGAAAAACGCTATCAGGAAGCAATATCGTTATATGAAAGTGCGTTAAAGCTTGAAATGAAAAAAACAAAAATATATGTCCTTATGGCAAATGCTTATGTTATGCTTAATATGCATGCAAAGGCTGCTCAATACTATCGCCTTGCAATGAAAGAAGAACCTGAAAATCTTGAAATTAAACTTATTTACACAGATATTGCAAATAATTACATACTTAAAAAGGTAAGCTAAATGCGTTCAAACGGTATAAGAGTTCAAATAATGGAAAGAATTATAAGTGCTCTTTCGTATCTGACTTTTGGTATGGCAGGGGTTATTTGGATTGTTGTTTGTTATATTGCCAAAAATCCCATGTCGCAATTCTGTTCATATAATATATATCAATCAATTTTCTTTTCTATTTTTATTTATATATTATCTCTTTTTTGTTCTATTGCAGCAGGACTCTTAAGTGCAGTACCTTTTTTAGGTAAAATGGTTAATGACTTTACGTTGTTTTTTGCTCAAACTCCAATTTACTTTGGATATACTTTATGGGGACTTGTGATTTTTGTAATAACTTGCTATTTGATACTTTTTTCACTTTTGGGCAGATATCCCTACCTACCTTTTATTTCAGATGTTATTGGTTCAAATTTTAGGAGATAATAAAATTAAAAAGTTTTTTTTAACTGGGTTTTTGTTTTTAAATTCTTTGGCAGCGTTTGCAATGGACTCTCCTTATTCTTCTGCGGAATTTCAGGAGGTTCTCAAGCATGACAGTTATGAACCTAATTATTTTACCCTTATTTTTGGCTTAATTATTGTAATATGTTTAATTTATTTTACAGGTTATTTTTATCAAAAACTAATTGGTGTTAATTCAAAAATAAACAAAAAAGCAAGTGACCTTGAAGACTTTGACAAAGTAAAAATCATATCTGCAACTCCACTAGGGCAAGGAAAAAACATTTACGTTGTGGAAATTAAAAACAAGCATCTGATTTTGGGAGCTACCGAAAATCAAATAAACCTGCTCAAAGAGTTCGACACCACTGATAACCATAAGGAAAAATATGAGTAAAACTGTAAAAATTGGCAAATACAATGTTGGTGATTTAAAACACTGTTTTATAATTGCTGAAATCGGTATAAACCATAACGGAGATATCGAGCTTGCAAAAAAATTAATAAAAATGGCACATGATTTAGGTGCCGATGCGGTTAAATTTCAAAAAAGAACCGTTGATGTTGTCTATACCCCCCATGAGCTTAAAATGGAACGACCAAATCCCTTTGGAAATACTAACGGAGATTTAAAAAGAGGTCTGGAATTTGGTTATGACGAGTATAAAGCAATTGATGAATATTGTAAAAGCCTCTCAATACTTTGGTTTGCCTCATGCTGGGATAAGGGTTCGGTAGATTTTATTGAGCAGTTCAATCCCCCATGTCATAAAATTTCATCAGCATGTCTTACTGATGATGAATTAATTTTGTACATAAAAAGTAAAGGCAGACCTATTTTACTTGCAACAGGTATGAGCACGCAAGAGCAAATTGACCATGCAATAAGCCTTTTAGGGCAAGATAATCTTGTACTAATGCACTGTACTTCAACTTACCCGAGTTGCGAGGCAGAGCTAAACTTAAATGTTATTCCAAATTATATTAAAAAATACACTTGTCCGATTGGTTACAGCGGACATGAAAAAGGTGTATTCCCTTCAGTTTTAGCAGCTTCCATGGGAGCATGTGCTATTGAGCGACATATTACAACTGATAGAACCCTCTGGGGCTCTGATCATCCTGCAAGTCTTGAGCCGGACGGTTTAAGAAGGCTTGTAAGAGATATAAGGTTGTTAAATACCATAAAAGGTGATGGTAAAAAAGTTGTGTATGAGTCCGAATTACCTATAATTAAAAAACTAAGAAGGAAATAAATATGCTAAAGCTATCTAAAAACATAAAACTTGTTGCTTCTGATTTTGATGGCGTTTTTACTGATGGTTCTTTATATTTAGATGAAGATTTAAAACAGGTCAAAAAAATAAATTTTTCGGATATTATGGGGGTTTCAAGACTTTTAAAAGCAGGGTATAAATTTGCAATAATTTCAGGGGAAACTTCAAATATTTTAAATTATTTTAAAAATAAATTTCACATAGAAGAAATTCACGGTGGTGTTCGACAAAAAGGTATAGTACTTGATGAAATCATGCAAAAATATTCCCTGACACCTGATGAAGTTTTATACATTGGCGACGATGTTAATGATATTGCTGCTTTTGAATGTGTAACTTATAAAATAGCTCCTAAAAATGCTAACCCTGTATTAAAGCTTCGTGATGATATTCAAATTACTGAAAACTCAGGCGGTTACGGGGCTTTTCGTGAGGTTGTTGAAGACCTTTTAAATTCATAGTAAAATTATTGTAATGTTAAAATTTTTACAAAAAATTTCAAAACAGGTTAATAAGTTTAATTCTCTTGTTAATAATTACAAGAGTATAGGTAAGGAAGTGTCACTGCCTTCTTATGCTTATGTAAACTGGGGGATGCAGCTTGTTGAGTCAGGAAAGGAAGATGAGGCACTTGAAAAATTTAAGATGAGTGCCGATATGGTAAATTCAACGCCTGATGCCTATGTAAATTTAGGTATCATTTGCGCCAAAAAATCCGATTTTGAAGAAGCTTGCAAATTTTTTAGAAAAGCTATAAGGATTGATGAAACCTGTGCAAGGGCATGGATGCTTTTGGCAAGTGCACAGGGGGAATTAGGAAACATAAAAGAAGCAAAAAAAGCATTTAAAATTTCACTTAAATACGATAAAAGAAATTTTCAAACGTATTTAAATCAGGGCATATTTTACGCAAAAATTGGTGAAACACAAGATGCGCTTATTAGTTTAAAAAATGCTTATGCCTGCAATCCTCAAGAACCACAAAGTGTATTTTTGTCAGGAATCATATACTCACAAATGAAAAATTATGAAGATGCAATAAAGATGTTCAAGCTTGCAATAAGTTCATCTCCTTTTCATTCGGAAGCTTTGTATCACCTTGCTTTTTGTTATTATCAGGTAAAAAATTATGAGCTTGCAATTAATTATGCCAAAAAGTCAAAGAGTGCAAGTCCTACAAAAATAGAAAACTTTATTTTAATTGCTGAAAGCTACATGGCACAAAAGAATAAGGATGAGTGTTTCAAGGCTTTTGAAGATGCAAAAAAAGCAGGACTTATTTCTTATCAACTACTTTATTCTAAGGGTGTTGCTTATCAGTCTTTTGAAATGTGGAGTGAAGCAATTGACATTTTTAAGGCGGCAATTGATTTGGATGGAACTAATTTTCATGCACACTATGGGCTTTCACTTTCTTATTTGAAACTTGATATGGAAGAAGAAGCAAAAAACGAACTAATGCGAGTTATTGAGCTTAATCCTACTCATACAATTTCTATGTATAATTATGCACAACTGCTTTTCAAGCAACAAAAATATGATGATGCAATAGAATGGTACAAAAAGGCACTTAGTGTGGACGCTAAACTTGTAAATGTTTATTTTAACATTGCAAGCGCATATCAAATGAAAGGTGAATTGCAAAAAGCGGTTAAATATTGGGAAAAAACAGTAGAATATGATGCTAACAATACAAGTGCACTTTTAAATCTTGCAAATGCATATTCTTCACTTGGCGAAAGTGCTATTGCAATAAGAAAAGCAAGGAGTGCTTACATTCTGGATAAAAAAAATCCTGATGTCATAATGGCTTATGCAATTATTCTTTTAAAAGAAAGTGATATTTATGGCGCAAGGGAAAAGTTTGAAGAAGTGCTTGAAATTAACCCTGATTTAACTGTTGCAAAATTCGCACTTATTGAGTGCATGATTAAAACAAATAAGCCCAAAGAAGCAATGACCGAGCTTGAAAAGTTCCGTGATGAATATGGCGAGAAAAAGGAATTTATGGTGTTAAATCTCCTTGCATATCTTAAAATCGACGAAATGGAACAAAATAATTATTTAGTTGCGCAAATAATAGAGATTTGTGATAAAATATTGACTACCGGAGGGCAAGACCCCTGGGTGCAAAGTGTAAAGGAAGAATACACAAAGAAGCAAGACAACACAAACTGTAAAGGATGAAAATGGGAATTGTAGTTCAAAAATTCGGTGGTACATCGGTAGCAGACGCCGAAAAAATTAAAAATGTAGCCGATGCTGTAATTAAGGAAAAATTAAACGGAAACAAGGTAATTGTTGTTGTTTCAGCTATGGGACATACTACTGATAATTTAATTAAGTTGTCCAAAGAAATAACAACTACACCGCCGGATCGTGAAATGGATATGCTTTTGTCAACAGGTGAACAAGTTTCTATGGCATTGCTTGCGATGGCAATTAATCAAAAAGGGCATAAGGCGGTAAGCTTAAATGCTATGCAAGTTGGCATTATGACAGAACCTAATCATTGCAGGGCAAGAATTATTGATATTAAACAAGAAAGAGTTACAAGACATCTTGATAATGATGAAATTGTTATTATAGCAGGTTTTCAAGGCATTACGTCTGATGGCGAAATAACAACACTGGGTAGAGGCGGTTCTGATACATCAGCTGTAGCGCTTGCTGCAGCATTTAGAGCAGACAGATGTGATATTTATTCTGATGTTGAAGGCGTCTATACTACAGACCCCAGAGTTGTGCCGACTGCACGGAAATTAGATGTTATTTCTTATGAGGAAATGCTGGAGCTGGCACGAGTTGGCGCAAATGTTCTACACCCTCGCTCGGTTGAAACAGCAAAACTCTGCGATGTGCCGATGAGAGTTCGTAGCTCTTTTAAGCTTGATGATTTAGGAACATTAATAATAGGAGTAGATAAAATGGAATTACATAAACCTGTTACAGGTCTTGCTTGCGATAGTTCGCAGGTTAGAATAGTAATTTGTGATGTACCGGATAAACCGGGTAATGCAGGGAAATTATTTACATTACTTGCAAACTGCGGTTTAAGTGTTGATATGATTATACAATCTTACGCAAGAAGCACAGGTAACACTAATGATATTGCATTTACTATTGATAAAAATGATGTAGCAAAATTTGACAAAGTTTTACCAGAAATTAAAAGCATTATGAACCCAAGCAATATACATCTGGATGAAGATATTGCAAAAGTTTCAATTGTTGGTGCAGGCATGATAGATAGACCCGGTATAGCAGCTACCATGTTTGAAACCCTTGCCAAACTGGGAATTAACATTAAGATGATTTCTACATCAGAGATTAAAATAAGCTGTCTTGTAGAAAAATGTCATGCAAAAGAAGCAGTTGTTGCTCTTTGCAATGTTTTTGAACTTGATGGCGCAGCAGTTGCTGATGTAAAAGGTGATTTACCTGTATAGATGTTTAAACTTATTTGCGGACTAGGTAATTCGGATATTGAAAACATTAAAGCCCTTGTTAAGCTCTATGCTAAAGCAGGGGCTTGGATGTTTGATGTATCCCCGTTTGCCCTTGGTGCGCTAAATGAAGCGATAATCGAGACAGGACTCAAACCGAATGATTATAAGTATTGTGTATCAATCCCGATTGAGGGCGATATCCATGGTAGAAAAGCAAAAATTTTACCTGATAAATGTAAAAAATGTGGTAAATGCACAAAAAAATGTCCGCAAAGTGCAATTTGCGGTTTTGTTGTAAATGAAAATAAATGCATAGGCTGCGGGATTTGCAAAAAAGTTTGCTCCCATGGTGCAATTAAACTTTTTGATAAAACAGACTATTTTGATGAATTTAAAAGGCTTTTAAAAACAAATCTAAAGCTTGACTGTGTTGAGCTCCATGCCTCTATTGATAAAAAAAATCTTGTGCTTAAAAAACTTAAGAAGATATGTAAAAAATTTAAAGGCGAAATAAGCCTCTGTATTTCAAGAAAGCATTTTTCTGCCCTTGATGCGCTAGAGATTATCAATCAAGCAAAAGAAATTGCAAAAGATAATGCTGCTTTTTATGTTCAGGCAGACGGAAACTCAATGAACGGTGCAAATGCGCAATTAAGCTCCACACTTGAATGTGCAGCTTTTGCTTGTGCATTAAAAGAGGCGGGGATTGATGAGAAAATTTTAATTTTAAGTGGCGGTGTCAATGAATACACTAAAAAATTATGCAACGAATTGTCATTAAATCCTCTTGCAATTGCTTTTGGAACATACGCAAGAAAAGCTGTTTTAAATCTTGAGCAAAACGAGGCTCTTGAAGTTGCAAAAAGGTTGGTCGACAATGCAAATAGTTGAATCGGTTAAAAAATATCTAAAAGATTATAAAGTAGAAAACAAGATTATTTGCGCCATTTCGGGCGGTTGCGACAGCGTTGTTATGACTCACATTCTGTCTAAATTAGGGCTTGAAGTTGTTGCAATACATCTAAATCACAACTGGCGAGGCGAAGAATCTTTGCGGGATGAAAATTTTTCAAGGGAATTTGCCAAAAGCTTAGGAATTGAGTTTTATAGTGAAAAACTTTCTTTTGACGTTAAAAAGACGGAAACTGACGCAAGAGAGGCAAGGTATTTATTTTTTAAAAGTTGTGCCAAAAAATTCAATTCTAAATACGTTTTTCTTGCGCACAATAAAAACGATAACGCTGAAACCCTTTTGTACAGGGTGATTAAGGGGACGGGTTTAAAAGGACTTTGCTCTATTCCAAAACACAGAGATATTTTTTACAGACCTCTGCTTGATATTACACGTGAAGAAATTGAGGCTTATGCGAAAGAAAATAATTTAAAATATGTTAACGATAGCTCTAATGACAGCATTAAGTACAAAAGAAATTTTATAAGAAAAGAAATTTTACCACTTGTTAAAAAAATTAATCCTGATGTAATTTGTGCCCTAAATAATCTATCGCAAGTTGCAAATATGCAGTATGAGATTGTTTCAAATGGTTTAAACAAAGCAAAAGAAGATATTTTTTTCAATGATAAAATAATTC
Organism: Candidatus Gastranaerophilales bacterium; assembly: GCA_944324875.1. GTDB lineage: Bacteria > Cyanobacteriota > Vampirovibrionia > Gastranaerophilales > Gastranaerophilaceae > Galligastranaerophilus. The sequence goes on along the minus strand of CALUXZ010000021.1, from coordinate 5,999 downwards.
TTGAGAAATATTTGTCGCTCAGTGAGCCTTTAAAATATGAAATCATTAACGATTTTATAGGGGCTGATTTAAAATATCGAGATTTTAAAAGAATAAAATCTTACGTTGATTTTATTGAAAAAAATAAAACAAGCGCTTCGAAAAAGTCTATTTGCAAGAATTTATTTTTAGAGATTTCAAACGGTTTTATTTTCAAATCTCATTTGCAAGATAAAAATATGCTTGAAATTCAAATATCGCAAGAAGGCAAATATACTTTTGGAGATAAAACAGTGGTTATCAAAAAGCTAAATTCCATGCCTGATTTTAAAAATTTAAAAAACATTCTTTGCGCAAATCTTGATTTTAAAAAACCTATAACCCTTAGAACAAGGCGCAAAGGAGATATTTTTTCTCCCTTTGGTATAAAGCAAGGCAAAATGAAATTAAAAGATTATTTAATAAACAAAAAAATATTGCGACAAACAAGGGATAATTTGTTATTATTGACACATGACAGTGAAGTTTTATGCATTTTAGGTGTGCAAATAAGTCAAAAAGTTGCTGTAAATAATAATTCAAACTGTTACGAAATAAAAATTACGGAGTAAATATGGCGCAAAAAGAATTAAAAGTCTTAATTGACGAAAAAACCCTTTCAAAAAGAATAAAAGAACTTGCTGAAGATATTAACGCTCATTATGGGGAAAGTGAAGAGTTGACTATAGTATGTGTTTTAAAGGGTGCAGTTATGTTTTTTTGCGAGCTTGCAAAACATTTAAAAATGCCTGTTAAAATGGAATTTGTCAGCCTTTCAAGTTACGGTGATGCTCAAAAATCATCAGGCAAGGTGTCTGCACTTAATTTATCCTTGCCTCCACTAGAGGGTAAAAATGTCCTTGTTATTGAAGATATTATGGATACAGGCTTAACACTTAATTTTTTATTGGATTTTATGCGTTCAAAATGCAAGGCTAAAGATGTTAAGCTTGCTGTTATGTTTGACAAAAAATGTGCACGAAAATACCCTCTAAAACCTGATTTTTATGCTTTTGATGTTGATGATAAATTTATTGTAGGCTTTGGGCTTGACTACCTTGAGCTACACAGAAATTTACCCTATATTGGTTACTATGAGTAAAAGAAAAACCTTGAAACAACAACAGCGCAAATAATTCCTATAATATCTGCAAGTATGCCTGTTAAAATTGCATGGCGAAATTTTTTAATGCCAACTGCGCCAAAGTAAACTGCTATAACATAAAATGTTGTTTCAGAACTGCCTGTTATGACTGCACTTAACTTTGCAGCGTAAGAGTCTGCCCCATGTGTGTTTACAATTTCGCTAAAAAGCCCTAAGGTTGCGCTTCCTGATAACGAACGAGTTATCATAAGCGAAAGTGTATCTGCAGGTATTTTTAAATGTTCAAGAGGGGTTTTTAAAATGCTATACAAACAATCAAGTGCGCCGGAAGCTCGAAACATAGCTATTGCTACCATTATTGCAATAAGATAGGGCAAAATTTTAACTGCCACCCAAAAGCCTTCTTTTGCCCCTTCGCAAAAATCCTCGTACAACGGTGCTTTTTTATATGCGCCCCATAGCAGAATTGTGCTTATAATAACAGGTAAAATCCATACAGAGATTGTATTTAGAACTTCTTTCATTTAAAACAACCTCTCTAGAATCTTTGAAATTATTATCGCACTTAAAAACGAAATTGTTGTAACAATCAAAACGGGCAGAATTATATCAGTAGGGTTATTTGCGCCGGATGCAACAAGTATTGCAAGAACTGATGCAGGTACAAGCTGAAAACCTGCAGTATTCATTGCAAGCAAGGTACACATTGAATTTGTTGCAACACTTTTATCCCCCCTGTTTTCTTTTTGTAATTCCTCCATCGCCTTAATACCAAAAGGTGTTGCGGCATTTGTTAGGCCAAGAGCGTTTGCGCTAAAGTTAAGTGCAATATTTGGAAAAGCATCAGAATCTTTTTTTACGTCTTTAAAAATTAATTTCATTATTGGTGAAATTAAATTAGAAAAAATCTTTATCAACCCTGAGTTTTTTGCAATTTTAACCATACCAAGCCAAAATGCCATTATACCGATTAATGAAAAAGCAACCATAACTGCACTTTGTGAGGATTTTAACATCGCATCAACCACATCTTCTATTTTGCCGTTTATTGCCGCAAAAATAAAAGATGTGATTATTAAAAAAAGCCAAATATAGTTCATTTTAACCGCGCAATTGATTTATAAAGTATGATTCTCCCGCAGAACTTAAAGTGTATTTAAGAGTACCATCTTCTTCTTTTGTTTCAATAAAACCGCGTGTTCTTGCTTCATCAAGAATTGAAAGATCAACAAGTGAGCCTGTTGCGGGGTAAAATTTAGAATTTAACATTTTAATAGTGAAATAACTTATGTTTAATATTCTTTTTATGTAATATGCACTTATTATAAATTCTGAAAATATGTCAGTACTTTTGTTTGAATTTAAAAAATCGCCAAGACTTATATAAGCCTCCTGTTGAGGTTGCTTATATTGCTCATGTATTGTTTGCTGCTGAACTGCAGGAGCTTCGTGTTGTATATATTCAATTTCTTCAGCTTTTTCTTTGTTAAATGTATTTTGAGTATATACGGGGTTTTGTTGTTGATGGGTGTATTCCTGCTGTTGCGGCTGGATTTGTACTTGTACCTCTTGTTGCGGCAACTGAGCTTGCACCTGTGCTTGAGGCTGGTTGTATACTTTTTTAGGTGCAGCATAAGGCATGCTTTCAATTTTTCTGTTTAAGAAACTTTCTAAATATCTATCCAGTTCATAAGCAAGTAATGCGCCACTTTTGGCTACAACTTCCAACTGTGCATTGTTGCATTTAATTTTTAAACGATATGTGCTCATTTAACTAACCTTGTTTTTTCAGTATCTCTTCACGCCATTTTGCAAGTTGTTGTTCAACAAACTCAGCATCATCAGACGATAATTCTATTTCGATTTCACCTTTTTTCATTTTAAAAACATACTCTGCCATTTTATAATTCCTCTTTTTTATATTATTATGATATATATTTTGCAAATTAACAAACATTTTAACAAAAATTTATATCTTCCTTGAAATTAAAAGAAAAATAATTAAAACTGTTAGTGTAATTCGGTCGTTTGAATGAACACTCTTTAATAAACCTTTATTATACTAAATATGGGAGTATCAGGTTCAAAATCGGGGATATACTTTGTACAATTCTATACATCCAATAAATATTACATATAGAAACCCAAGGCAGTCTTCCTCGCTGTCTAATCCTGATATGCAAAATCAAGAGCAGACCCCGATTTCATACGAAAATGGCAGTAACGGGGGGGATGGTAGACAATTTCCTAATGGTACAAGAGTTGCAATTGATTATACAAAAAATACAGTTAATATTTCACAAATTGTAACTGATTTTAAAAGTACCGTTATTGCAATAGGTGCACCTGACGATATTTCTGATGAAGTTAACTCCTATCTGACTCTTGTTGAAAAAGAATCTCATAAAGCCAATCCCTCAAGAGATATTATATTTTCAAATCTCATAAATGCATCTAAAATTTCGGATGCTTATATTCATCAAGAGTTGTCCAAAAAAAGCGGAAATGCTCCAAAGAATGTTGTTGAAGGATGGATTGATGCCTTGTTTAAACAAAGGGTTGAGCTAAAGGCTGATTCCAGCCATATTAACCCCGATTTCCAACTGGATATTCCGGACAAAAAAAGAACCTCTCAAGCCCCCCAAACACAAACAAAAACCAATGAGGATGTATTTAAAAAAGCACAGCCTTTTGCAAGGGAAATTCCGACAGATGAGGACATTCAATTATCATCCAATGAAGAATTTTCATCCATTATACAACCGGAAGTTGAGCAAAGTGTGTCTGCCGTAGAACAAAAAAACGTTCAGCAGCAAGCTATTTTACAAAAAGATGAACCTATTGAATTTAGGTTAATTGAACCTGAACAGCTACCCGAAGAACAAGAATTTGAAGAGAATCAAATTGTTGAGCAAATTTATACTCCACCCGTTAAGACTGACAAGCCCGTTTATGTTACAAGTGAACATGATAGAGTATTATCTAAATCACTAAAAGAGGCAAAAACTTACCTGACTTTAGATGATGACCCTGCCCTTGCACTTGAAACATTAAATAACGCAATGGGCGAAATTGATTCTGATACAAACAGAAACTTGCGTGCAGCTCTGCATTTTGAGCGTGGCAAGATTTTTGATGATTATGATTATGTTAATTATGCACTGCGTGATTATTACGAAGCAACAAAATGCGATGATGATAATTTAAAATCTCAGGCACATCTGCGTATGGCAAGAATTTACGATGATTATGTTGATTTTGAACCTGCGGTTGATCATTATCAAGATGCAGTCGCATACAGTGGAGAAGCAAGTAATTTGCGTGCTCAAACAAAAATTTTAAGCGAAATGGCATCTATGTTTGCAGGAAGATATGATATTGAAAGCACACAAATGTTATCTAATTTATCTATAGAAGCCGCAAAAGAAAGTAATGATTCAATCTTGCTTTCAAAAACTTATTCAACTGCAGGCAGAAATTATGAATATTTAGGTGAAGATTTCGCTGCACTTGACAGTTTTAAAAACGCAGTTAAGGCAATTGAAAATTTTGACGATGACTATGAAACTTGCAATATGCGTGCACAATGCTACGAAGATGCAGCAAACATAATGGATAGATTGGGTAATATTGTTAAATCAGAGAGTCTTTTATCAAAAGCTCGTCTATATCGTCAAAGAGCGCAGCTTGGGCAGCTGTCCGAGGCAGTATAAGATTAATCTTTGAATTTTTAACCTTTTTATCAGATTTCATAATATCAATTATTTTATCAGGATTTAATTTTTTTAATTTTGGTGCAAGGTTATATTTATCTATTAAATTTGTACCAAAATTATAATAATTTTCGTTTATAACCCCTTTTATAAGCGAAGCTTTTAAAGCCATTTTTATACCTGCCAAAACTGCTTGTCCATGAGAGATTTTATAGTTTGAAATTTTCTCAATTGCATGGGCGTATGTGTGTCCGAGGTTTAAAAGTGCCCTTAGACCTTTTTCTTTTTCATCTTGTTCGACAACTGCAGCCTTTAAGCTTACGCAAGCGTAAATTATATCTTCAATTATATTTATAAGCTCGTTGACATTGTTTTTTTCAAAAAGCTCAAAAAGATTAAAATATTCTTTTGCACCGCAACTTCTTTCTATAAATGCATACTTTATGACTTCACCCATTCCGCATTGAAATTCTTTTTCCGGCAATGTATTTAATACATTAGGGTCAATTAGAACTTTTTTAGGTTGATAAAAAGCTCCGACAAGATTTTTTCCGTGTTTATTGTTAAATCCTGTTTTGCCACCGACGGATGAGTCAACTTGAGAAAGCAGAGTTGTTGGTATTTGTATAAAATCTACCCCTCTTAATATACTTGAAGCGCAAAAACCTGCCATATCGCCGATTACTCCGCCTCCAAAGGCTACGATGCAGTCTTTACGCTCGATTCTATTGTCTAATAATTTATTTAAAATATATTCAATTGTCTTTAAATTTTTATATTTTTCGCCGTCTTTTATAATAACAGTTCTTGCTTTATTAAATTTTGACAAGAAATTAGCATAGATTTTTGCAATTTTATCGTTAGTAATAAGAAAATATTTTCTATCTTCAAGGTGATTTTCAATATTATCTAAAATTCCACGCTCAATTATTATCGGATAGCTTAAATCTGTTTCTTTTTTTAAATTAACGCACAAGTTTTTCATAAATTTCTCCTGCAACCTCTTTTGCGCTTTTATCGTCAGTTATTATTTTTTCGCCTGATTTTTCATACTTTTCAAGCCTTTTTGATAAAATTTCCTCTATAGTATTTTTTGGATTTTGCGTATTTAAAAGAGGTCTGTGCTTTTGGTTTTTTATTCTGTTGTATATTGTTTCACTTTT
>CALUXZ010000020.1 GCA_944324875.1 Candidatus Gastranaerophilales bacterium | reverse complement strand
GCTCTGCGAGGGCGTTTTCAGGTCGGAAAATTATGTTTTCCAAAAAAATCAAACTACCAAATTGGACTTTTTTCGGTCTGTACGGGTAGTTTGATTTTTCCTTGATATAGCTGAGTTTGGCACCGTTTTTAAGGTGTAGCGATAGTTTGATTATTTTGGTAAGGTCCAGTTGTGCAAGGAATTAAGAAAGCGTGAGTGTAGAGAAACAGGACAGTGCAGAAAAGAGGAACCTGCCTTAAAGTCGCTGTTGGTAAACAATTTTAAATAAATTTAGGGTTTCAGAAAAATCCAAAATGTCTGATTACTGTTCTTTATATGTCTAAAAATACCCAAAATTTTAATTGATATGCCCCAAAGGGTTATTTCAGTAAGAGAACAGATAAGGACAGTGATAAGACATTCGTTGTCAAAAATTTAACAGAAGTTCCAGAAAAACATTTTTTATGTTCGAAAACGGAACCTAAATGGAACTTTTTTAAGGAACCAAACGGAACCTTAATTTTAGTTTATTTTTATTTCATAGCTATAAACTTGCGGTGAATTTTTATAAATATTTGTGTTAATTTTTCTAGAATTGAGTATTATTTAACAATTACACTCTAAAATTTTTGTCGTGTTGAATGTCAATTGTTCAACACGACCTCAAGTGGTTAATTCAATAAAATTTCTAAAAATATCAATTCCATTTTCGGTTAAAATTGCTTCCGGGTGGAATTGTACTCCGTAAATATTTTTGTCTTTTATTTTTATTGCCATTGGAATATTGTCCTCTGTTGTTGCGATAATTTCAATATCTTTTGTCGGTTCTTTTATCATTAACGAATGGTATCTTGTGGCTGAAAACCCTTGTTTTAAACTTTTAAATAATAAATAATCTTTATCAAAATATATTTCGGAATTTTTACCATGGTATGGTTCAGGTGCATTGACAATTTTAGCTCCAAAATATTTGGCAATACACTGCATACCTAAACACACACCTAAAATTGACTTTTTATTCTTATAATAATCTATAACATCCATGCATATCCCTGAATTATCAGGATTTCCCCATCCCGGAGAGATTAATATTTTTTCAAAATTAAGTTTTTTTATCTCATCAAGTGGTAACTCGTTATTCTTAATAACAATAGGTTTAATGCCGAGTATTTTTATGTATTGGACAATATTATAAGTAAAAGAGTCAAAATTATCTATAATCAACATAATTCCACCTCTATAATTCCTCTGATAGAATTAAAACAATAGATTTTATCTGCCTGTTTTAAATCGTCAATGTACAAAACTTTTTCCTTTATTTTCCCAGTTCTTATAAGTTTTTGCCTCATTATTCCGTTCAATAAACCGCATTCAACAGGCGGAGTGTAAATGTTTTCACCTTGTTTAACCGCAATATTTGTATAGCTACCCTCCGTTATTTCACCTTTTTCGTTTGTTCCAATTTCATCAAAAACATCTTTTGGAGCCGGAGTTCTTATACTTGTTTTATGATAGCAAAACGGGTTTGAGAGATTAACTTTGTGCCCTATTTTTATTTTGGGATTAGAAACTATATCAGGAATCGGTCTTGTACTAACCTCAAATTCTCCGTTTTTAAAAAGTTCTATTCTTGTTACAATACCATTTTTTATTTGTAATTTTTCTATCTTATTATTCCACTTAAACCCTAATTCTTTGGCAGAATTTTTTAATCTTTTTATATGTAATTCAAAATTATCCTTCATTGTTTCAATAAGAGAAAAATTTGTTTGCAAAAACTTTGTTTTAGTTAAAGTTTCTTCCCATTCATCTTCAGCGCTTGAATCCCATACTATTGCTCCGCCTACCCAATATTTATAATCTTTTTCGTAGTGTTTTCGCTGTAAAATTCTTATAGGAACGGAAAAAACAGATTTACCTTTGTGTAAATATCCTATCGCACCGCAATAAACATTTCTCGAGTCAATTTCAGTTTCTTCTATTACCCTCATTGTTGAAACCTTTGGAGCACCAGTTATAGAGCCACATGGGTAAATTGCTTTAATAATATCATATAGAGTAATATTCTCATCTAATTCTGCCGATATTTCCGATGTCATTTGAAAAAGTGTTTTGTGTTCTTCTATATCAAAAAGTTTATCTACATTCACCGTACCTGTTGTTGAAATTCTCCCTAAATCATTACGCAGTAAATCAACTATCATAATATTTTCTGCTCTGTTTTTTTATATCATTAAAAAGAAACTCTTTTAATTTTTTATCCTCTTGTTTTGTCTTTCCTCTTTGGATTGTACCTTTCATTGGTTTTGTCAAAATTTTTCTGCCGTCAATAGTAAAAAACATTTCAGGCGAGAAGGATAAAATTGTTTCATATTTGTTTTGTAAAAAAGCGTTATATTGTGTTCTCTGGTTTTGCAAAAAATAATTGTACAAATCAAATTCTTCAGCATTTGTTTTTAAGGTCGAAGGGTATGCATAATTAACCTCATAAGTAATTCCGTTTTTAATTTTATCTTTTATGTATTCAATTTTTTTAATGTAATTTTCTTTTGTAATCAGAGGTTCAATTATCGTGCCAATTTTATAGTCAGGAGTTTTTGGAATAAATTGTTCGTAATCTTCAAACGCTTCAAAATAAATTAAGGGTGAGTAAATACTATGATAATTATTCGGGCAAATACAATGGCAGGCATTTGCAGATTTTGACAAATCGTACCGCATATAACCGACTAAATGCAAGCCTTTATTTTTTAATTTTTCTATTTTGTATAAAGCAGATTTTACAAACTCAGGTTCAAAAACTTCTATGATTTCAACAGGATCTTTAAATAACTTATCTGAATATATTTGCATTTTGTTATTATACAACGAATAAACCGAGTAGTCAGACACTAGTAATAAAAATACTTAGACTCCCTGTCAAAAACTATCAAACCGATTGTTATTTTACAGTCGTCCCCGCCATTATAATAAATTAGCACCCGCAAGGGTGCTTTTATATTGTTAAATTTATTCTGTAAACATTTCTTTAAGATGAGTTTGATTGTTATTTTGTGTGTAATATAATTGCTTATAAATGGGTTTTATACATTGAGGAACAAGAATGAGTGAGTCTAAAGTATACGTAACTACCCCTTTATTACCTGATATCAACGCTTTTTATGCGCATGTTAATGATATATGGGATTCAAAATGGCTTACTAATATGGGTCAGAAACATAACGAGTTGGAAGAAGCCATAAAGGTCGAGCTGAAGGTGCCTCATTGTTCGCTTTTTAATAATGGTACCATTGCTCTTTTAACTGCAATTAGAGCGTTCGACTTTCCTTTTGGAAGTGAAATAATTACAACCCCGTTTACTTTTGCCGCAACTCCTCATTGCATAAGTTGGAATGGTTGTAAACCTGTATTTTGCGACATTGAACCTGATACAATGACAATTAATGCCGATAAAATAGAGGAATATATTACGCCTAATACGGTTGCTATTATTGCTGTGCATGTGTACGGATTTCCTTGCAATATTGAAAAAATCCAAAAAATTGCAGACAAATACAATCTTAAAGTAATTTATGATGCTGCGCATGCCTTTTCAACCGAAATCAACGGGGTTGGAATTGGTAATTTTGGCGATATTACAATGTTTTCATTTCATGCTACAAAACTTTTCAATACAATAGAAGGTGGTTGTTTAACTTACAAAAACCCTGATTTGATAAAGAAGATATATAATCTGCGCAACTTCGGCATTAAAAATGAAGAAATTGTCGAAGATATAGGAATTAATGGTAAAATGAACGAATTTCAAGCCGCAATGGGTCTTGAAAACTTAAAAATTTATAAATATGAGCAGGAAAGACGAAAAAAAGTCAAAGCAATTTATGATGATAAATTATCCAAAATTAAAGGCATAAGAATACCGAAAATGCCATCAGGGGTTAGTAATTCATATCAATATTATCCGATTGTAATTGAGGACAATTATCCAAAAACGCGTGATGAAATTTACGAAATGTTTAAGAGTGAAAATATTTTCACAAGAAAATACTTCTATCCGGCTTGCCATGATTATGATTGCTACAAAAATGATCTGTCTGTAAAATTATCAAATTTAAGTGTGACAGATGATTTAAAAAATAAAGTGCTTTGTTTGCCTTTTTATGGTACGCTTGAGAAAGATACTATACATCATATTTGTAATAAGTTGGGAGTTTAAATGAAGATAGCCATAATGCAACCATACTTTTTTCCATATCTTGGGTACTGGCAAATGTTTTTTGCCGTAGATAAGTTTGTGTTGTTGGATGATGTCAATTTTATTATGCGTGGTTATATTAACAGAAATTCCATTTTGATGAACGGAAAGGCGCATTTATTTTCTATACCACTTGATAAACCTTCGCAAAATAAATTAATTAAAGATACTAAAATTAAATTTGCTCAAAAAGACAGAGAGAATTTTTTAAAGACAATTACGCTTGCATATAAAAAGGCTCCTTTTTATGACAAGTTTTTTCCTGTTTTTAAAGATATTGTTGAAAATGTTGATGATGATTTAACTAATTATATTAAGTATTCCTTTGAACAAGTTAAAAATTATTTGGGGCTTGATACGGAAATTTTAATTTCTTCTCAAATTGAAAAAGATAATACTTTGCATGCGCAAGACAGAATTATTGAAATTAACAAGCGCTTGGGCGCAACTCAATATATTAATGCCATAGGCGGACAAGAATTGTATAACAAATCCGATTTTGACAATGCGGGTATTAAGCTTAATTTTATAAAAATATTGCCGGTTGAATATAAACAATTCAAGGGCGACTTTGTTTCGAATTTATCTTTTATTGATGTCCTTATGTTTAATGATACGGAAACAATAAAAGAATATTTATCAAAGTATGAACTACTGTAATATATAAAGGAGATAATAATGGGAGTAAAGATTGTACAAGATATTATTGATGCTATTAGAGTGAAACGAGATGTGAAATTTCAAGTTTCATCGGCTTTTACAGATAGAGTTAAATTACTGATTAAGCAATCTGCTCCATATTATTACCCTGAAAACAAAGGGTTGGATATACAAGGCTATAACGACAAGGTTGAGGTTTGTACAAATCCTGTTTACAACTATTACAAGTACAAAACAATGTTTAATAAATTAAAGAAATTAGGTATAAAAGAACTGGAATATACATACAACAACCTAAATGACGAGTATTCAAAAGAAATATTTTTAATGGTACTTGTTTATAATCTGTTTGACAGAGTCAAATTAAGATTCCCTTGGTATTATTCAAGAAACATTATTGACGGGAAAATGTTTAATCAAATGCTTGTTGACGATACAAATATTTCTATTTGGAATGACTATATCAAACTTAAAAAATATAACCTTGCTTCGATTGGGTATAATCTAGAAGTTTTATTAAATAATGCAGGTATACAAATAGATTTTATTGACGAACAATACGCATACAAAGATTTAGTAAGTGTACAAAGTGGTGATAATGTAATTGACGCAGGGGCTTGTTACGGCGATACCGCTCTTTATTTTGCAAATAAAAACAATAACCAAGGCAAAGTATACTCTTTTGAATTTTTACCCGAAAACGTTGATATTTTTAATAAAAATATGGAGTTAAATCCTCAATATAAAGATAATATTGAACTAATCCAAAGACCAATAAGCGACGTTAGCGGCAATAAGCTTTACGCTGTTCCAAACGGTCCGGGTACGTCCATAACTACGCACCAACAAGAAAACGCCATTGAGCTTCAAACAATTTCAATCGATGATTTTGTAGAGCAAAACAATATTGAAAAAATTGATTTTATTAAAATGGATATCGAGGGTAGTGAGGAAGCAGCCCTTAGGGGTGCAATCAAGACCATTAAAAAACACAAGCCTAAACTTGCAATTTGTGCATATCATAAAAAAGATGACTTGGTTGTTCTGCCAAAGCTTATTAAAGAGATGGTACCTGAGTATAAACTCTATTTAGATCATTATACCGCAAATACAACCGAAACAGTTTTGTATGCAAAGGTGTAAAATGGCAAAACCGTTACTGTGTGCAATTATTTTTACATATAATCATAAAAATTCTATTGCAAGGTGTATAGAAAGTCTTGTCAATCAAAACACAACTTATCCATATGAAATAAGGATATATGACGATTGTTCAACTGATGGTACGTCTGATGTTTGTAGAGAATATGCAAAAAAATATCCAGATAAAATTAGGCTAACTATTCAAGAAGAAAATACGTTTTTAAAACCATATAATAAAACACAGTCCTACAAAGCAATACAGGAAATTGACACCAAATATTTTTGTATAATAGATGGTGATGATTGCTGGTGTGACGAGAACAAAGTGCAGATTGCATTAGATTTTTTGGAAAATAACCAAAATTATATAGGTTTCGCTCATGATACAAAGCATATAAATGTTTTTACAGGCAAAGAATACTCATATGTACATGATATAGGTGGATGGCAAGATATTAAAAATCCAGTTGAATTATCAGCCACACCTTATTTCCTTACTTCATCAAGGGTTTTTAGAAATCTCGGATTTAAAGGAAAGCACATTTGGCCTGTTGATTACTTAATATATTTTTATCATGCGCAAAAAGGTCCAATATATTATTACGACAAAATAATGGCGAATTATTATATTAGTGAGTATAATAATTTCTCAAACATGCAAGCAGGCGAGCAAAGCTTTTTACTCAGTACTTTTGGCTATAAAATTGCAAAATTTTTTGATTTTAAAGAAGATAAGTTGGCAACTGATGTTCAAAAATACTATAATATAAAAGGAAATGTCAAACATTACAAAGTATTGGAAAAATGTAAAAAAATCTTTGGGGTTAAGCTTGGTTGGCAGCTTTGGTATTTAACAACTTTTGTTCCGGTATACGGTTTTGAATGTCTAAGTCTTAATTGGGTATGTCCAAGGAGAAAAATAAAATATAGGGCTGACAACAGAGAATGGCAGGTTTTAAGGGAAATTAAAAATACAAAATCACTCGTAAGGAATAAAGTCGCCTTATTACATGTTTTTGAATTATTTTTAAAATTTTCTTTTTTAAAGAACACGAAAATATATGTACTAATCAAAGAATCTTGCGAAAGAAAAAAGAAAAAAATAAGCGAGAATGAAGTTATTGTATTTCGCACAAAAAGGAAATATATAGAAACTAGAAAAAAAACAAAAAATATAGGGAAACACAAATGAAGTTCAAATGGAATAAAAAAGGAATAATTTTTTCACCAAATAAGCATTCTTACTGGATGTACAGCCATGCCCAATGTCCTTTTACGCTTGACTTTGGAAATTATATAAGAGTATTTTTCTCAACTAGAGAAAAATACCAAAATGGTATGTCACGCGCACATGGTGGCTGGGTGGATTTAGATAAGAATAATCTAAAGAATATTTTAAGAGTTGCTGATAAGCCATTAATGAAATTGGGCGGAATTGGGGAGTTTGACGAATTTGGTTCAATGCCCAACAGTATTGTAAAGGTAAAAGATGACGAATATTACTTATATTATTGTGGTTGGACACGCTCAGTAAGCACTCCTTATTCTTGGGAGATAGGCTTGGCAAAAGGTAAAGATACAACACATTTTACAAAAGTTGGTATTGGACCTGTGATTGGGCCAACAATGTATGAACCATATTTACATGCCTGTCCGCAAGTGTACAGACTTGCAGAAAATGATTGGCACATGTTTTATTTGTCAGGCCAAAGATGGCTACAGGGTAAAGAAAAAATGGAATCCCAATATCTACTTGTACATGCAACTTCGGAAAACGGAATTGATTGGAAACGAAACCCTAAGCCAATTATCCAGCCAAAAGTTGAATATGAAAGTCAGACCAGTGCAGCAATAATAGAACTTGACGGTAAATACCATATGTTCTTTTGTTATAGATATGGACTGGATTTTAGACACGAAAAAGGTCGCGGTTATGCTATGGGATACGCTTACTCGGATGATTTGTATAACTGGACAAGAGATGACTCAAAAGTCGGAATTGAAGTATCGCCTACCGGTTGGGATTCAGAAATGATTGCTTACCCGCATGTAACCAAGGTAAACGATAAATACATTATGTTTTATTGTGGCAATGCATTTGGCTACGATGGTTTTGGATATGCTGAGTTAGAGATTATATAAATGAAGCTTACTGATTATATAGTTAAATATTTAGAATATAAAGGAATTGATATTGTTTTTGGCTATCAAGGTGGCTCTATTGCTGACTTAATTGATTCAATATCAAAGTCTAAAATAATTAAGTTTGTTCAAAATTATCATGAGCAAGCTTCGTCTTTTTGCGCAAATGCGTATTCTGAAATCACAGGAAAAACTGGTGTTGCAATCTCATCTTCTGGTCCTGGTGCAATAAATTTAATTAATGGAATTGCAAATTCATACTATGATTCTATACCTTGTGTATTCATAACAGGTAATGTGCACACACTAGGAAAGAAAGAAAATGAACTTGTTCGACAAAATGCTTTTCAAGAGACAGATATTGTAAAAATTGCAAAATGTATAACAAAAAAAAGTTATTACGTGGATGACCCTTCAAAAATAAAAGATATTTTGGATGAGGCATTTTATATTGCAAATGAAGGCAGAAAAGGTTCTGTCTTGATTGATATTCCCTATAATATACAAAGATGCGACCTTGCCGATATTAGAATAGGAGAAACCAATAAAACAAATGATATAAAAATATCTGACATTGACAAAATTGTAGAGTGTTTAAAGAAATCAAAAAAACCTGTTATGTTGCTTGGTAATGGTGCTTGTGATGCAAGAAAAGAAATTCTTGAATTTATAAATACTAAATTACAAATTCCTACAGTTGTTTCACTCAAGGCCCTTGACATCTTGCCGAGCAATAATGATGCATATATTGGAATGGTTGGTTCTTTTGGGCATAGAAGTGCAAATCTTGCAATTAAGCATTGTGATTTACTTTTGGTACTGGGTTCAAGGTTGGATGAAAGGCAAGCCGGCTTTATAAAAAACGAATTTGCTCCAAATGCAACTGTTGTAAGAGTTGATATTGATAAAACAGAGATTACAAGAAAAGTTGACTCTAAATATTCGGTATGCACAAGTGTTAAAAACTTTATTAACAGTTTAATGAGATATGAATATTCTGACACAAATTGTGTAAAATATTTAAACTTGTTAAAACAGCTTAAAATTGCGTATCCGTCATACTGTACATGTGAGGGCGGAGATGTAAATAATTTTATACGTAATTTAACAAAAGAGCTAGACGATTGGAGTATTATTACATCTGACGTGGGAATTACTCAAATGTGTGTTGCGCAGTCAGTGTACATAAAAGAAGGTAACAGGGTGCTTAATTCTGCAGGATTGGGTTCAATGGGCTATTCTCTTCCTGCAGCTATTGGATCTTCATATGCTTTGGGAAATAAAAAGAAAATAATTTCTTTTTCTGGTGACGGTGGATTGCAAATGAATATTCAAGAACTGCAATTAATAGACGCAAATAAGCTGCCTATTTTTGTAGTATGTTTAAATAACACATGTTTGGGCATGATACGTAATCTTCAAGACAATTTGTTTGATTCAAATTATATTGGTTCTGTAGATGGCTATAGCGTGCCTGATTTTTCAAAAATTGCAAATGCATATAATTTAAGATATATGTGTGTAGAAAATTTAGACAATTATAAAGATGTAATTGAATTTATTAAAGATAATCCAAGGGGTTTTATTGAGGTAAAATTGCCTCAAAAAACACTTGCTCACCCTATGCCGGGTAAAAAAATCTATGAACAAACGCCGATAATAGAAAATATTGAAAGGTGGTTTGAATAATGCACACAATTCTCGTTTCAGGTGCATCAGGCATTGTTGGTTATGGGATTTTAAAATCTTTACAGAAATGCGATAATATCAGGTTAATTGGCACAACAATTTACAATGATTCAATTGCTCCTGTGTTCTGCGATATTTTTGAACTGGCGCCAAAGACAAATTCTCCTGAGTATCTTGATTGGCTGACATCTATTATTAAAAAGCACTCTGTAGATATGATAATTCCGGGGATTGAGGCTGATATGTCTTTTTGGAATGAAAATCGACAAAATATTCGCTCTGCAGGTGCCTTTGTTTTGCTTAATAACTCCCAGTTAATATCACTTTGTTTGGATAAATGGGAATTTTATAAAAAATTAAAAGAAAATAATTTTGCTAATGCTATTTTTTCAACTTTAACTCCCGATTTTAAAACTTTAAAATTCCCTGTTTTACTAAAACCTCGTTGTGGTTTTGGTTCAAAAGGTATTGTAAAAGTTTCTGATATTGCAACCTTAGATAAATGCAAAGATAAAATCGGCGATGAACTAATGCTGCAAGAATATATTGCAGGTGATGACAGCGAGATAACTGCGTCCGCCTTTTTTGATGACAATTCAAATATAAAAGCTCAAATGATGCTGGAGCGAAAACTCTCTGTAAACGGGTTTACCGAAAAAGCGAAAGTGGTTTTTATTCCGGAAATTATAAGCTGTATGGAACATTTAGCTCAAATCTTTAAACCTGTGGGTCCTACAAATTTTCAATTTCGAAAAGATGATTCAGGGCTTTGGAGATTGCTTGAAATTAATCCTAGAATTTCGTCTTCATCTTCAATTAGGATGGCCTTTGGATATAATGAAGCAAAAATGTGCATAGATTATTTTTTGCTCGGTAAAGAAATTGAGCAACCTGAAATTAAAAAAGGTTACGCCATTAGATATACAGAGGATTATATTTTTTATGAGAATAGCAATAATATCTGATATACATGGTAATTACGAGGCACTTAAAAACGTACTTGCCTATATTGACAATTTAAAAATAAGCGAAATTTTTTGCCTTGGTGATGTTGTTGGCTACTATTCTCAAGTTAACGAATGCTGCGATGAATTGAGAAACAGAAATGTAAAATGTGTAATGGGTAATCACGACTGGTATATGGCTTCGGATAGTTTTTGCCCGCGCTCTAAAAGTGTAAATGATTGTCTTGAATATCAAAGAAAAATTATTACAAAAGAAAACAAAGGCTGGATACAATCATTTCCTCTAATAAGAACGCAATACGGACTTTCAATGGTGCATGGAAGTTGGAATAATCCTATTGATGACTATTTGCAACCAACAAAGGAGTATTTTGAAAAATTAAAAGGCAACTATTTTGCCTCAGGTCATTGTCATATTCAAAGGCTGGAAAGATATGATGACAAAGTATATTGTAACCCCGGTTCTGTCGGTCAGCCGCGCGATAATAACAACAAAGCTGCGTTTGCAATATTTGACGGCAATGATTTTGAGCTGGTAAGAGTAGAGTATGATATTAAAAAAGTCGGCGAACTTATGGATAAAGCAGGATTTAACGGTTACTATTACGGCTGTTTGAAAACAGGTGCTAAAAACTTATGTTGGTAAAGGAGTTAATTGATGTCTAATAATGCTTTAGTTGGTATTTTCTGCGTCACTTATAATCATGAAAAATATATAAAAGACTGTCTTGAAGGTTTTGTTAAACAAAAAACAAATTTTAAATTTGAAGCAGTAGTATATGATGATTGTTCAACCGATGACACGCGCGATATAATAAAAGAATATGCAAAAAAATTTCCGGATATTATAAAGCCTATTTTGTCTGAAGTTAATATTGCGCAGTCTAAAGGTTTTTACTATTTAAACGAACGAGTCCATTCAAGGCTAAATTCTAAATATATCGCATATTGTGAGGGAGATGATTATTGGACAGATGAGTTTAAACTTCAAAAACAAGTAGATTTTTTGGAGGCAAATCCGGATTATACCGTCTGTTTTCACCCTGTAAAAATAGTTTATCAGGATTTTGGTTTTAATAAACCTGATGAAATATTTCCTGATGAAAAGCTTGTAAAAAAAGGGCTTAATTTTGATAATTTACTTTATTGCAATTTTATACAAACTAACTCGGTTATGTATAGATGGGCATTTAATAATGTAAAATTTGAGAAGTATTACCCAAAAGATATTATGCCCGGGGATTGGTATTTTCACCTTTTGCATGCAAAAAGGGGCAAAATTATGATGTTAAAAGACGTAATGTCTGTTTATAGAAGAAATCCAAACGGAATTTGGTCTAATGTTACAAATAACGACAGTTTGCACTTAAAATACGGTATAGAAGAAATTAATTTTTATTATGAAGTGTATAAAAATATTGTTGATTCATCCGAAAGTTATTTAAATAATACTTTTGCACCTGCGTTAAAAAATGTATTGACGGTTTATCAAAAACATAATCAAAATGAAAAAGTTAAAAAAATATTAGAAAAATATTCTGACTTTATTTATCCGACATTACTTTATAGCATAAAACAGGAAGAACGTTATAAGAAAAAATATTTAAAATATAAAAAGCTTTATAATTTAATTCTAATTATAATGATAATTTTAATTTTAATTTTAATTTTATTTGCATCTTGTATTATTGTATTTTTGTCATAATTTGCAACATATCTTTTGTGTTATATGAATATTCGTAGGGCGCTAAGCTTTTGTTATCACAAATGTGTATTGCTTGCATAAATTCTCTTGGCAGTTTTTCTGCAAAAATTTTAGCTACTTTGGCACTATTATAGTGCAGAGGTGTTTTACCTTCTTCATTTTGAATTAGGATATTATCTTCACAATATAGCTTGGCGTTAGCATTTCTATTAATTTTGACGATTCTTTATAGCCAACACTACCTGCAAAACAAATATTTGTTGTATTTGACAAATGAGTTGTTTTATTTTGAATGGGTATTTTATTTGATTTCGCCCTATTTTGTATAGTTTTATACTTGCTTTTAGTAAGTGTCATTGCTATCGGATAAATATGCATTTAACTTCCTCTATTGTTAATTATGATTTTATAATACATCAAAAATTTTTTTATAATAAAATAAAATTATAGGAATTAAAAATGAAAATTACGGTTATTGGAACAGGTTATGTAGGGTTAGTTGCAGGGGCATGTCTTGCAGATATGGGTAATGACGTCATTTGTATTGATAATAACCCGAATAAAATTGAACTTTTAAAAAAAGGCATTATTCAAATTTACGAACCAGGCCTTGAGGAGCTTGTTAAAACAAATTTGGCCGAGAACAGATTAGTTTTATCTGATGATTTAGAAATGGCTGTGAAAAAATCTGATGTCTGTTTTATAACTGTGGGAACTCCTCAGGAGGAAGACGGTTCAGCAGATTTAAAATATGTTTATGAAGTTTCTGAGTCCATTGCAAAATCAATGAACAGATATAAAGTTATTGTTAACAAGTCTACAGTCCCTGTGGGTACTGCTAAAAAGGTTGAAGAAATTATTAAACAAAACACCGCTTATCCTTTTGATGTTGTTTCAAACCCGGAATTTTTAAAACAGGGTAATGCGGTTGATGATTTTTTGCATCCTGACAGAATTATAATAGGTTCTAATTCAGATAAGGCAACAAAAATTATGCTTGATATTTATTCGTCATTTTGCAGAACTGGTAACAGGGTAATTGTAATGGATGTAAAATCTGCCGAGATGACAAAGTATGCGGCTAATTCTTTTTTAGCAACAAAAATTTCTTTTATGAACGAGATTGCAAATTTGTGTGAAAAAGTCGGTGCTAATGCCGAGATGGTGCGTGTTGGTATTTCTATGGACTCAAGAATAGGAAATAAATTTTTGTTTCCGGGGCTTGGATACGGTGGCAGCTGTTTTCCAAAAGATGTAAAAGCACTTATTAAAACAGGCACTGAAAACGGCTGTGATATGAGTATAATTCGTGCAGTTGATAAGGTTAATAAAGACCAAAGAGATATTTTTGTTGAAAAAATTGCAAGAAGATTTAACGGTAATTTGACAGGTAAAACCATAGGTGTTTGGGGGCTTTCATTTAAACCAAAAACGAACGATATGCGCGAAGCACCATCGATTACAATAATTAATAAACTTCTTGATATGGGCGCAAGCATAAAAGCGTTCGATCCAAAAGCTATGGATTGTGCTAAATATCATTTTGCCGACAGAATTATTTATTCAAAGACGGCATATAAGGCACTTGAGAATGCAGATTGTATGCTTTTGTTGACAGAATGGAACGAATTTAGACATCCTGACTTTGATAAAATTAAATCCGTTATGAACTCTGCTATAATTTTTGATGGCAGAAATTTATACTGCTCGGATAAACTTAAAGACATTGGTTTTGAGTATTACAATATTGGCGCAGAAAACTTTTAGTAAATTATGTACCAATTTTATGAACTCTTACAAAATTTGTTCTACCTGTAATTAAGTTTGGCGCAGAACCTGTTATGACAACGTATTCGCCATTTTTTATTCCGGCTTCGTTGGTTAAAAATTCATCAATTTTTAAAAGCAAGTCGCCTGTTAAGACATTATCCCATTTTTTATGAAACGGATAAACGCCCCATGCTAACGACATTTTGCGGCAAGTTTCTTCTAAATCTGAAACTAAAATAATTGGTACCGAGGGTTTTAGTTTTGACATAAGGCGTGTTGAATAGCCAAAATGCGAAAAACTTAAAACCGCTTTTGCATTTACATATTTAAGCATTTTATCTGCACCAAACACTATGGCTTGCCTTGTAAGTGCTAAGTCCTCAGACATTTCAAAATCTTTGTCAAACTCGTAAAATACACTGTTTTCAGTATGTTGCGCAATTTGAGCCATAGTTTTAACTGCTTGAATTGCAAACTTTCCAACAGATGTTTCGCCCGAGAGCATAACGGCGTCCGCACCGTCTATTATTGCGTTTGCAACATCGGAAACCTCTGCGCGAGTGGGTATCGGTTCGTATATCATAGATTCAAGCATTTGTGTTGCAACTATAACAGGTTTTTTCTGCTTATTACATTCACTGATTATAAGTTTTTGACAAATCGGTACTTCAACGGGAGAAAGCTCGATACCCAAATCTCCGCGTGCAACCATAATGCAGTCAGCTGCAGATATTATTTCTTTTAGATTATCTATTGCTTCAGGTTTTTCTAATTTTGCAATGACCGGAATGTTTGCATTAAAGTCATTTATATATTATACACACAATGACACAGATGAACTAATCAATTTATTACATATATCTTCAAACATTTTTGTTTTATTTTTTGTCCTTGCTACATTCTTAAAACAAACCAACATAAAACTAGTTAAACCGTATGGAAAATTAGAACTGACGAGCATGTTTTGTATTATGATTAATTCGAGTTTTTATAAAATTGTTTAAAATCGGCACTTGCCAACAGATTGTCTAATGATGGATTATTATTTGCAAAAAATCCGCTCATCATATTTTTCATATTTGTTTCATTTATCTTAGATAGCAACCAGCTTTTTTGTTAAAATTAATAGTATTTAAATCCATATTTGAATTTATGTGATGTAACACCGTTAGTGCGGCTGATATATTTTTATAATTTAATTGGGCAAAACTTCTTGCTTTTCTTCTGCATATTTTGCAAATTTATATCGTGTTATTGTTTTGTTACAAATGATTCATAACCGCATTTTTCAAGATTATCAGTGCCTATTTTGACTAAATCCATTATGTTGGCAACGATTAAATCTGTGACATCTTCCCTTGTCGTGTCAGATTGCATTTGCATCCACAATAAAAACTCAAATTGAAAATTAAAAGCATCAATTTCAAAAGGATTTGAGTAATATCTTGTTTTGCCCTCGCTATTGTCTTTGGGGATATTTCGCTTTGCGGGCAAAAAGTGTTTTTTTGCTGAAAAATATCTGTTATCGTCATCCAGTATACTGAATTTTAAGGCAAAATCACCATCAAGCATTTTCTTCGGCTTATATTTTTTCCAGTACATGTTGCCCATGTCCTGAGAACATTTTTGGTAATATTCGATGTATCTTTGGGCTTTGTCTTGAATTTCAGGAGATTTAAAATGCCTGAGCAAAACTTGCATTTTTGTTATGTCGCTTTCAAAAATGCGTGAAAACCTTGTTTGCAAGTCGCTATACATTTTATTTGTCTGATTTCTTGTACTTTTACAAGATGCCAAAACATGTTCTTGTATGCAATGCCTTATTTCATGTGCAATAACAGATTTTATATACAAGTTTCTCTCCTCTGTGCTCAATTTAATTGCGTGCGCCCCTTGAACAATCCCCATTTTTTCCAGTTGTTCCTCCCCGATGATTACTGTCGGAAACATTGTTAAAAGACCATTTTCATCTTCTTTATAGCAAATATAAAAATCATCAGATTCCACCTGCTCATATATTTTAATTGAATTATTTACAAAATCGTACGTTGCGTGTGTGCCTGAATGCAATTTATTTTTTTGCGAGAAAAATAATCTTGGCTTTTCGATATCTAACTCCTGAATTTCATGCGGCATAAGGCTCATTGCCTGCTCAAAGGTTTCATTGTAGAGTTGTTCTATTCTTTTTTGTTGCGGAGTTTTAGCAACTGAATAATTATTATATTGATTGCTTAGCAATATAAATGCGGGTAAATCACAGTCCAACTCTCTGTTAAGCGGGTTTGAGGGATTGTTTAAATTTCCGCAAAAGTTAAACCTGTCTGTTTTGTATATGTTGTTTGTATTGTGGATTAAAATGTTGTTTATGCGCATAAACTAATAAGTAGCAAAAATAAAAAATTTTGCTAACACAAATTGCACAGGGTTTTTTAAGCCTGTGCAATTTGTGTTTTGTATAATTACTAAGAAACATAATCTTCCAATTTAGTATCAGGATATAGTTTGCTGAATATTTCTGCAATATTTTCATAAACATTGGGGTGAACTTTTGAAAAATTCTTTAAAGCTGATGTAAATGTTAAATTTGCACCTTTGTGAATAAGTTCTGGTTTTTCGTTCATTGCTTTAATTGTTTCGGCTGCAACATTCAATGCACTTTCGTTTCCATTATTTGCTGCAAGTAAGATTGAGTTAAAGTATTGTGTGTATACATTGTCCATGTTTTTATTTGGAAAGACAACATTGATATGCAACATATCAACAAATAAATTACCATTATTTTCTTTGTTGTATTTATCTACTATTTCTGCTATGTCATTTGCACTGAATAGACCATTGCTTGAAAGTATCTTGTCGAAATGTTCGCTATCAGAATATTTTCCATATTGGCAATTGTTCATAATGTTTGACAATTGATCGGTTGCTATATCCTTTAATGTATCTTTGATATTTTCATCATCACTACCAAACTTGTTAGTAAGTGTGGTCATTAATTTATCTGTAAGTTCAATTTTTGCTTCAGTAGAATCTATTAAATCTGAATTTTGTATATCATTATTTAACGCTTCAATTGACTTGTATTCATTATTGTATTTGTTCAAATCATCAGAATTATTAACTTTGCTTTCCAGAACATCTAATTGGGCACTTAATAATTCTTCATATTGTGAACTTTCTTTTATGTCACCACCACGAAGTCTATAGTAGTCATTTCTTAAATTAATCATGTCATCAAGAGTATAACTTTCATCATTAATCATCTCTTGCATTGAATTAATATAGAAAGAATCATTGGATTGTAAATATCCTGATATAAAGCTGGGTATGTTTGTGCCAGCATATTTTGCTTTTGCTTCTTTTAAAAATGCAATTTTGTCTGCATTGTCTATCTCTGTATCCGATAAAAGTTTATCTAACCCATCATTAAAGTATGCTTCGGGTGTTTTAAAATCTCCTATATTGCATGCATTTGTATCATCTAACAAAGTTTGATATTTGCTCATATCTGATTTATATACATGTTCTCCTAAGGTTTGCGGTTGACTTACGGGATTATCTTCGCCTGTAGCATTATCGTCTGTAAGTTTTGCACCAGAATTGTCGTCATTGTCTTCATCATTTATAGTTAAACCCGAAACATCAATATCTGCACCTGTTTCTTCAACAAATGATACAATTGCTTCTTTCATTGCATTTTTTGTTTCATCCGAGTCATAGTTATATTGGCTGTACTCATCCCTTAAAAAACCAGATATTGCCGATTGGTTTCTTTTGTACCAATCAAGAAAATCATCTTCGCTCATTACGCCATCATTATCTGCATCAAAGTGTGATTCGGAGAAAAATATGCTGATTTCGTTTGCATCAATTTCTTGATTGCAAACCTTGTCTGTTTCACCATTTTCTTTAAGATATTTTTCATTTCTTACTAAATAATCGTTAAAATTGATACCTTCTGACATTTCACACTCCAAATTTTTTATTAGGTACTAATTAAAACGACATTTTTTATTATTATCTTGAATTTAAATGAAAAATATGTAACAAAAATTAATAATTATTTTAAGGGCAAGTTTTTAATGGAGGTTGTCAAAGACAACAGCGGGCGAATCGCTCAGGGAAAAGCATTAAAAAAGAGAGCTTGCGCTCTCTGATTATCTACCCTGGATGCGATTCGAACAAGGACTCTGTTAAAAAGTTGCCCCAATGGGCAAGTTTTTAATGGAGGTTGTCAAAGACAACAGCGGGCGAATCGCTCAGGGAAAAGCATTAAAAAAGAGAGCTT
>CALUXZ010000019.1 GCA_944324875.1 Candidatus Gastranaerophilales bacterium | reverse complement strand
AAAAAATTTAGATGAAATAAAGACGATAATAAATAACAGAGAGCAAAAAAACTATTTTTTAGATGGCATTGAATTTAGAACAAAAGAAGAATTTAGAAAATATTTAAGGAAAAAAGCAAAAGAATTTTTGCCAAAAAGGCTTGAAGCAATTGCACAACAGTTTGGTTATAAATACAATAAAGTTGCTCTTAAATTTATGAAAAGCCGCTGGGGCAGTTGCTCTTTTAAAAATAACATTAATTTGAATATTTCCCTTGTAACGCTTGAAAATGAACTAATTGATTATGTACTATTACATGAGCTTGTGCATACTGTTGAAAAAAACCATGGCGAAGCTTTCTGGTCAAGGCTTTTGTTGAACATGCCGGATGCACGTGTTAGACGCCGTGCGCTAAAAAGTAGAAAA
Organism: Candidatus Gastranaerophilales bacterium; assembly: GCA_944324875.1. GTDB lineage: Bacteria > Cyanobacteriota > Vampirovibrionia > Gastranaerophilales > Gastranaerophilaceae > Galligastranaerophilus. The sequence continues at coordinate 18,799 of CALUXZ010000019.1, read as the reverse complement.
GTTATTTAAAATCATTATACTGTTTATTAAATTGCGCAGTCGGGTAATTGTTTGCGCAATTTAGTTTCGCTATTTTATTTTCGGAGGTTTTTATGGGTAAAGAACTTATCTGGTCTAAGGATTCTATTTCTTTAAACAGAACAATTGATGACAGTCTTGATTTATTATTTTGTCAGGATTTGAAAAAAACAAATTTTTTTAAAAAACAAATTTTTATGGAAAGAAGCATAAGCGGGTTAATAAGACTGATAAAAGAAATTTGGTAATAATGTCACCATTTGTTAATTTTTATTAAATAAGTGTTGTTTTTTTATTTAAAAAAATAATTACAGGGTTTGTATTTTTGTATTTTAACTCGGAAGTTAACGAAAGGGTAAGTATGAGTATAAATGCTATTAGTAAACAGCCAATGTTTATTAGGGTGCAAACCCCTCAGAAAATATTAGTAAATATAAATAATGTTGCAGGTATCTATAAAGACAATGAAGGTTGGATGATTGAGTGTGCTAATAATAAACCTTTAAGAGGTTTTCTTGAAAGCACTTATCGTATTGATGATAAAACTGCGGAGAGAATTTTGAATTATATGGCGTAAAGTTTAGATTATCGTAATTTGCGTTGCATAAAAAATTTGTCGACGGGGGGCTTGCAAACCTGCTTTGCAACGGCAGATTTGCCAATTGTTCAAGTCCCCCTGATTTAGTTTAATTTTGCATAAAAAATTTGTCGATAAGCTCCCGAATATGGAACCTTTTAGCTATGGAGCAAAGACATTGTGTAGAAAATTAATATCAATTATGAAACAGCCAACTAATGAATATTACAATATTAAAATAATTTTGGGATTGCAAAAATGCACATAATTTATTAGTGGAGGAAATTTAAAAATTAAATATGTAAAAAAAAGCATGCCCATATGTAAATAATCTGTTTTATATTGTCATGATAAACCTATACAAATAAAGTGTTTTCGTATTTTTTGTGTAAATAACTATTTACTTACATGTAAATAATGTGATATATTAATGTTTTAATTGGAGGCTTTTATGTGCAATAAATTAGATTTATCTCTACCGCAAATTTCTTTTGATAGTAGTTTGGTAGAATTAATAACTAAATTGGAAGTATTAAGGCACCAAATCGCCCCTTTAGAAATAAGTGTGAATCTTTTCGTGCAAGTTAAACAAATATTTTATATGATAGAAAGTTTGCAATCTGCTAGAATAGAAGGAAATAGAACAACAATTTCAGACTATGTGGCATCTAAATTTGAGAATAAAAGTGAACTTGATAACATTAAAGAAATAAATAATATTGAAGAAGCTATAAATTATATTAATAAATGTTTTTCAGAAGATGAAAATTTTCAAATATCAAATAAATTTATAAAGGAATTGCATTACATTGTAACTAAAGGCTTGAAAGCAGAAGGAAGTAAGGAAAGTGGGAAATATAGAAGTTGCAACGTAAAAATAAATAAAGCTGCCCATATTCCTCCAAATCCAATAGTTGTTGCAAGCTTTATGGAGGAATTAATCGATTGGATAAATCGAAATGATATGGTTCAAATGCAATTATTAAAAGTGGCAACTGCACATCATAAATTCACTTGGATTCACCCTTTTGATAATGGAAATGGAAGAATGTCAAGATTATTAACTTATGCCATGTTGAGACAATATGGTTTTGATATGTCTTATTTATTAAATTCAACTGCCGTATTCTGTATGGATAGGGAAAAATATTTTAAAATGTTGCACATGGCAGATTTAAATACAAATGAAGGTAAGATAAAATGGTGCGAATATGTATTAAATGGGCTATATAGAGAAATGTTTAAAGTATCTCAATTAATGAATAAACATTTTTTTGTAGAAAGAATTGTAAAACCAGCTATTAACAGAGCATATAATTTGCATTTTATTAATGACGAGTATAAAAAAATTTTAAAACTGGCTTTAAATAAAAATGATGGAATAATAAAATCAAAAGACATACAAATCGTAATCAAGGAAAAAACCCCAAGACAAATAAGCCATTTAATTAATAAAATGTTGAATGCAGGATTATTGCAAAAATTAGAATCAAATAATAGAATTTATACTTTAAATCTTATGTGCAAAGATTTAGCTACAGGGGTAATTGATTCTTTATATGAAGAAAATTTTATAAGCGAGAATAATTAATTGGAACCCGAAAAAGTCGCTTGAATACTAAAATAGAGCCCCATAACGAAGGCTCTAAAAAGTTAAATGTCGACGGGGGGACTTGAACCCCCACAGATTTCTCCACATGCACCTCAAGCATGCGCGTCTACCATTCCGCCACGTCGACAATTAATATTTGTTATTTAATTATTATAAAACAAAAGTGGCAAAAACTGCCACTTTTAAGAAATGTTTTAGTTTAAGCTTCATATTTTTTAAACAATAATGAAGCATTATGTCCGCCGAAACCAAAAGAGTTTGTAAGGGCATACTTTATATCGGCCTTTACAGGTTTATGTGGCACATAATTTAAATTTGCAACTTGTGGATCTTGATTATCCAAATTAATTGTTGGAGGTATTATACCTTCTTGCAGTGCTTTTATGCACACAATTGATTCTGCAGCACCTGTTGCGCCCAACATGTGACCATGCATACTTTTTGTTGACGATACTTTTAAGTTTTTATTTGTGTCAAGGTCGCCAAATACTCTTGCAATTGCCTTAGACTCAGCTATATCACCAAGCCCTGTGCTTGTGCCGTGAGCATTAACATAATCAACATCTTGTGGTTTAATACCTGCATCTTTAACTGCTAATTCCATAGCTTTAGCTGCTCCTGAGCCTGTCGGATCTGGTGCAACAATGTCATAAGCATCAGCTGTTTGACCATAGCCTATTATTTCTGCATATATTTTTGCACCGCGAGCCTTAGCGTGTTCAAGTTCTTCAAGAACAATGATTGCAGCTCCTTCTGACATTACAAAGCCATCACGATCAACATCGTATGGTCGAGATGCTTTTTTAGGCTCGTCATTTCTTTTTGAAAGTGTTCTTGCGGATGTAAATGCACCAATACCTAATGTCGTTATAACAGCTTCAGAGCCTCCGGCAATAACTATATCGGCATCATTATATTGTATTGTTCTAAATGCATCACCTACACAGTGTGCAGAAGTTGCGCAAGCAGTAACAATTGCTTTGTTAACTCCTTTAGCATGGTGTCGCATTGAAATTCTGCCGGCCCCCATATCGGCAATAAGCATTGGAACAGTAAAGGGAGAACATTTTGTAGGACCTTTGTCCAAAATATTGTGATGTTGTTTTTCAAAGGTATCAAATCCGCCTGCTGCAGAACCAACGATTACACCATACCTGTAAGGGTCAACTTTTTCGGGCGAAATTTTAGAGTCTTCAACCGCTTCATCTGCCGCAACAACGGCAAATTGTGTAAACCTGTCCATTCTCTTTGCTTCTTTAGGATCAAGTTTATTCCAAGTTTCAAAGTCTTTAATCTCGCCGGCTATGTGGACGCTGTGTCCCTCAAGCGGTATCCTTTGAATTGTGTCAATCGCACTTTTGCCTTCCAGCATACCATCCCAGAATTTTTTTACACCAAAACCGTAGGGTGTAGCCATTCCGATACCTGTTATTACTACTCTTCTTTTCCTGTTCTCCATCATCTTTTCCTTAAACTTTCAAAACAAAAAGTTACAAATTGATACTATCTCATTGCAACTTTTTTGCAAATGAATTCTGTGTCTTAAATATTTTAACTATGAATGAGAATCAATATAGTCAACAGCATCTTGTACTGTTGCAATTTTTTCTGCTTCTTCGTCAGGAATTTCGCATCCGAATTCTTCTTCAAATGCCATTACTAATTCAACAGTGTCTAATGAATCTGCACCAAGGTCACCTGTGAAGCTTGCTTGTGGTGTTACTAGATTTTCATCAACACTTAGTTGATCTACTACAACTTTTTTAACTCTGTCTAATGTACTCATTTTTACCTCAATTTATAATACTAACTAATTACAGATTAGATTATACAGGGCACAAAGATATTTTGCAAATTATAAAATTTTGTTGGGCTTATTTTTTAAAATTCCTATGATAGTTTGCTTTTTGGCTTTATTTTTCTCTAATATGTTTTTTAATTATTGTTAACTTTTTTTACAATTTTATTCTCCATGACAATAAAAAAGCGCACTTACGTGCGCTATAAATCTCTCTGTTTTTTCTCCGTATGTAAAGACGCTATTAGTTACTTGCTGTCCAAATTGCGTCCCTTGTTAATTTTGAATTTACTACTTCTTGCGAAATATTTATATTGGAAGGAGTAAAGATGAAAACAAATTCACCGATTTTTCTTTGTGAACCATCAAGTGCGTGAGTGCATCCGCATAAGAAGTCAACTATTCTTTGAGATTGTTCTCTATCTAATAATTGCAGGTTTAGGATAACTGTTTTTCTTGACTTAAGTGCCTCAACGATATTTATTGATTCATTAAATGCTCTGGGTTCAAATACCATTACTTCATAACCCCTGTTTTGTCCGTGCAATACTCGTAAGTTATTGCGTTCTCTTGTTTCCATAGGGCTTTGTGCTTCAAAATTTCTTTTTAGTACATTAGTACCATCTGTTTCATACTCATTTTCATATTCGTCTCTTAATTCACCGAATTCGTTTTCATCCGGATTGTCAAAACCGAATAAGTTGTATAAAAACTTAAATTTTTCTCCTATGCCTGCCAATTTCTTTTCCTCCTTTTATGAATTTTTAAATAGTATTCTTCCTAATCTGATAATGGTTGCGCCTTCTTCAAGCGCTATTTTAAAATCGTTGCTCATTCCCATTGAGAGTTCTTTTAAATTAAATTTTTCTTTAAGCTCTCTCACTTGAGAAAAAAGTTTTCTAAGCTCATTTTCATCATCGGTTAACGGTGCAATATTCATTAACCCTTCGATGCTTATCGAATCGAGCTTTGAAATTTCTTCTATCAAACTATGCGTCTGTAAAGGTGCAATACCGAACTTTGATTTTTCATCAGCAACATTTACCTGAATTAAAATCTTTTGGACAATTCCTTTTTCTGCCGCGCATTTTGCTATTTCTTTTGCTACTTTTAGCGAATCCACGCTGTGAATATAGTCAAAAAATCCAACAACATGCTTTACTTTGTTCGTTTGTAAATGTCCAATAAAATGATAAGTCGATTTTTGCCTTATTTCATCGTCTAATTTGTTGATTTTTTCTATTGCTTCAAGAGCTCTGCTTTCGCCAAAATCCTTAAGCCCTGCTTGATAAGCGTTCTTTATTGCGTTTTCGTTAAAATATTTTGTAACTGCAACTATCCTTATGTTTTTGCCATCAACAATTTTCAATATACGGTCGAGATTTTTACTAATCGTGTCATAACTACACACTTATCATTTCCCCCGTGTTTTGCGCTTGCGTGCAAAACCTCTTTTATTATATTGCACAAGGTACATCATGACAACAATTTGTTTACTAAACATATTGTTGTTTATACACTTTTACTCAAAACATGCATGGGCACATGTTTTCAGCATGTTTATAATTAAGTAATATTTCTTAATATTAGCTGATTAACACTTAACAATGCTTTACAAGAAAATTAAATAATTAAATCTCGCATTTCTTCAATAGCACGTTCCAACCCGACAAAAACCGCACGAGATATAATGCTATGACCTATATTAAGCTCAATTATTCCTTCTATTTCATGCATTAAATGTACGTTTTCATAGTTTAAACCATGCCCTGCATTGACTTTTAGTCCTAGATTTTGCGCAAGTGCTGCGGCTGTCTTTAGTTTTTCAAATTCTTCTTTTTCTTTTTCAGTGCTAAAGGCATTAGAAAAAGCACCTGTATGCAATTCTATAAAATCAGCATTGCAATTATGTGCCGAGAATACTTGTTTTTCATCCGGATCAATAAAAAGACTTACGACAATACCTGCATCATGAAGCGGTTTTATAAAATCTCTTATATAATTTTCCTGTGAATATACATCCAGACCGCCTTCGGTTGTAATTTCCTGTCTTTTTTCAGGAACTATGCAGCAGGAATAAGGCTTATTTTTTATTGCTATTGCTTGCATTTCAGGTGTTGCTGCCATTTCAAGGTTAATGTTTGTCTTAATATTTTTTTTAATTTCGTCTAAGTCAGAATCTTTAATATGACGTCTGTCTTCCCTTAAATGTATTGTTATTGCGCTAGCACCTGCTCTTTGAGCTATTATTGCAGCATCTAAAACACTCGGTTCGTTTCCGCCACGAGCGTTTCTTAGTGTTGCAACATGATCTATGTTTACTCCCAATTCCATATTTGAATAATATCATACATTTTAAATTTTTAAAACTGGTACAAATTGACTATTTCGCATGTGTTTTATGGACTAAATTAAAATTTCATATATAATAATTGTAAAATATTGTTAATTTTTATGAGAACATAACGTGATTTGTCCAAAGTGCAAAACTGAAGTAAGCTCTCAAGATGTAACATGCCCCGGATGCGGTCTGAGGCTTAAGTTCAAGTGCCCCAGATGTGGAAATTATACAAGGATTGGTTCATCATCCTGTTCAGTATGCGGTTTTGCCTTTGTTAAATTTTGTCCGAAGTGTGGCAGCGCAAATTACGCTTCAAGCCCTGAGTGCAGAAAATGCTCTTATGTTTTTGATGAAGTGAAAAAAAATTCTGCTAACAATTTAAAGCCAAAAAAAGAAACACCTGCTTTTACAAAAAAAACTAAAACTCAAGAAAATCAAACACAAAAACAGGAACAACAGGTCCAAAGGCAAAATAAACTTGTTGTTTTTATTGATTTTATAAATCTTGAAACCCTTTTTGAAAAGTATCAAGACGAAGAATTTCGTCAAAAGGTGGTTTTAAATATTAAAACCTCAATTAAACTCGGTTTTAATGTTCCTTGTGAATTTATAAATCCACATACTGTTGTTTTTAAAATTCCCCATACCAAGAATTTTAAATTCCTTGATAAAGTAAAACTTTTTTCAGATGAATTTGAAAAATTTAACAATATTTTAAATGAAACTTTGGGAGCCGGAATTACATATAAATATGCAGTTTTAAAAGAGGATGAATATACTGAGGCTCGTTCTCCCAAACAGCTAGAATCGGGAAATGAGAAGGATATAATAACATCAGAAGGTGCTTATAGTCTTTTATCATCTGAAATTCCTCTTATAAAAATTTCACCAATATCTTATAAAATGGTCTTTTTGGATCAAAAGGCAATTTTCTCACAAAATGAATGCCAAAGAGATGATGTTGCCCTTGAGATGGTGCTTGATGCAATTAATGATACAAGTAGCGAAATTAAAGCAATTTCAATAAATGTCCCCAGGGGTTGCGGTAAAACACATTTGCTTGAAGCTATGTATAAAAGACTTGAAGGTGAACCGCATATTGTTTTAAAGGGGCACTGTTGTGCCCTTACTCAAGTTACGCCAATGGGTCTTATTCAAGACGTGTGTTTGTCATTATTTGACTTGTCTTTTGCTCCAAGCAGATACGAAAAAAGAGTTCAGGAATTAAAAAATGTATTGGGACAAAATTTATCCGGTCATGTTCCGCAAGAAAAAATTGATACTCTTGTAAACATTGTCTATCCCTTAAAAGAAGCTTATTATGAGTATATTCTTGAGAACAAAAAACGCACATTTGAAGATTTAAAAGATATTCTTGTATATTTAAAATCTAAAAATAAGCTTACACTTGTAATTGATGATTTTGATTTAATTGATGAAACATCTTTTGATTTTATAAAGTATCTAATTGAAACAGATTATTTTAAATCGGGCGCAAAATTAGTTTTAACATATCGAAATCAGCATGCAATTGCAATGTACATTAATAGCGAAAAGCTACCAAAGAACGCTTGCTTAAATATTAACCTTGCACGTAAAGATTCAAGCGATGTGAAAGAATTTATAAAGCTGCAAATCGGCAATTGTGATATTTTACCTCAGGGAGTATTAAACCAAGTTGCACTTAATGCTCAAGGTAATTTTGCTTATGTGGAGCAGGTTTTATACGATTTAAAAGAAACAAAAATTCTTACTTTGCAAAATAAAGAGTTTGTTTTTGATGAAACTCAAAGGGAAATGTATGTCGTAAACAATTTAAAAGAGTTGCTGGATAAACGTTTTGCGTTTTTAAAAGAAAATAACCGCTTTGAATATGAATTTTTAATGGTTTCATCAATGCTTGGCGGAAAATTTACAAAATCACTTATGGAAAAAGTTTTTGCTCTGGAGCTTGAAAACTTTGAAAAAGTTGCAGCCTTTCTAGAGAAAAACGGTTATATAAAAAGAATCACCGAAAATATTTTTGAATTTAAAAACTCGCTTGTTTGGTCGCATACATACGCTTGTGCAAAAGATGACAAAGACTTGCTTGAAGTTCATAAAAAACTGCTTGGAGAAATTTGCAAAAGGACAGTTTCGTCTCCTGCTATACCATCTCTTTTAGCTCAAATTACAGGTGAAAAAGACCTTGCATTCAGCTTGTGGACAATGAGCTTAAAACTTGCCTCTTATATTGGTGATGTAAGTTTTTACACACTTTGTCAAAAGCAAAGTTTAATTTTACTTGAAGATGTAAAACTTGCAAACTTTGAATACATTAAAAATAATATATGCGAACGCTTAGGTAAATTAACATATAATAAAAACCCTAAAGAAGCCATGGAATATCTTTCAAATGCAATTGTAAGTGCCCAAAACAGCGGGAATGAAAATAAAGTAGTTGAGCTTAGCGGTTATTTAATTCAAAGTTGCAAAATGGCACAGAATTATCCTGCAATCGTTGAAACGGTAGATGCAGTTCTTGCTATTTATTCAAAGCCAAAACAGGAATTGCAAAGAGCTCTGATTAAAACAAGAAAACTTGAAGCGCTTTTATATCTTGGCAATTGGTCTGAAATAGCAAGTATTGTAAATAACGAGGTAAATCCTGTTTTACAGGATTATTTGAAACGTCCCAAGAAAAGTGAATTTGCAAGCATAAGAGAAATTTATGAAGCCTGGATTATGTCAAACATAATACTTGCAGAGTCTTTTGCTCAACAAGGCAGTCCGCTTGCTTTTGAACTTATTGAGGAAATTCAAAAAGAATTAAATAAAGACAAATCTCATCACTCTACAAGACTTAAACTGCACCTTGCGCTCTCACATGCCTGTGCTCAAACTTCAAGAGGATTTATAAAAGATTCCGATGAAATTTTACAGTCTATTTTAAAAGAGTTTTCATACGCTGTTAACGATTTAAAACTTGTTTCAAAATGGAATTTAATTGATGTATTTAATAAAATATTAAGCGGCGATTTTGAAAACATTAAAGAAGATTTATTTGAAGCAGTTACTTTTGCCAATAATTGCGGAGATGACTATACAAAAAATATTCTAAAAACTATGCTGGCTTACATTCTTTTAAAAGAAAATAATGCTCTGCGTGCGCTTGAAATTTGTGCAGAACAAATGACATATTTTTCCGATAAAAAAATTGCATTTGGTGCTCTTTTAGCTTGGTATATAAGCGCAAAAGCAACCTTACCCTCATCAGGAGCTGACAGGTGTATTGAAATTTGTGAAAAAGCAGTTACAATTTGCGAAAGTGCAAAAATCAGCAGCATAAACTTTAAAATTCTTTTCCAAGAATTGCTTTCAAGAGCTTACTTGCAAAAAAATGACTTTGATAACGCAAAAATGTATTGTGAACTTGCTTTGCAGGATGCAAGTGCAAATGAATTGTTGTTACTACAAATGCATTTATATAAATTAAGAGCTAATATAATGCAGGATTTAACTGCACATGTAGAGGATGAAAAGAAATTTTCGGTAGCTCAAAACACTGTAAAAATTTACGAAAAAGCTCTTTTATTAGCTTCAAGACTGGGACTTGAAAAACATCACTATGTATTACAAAAGGAATTGACGGCATTTAGAGCTTATTGCCAATTAAAACGTATAAGCTAATTGACAGTTAAGAAAAAATTAACTAAAATTATTGCCATGAGCTTAGATACACCACAACACATGTATAGTGCGGTTCCCCCAACAAAGTTAAGAAACCGCGAAGAAAAATTCAGGGAAGCAAAAAACGTTCCTTTCTGGCATTTTATAGGTGATATAGTTTTTCCTAAAATGATTGAAACACGTTTTTATTCTTTAATGTATAAAAACGTAGAAAGGCTTGAAAACAGGGATAAAACAAAGGCTACAATATTTTATGCTCCTCATAATAACTGGTGGGATGGTGTTTTAGCTTACAATATTGTATATAGAATTGTTAAGAAAGTTATCAAAAAACCACGTTTTCGTTTTATGATTGAGGAAATGAACAGATTTCCACTTTTCCAATATGTCGGATGTTTTCCAATAAATAAGAAATCTCCACAGGCATCAATGAAGTTTTTGCAATATGCAGTTACAACGCTAAAAGACCCTGATATTGCTTTTTGGATTTTTCCGCAGGGTATAATTCGGCCACCTATGTACAGACCTGAAATTTTTCAGTCAGGGCTTGCCTACATTGCAAAAGAAGCTGTTAAAAAATTTGGCGGGGTAAATCTTGTACCTGTTGCAATAAATTATACTTTTTTAAGGCAAGATAGACCCGAAATACTTGTAGAATTTGGCGAACCAAGGGTTATGAATAATCCTGATTTCAACAGAAAAGATTTAACTCGTACGCTGGAACGTGAATTTGAACAGTTTCTGGACAAACAGCAGGCTGATATTTCAAGTGCCAATTTTGAAGGGTATCATTATCTTTTCAAACAAAAACTTAAATGGTGGCGCTTTATAGAACAAAAATTAAAAACAAAAGGTTTAAAGAATAAGCAAATAATAGATTTAAAATAGGAAAATTATGAAAAAATATTCTATCGGAGTGGATTTAGGCGGAACAAAAATACTTGCAGGAATTGTAGAAAAACAAACCGGTAAGGTTGTTTTTGAAGTTAAAAACAAAACTAAAAAAGAAAAGGGTAATAAAAAAATTACCGCAAAAATTATTGAAACACTTGAGGAACTTTTAAACAATTCAAATATCCCAAAAGATGAAATATCCTCAATTGGTTTAGGGCTTGCAGGTCAAGTAGATAGAGAAAAAGGCATCCTTATAAATGCGGTTAATTTAGACTGTAAGGATTTAAATGTTAAAGAAATTCTTGAAGAAAAATTTTCAATCCCTGTAAATATTGGCAACGATGTTGAGGTTGCAACTTTTGGTGAGTTGAAATTCGGCGCAGGTATAGGTTACAAGGATATTGTTTGTATTTTTGTCGGTACCGGTGTTGGCTCAAGCATTGTAAAAGACGGTAAAATTCACCTTGGCGCAAGTCAAAGCGCAGGGGAAATAGGTCATATTATAGTAGATTTAAACGGCAGAGCTTGTGCTTGCGGTGGTAACGGTTGTCTTGAGGCTTATGCGTCAAGAACAGCTATTGAAACAAGAATTTTGGGTGCTGTTAAAAAAGGCAGAAAGTCGGTTATTACTGAACTTACAGATGGCAAAAGCATAAGTTCAAAACACATTAAAAAATCATTAGAAGCACACGATGAGGTTGTAACTCAGTATGTAAATGAGGCAATAGACTATCTTTCAGGCGGTATAGCAAGTGTTATAAATTTTTATAATCCTGAGCTTATAATCCTTGGCGGTGGCTTAATTCAAAGTGTTGAAGATTTTTATCTGCAAACAATTAAAAAAGCTCGTGCAAAATCCTTGCCAACGCCTGCAGCTAAAATAGAATTTAAAAAAGCGGCTCTTGGCGATTATTCAGGTGTTATCGGCGCAGCGCTATTGGAAGAAAGAGTGCTTTAAAACTATTTTATGCGTGCAGAATTACAAAAAATTAAAATACCTGCCATGAAGCGTTTTTTAGGGCTAGAAGGGGTTTATAAACTTTCTCTGACCTCTTTAAACAATCCTTTAAAATTGCTTATTTTTAAGACAATTCTTGATTACGGTAAAAAAATTCTCTATATTACATCAAATGAACAAAGTGCACTTAAATTCCAAAAGGATTTAGAAAATTTTTGTGAAATCGAAGCAAGAATTTTTCCTTTTCAAGATATAAATTTTTATGATGATGTTGAAAAAAATTATTATATTTACCAAGAGCAGATAAATGTTCTTTTAAATAATTACGATATTGTTGCTGCGCCTGTAAAATCTTTATTTGAAAAATTTCCTACAAGAAATTTTTATGAAAAAAATTCCTTTAAAATAAAATTAAATGAAGATGTTGATTATCAAAACCTTATAAAATCACTTTCAAAATTGGGCTATAAGCGTGTTGTAAGTGTCGTGGATGTTGGTGAATTTTGTGTTAGAGGTGATATTTTAGATATTTATACTTTAGATAAAAATCCTGTAAGAATAGAGTTTTTTGGTGATACTGTAGAGGATATAAGATTTTTTGACCCAAAAACACAACGCAGTGTTGAGAAAATAAAAGAAATTACAATCTATCCTCTTTATAAATTTTTGCCCGAAGAAAATGCGATAAAAAATTTTAAAAATTCGCTTTCAAATGTTGTGAAAAGTACAAATAATGAACTTGCAGGGGATATTTACAATCAAATTTGTGAAAAAATAAATGAGAATGGGTATTTTGATGGTATTGAATATTACCAAAATTACCTGACAAACGCTCTTTGCTCACCCTTAGAGTATTTTAGGGATTATGTAATTGTACTGGATGAAACATCGCAAATTTTTGCAAAGTATGAAAATCTTGATAAAGACTTTTGCGAACAGTATCAAAAAGAAGTTGCATCAAATTTAAAATTACCTCTTTGTGATTTAAATCATATTAAATATGAAGAATTTTCTCGGGATATTAAAAAGTTCAAAACAATAGGTTTTGATAACTTTTTAGATGATGATTTCGATAAGATGATTGAATTTCAAACATCACTTACCCCTATTTTTTCATCAGATACTGATGAAATAGCCCTTTATATTAACGAAAACCTAAAAAATGGTGCAAAAATTTCTATTTGTACAAATTATCCAAAGAGAATGGAAGAAATTTTAAAAGAAAAAGAAATTTTTTCAAACAGTATTGAAATTTCTCCTCCATTAAGTTCGGGCGGCGGTATTATTGACTTTGACGATAATTTTGAAACACCAAAGGGCAGATATATTTTTTTATCGGACAAAGAACTTTTTAACAAACGCTCAAAAGATGTTACGGTTAGAAAATATTCAAAAAACAAACAATCGCAGGACTACATCGATTCAATTAATGATATAAAAGAAGGCGAATATGTAGTGCATTCTATCCATGGGGTTGGAATTTACAAAGGTCTTACAAAACAAGAAATTGACGGAGCTAAAAAAGATTATCTTGAAATAGAATTTGCAAATACAGATAAACTTTTTATGCCTGCAGAACAGATTAATTTATTATATCGTTATCGAGGCTCGGGTTCTGTAAAACCAAAACTTTCAAAAATGGGCGGAAGTGCTTGGGAGGCTACAAAATCAAAGGCAAAAGCAGAAGTTGAAATAATAGCTCAAGATTTACTTGAACTTTATGCAAAAAGGCAAATGTCGCAAGGTATTGCTTTTGAGCCTGATACTACTTGGCAATTTGAGATGGAAGATGCTTTTGAATTTACTGAAACTCCTGATCAAATGAAGGCAATAATAGATACAAAAGCTGACATGGAAGCATCTCGCCCAATGGATAGACTAATTTGCGCTGATGTTGGTTTTGGTAAAACAGAAATCGCAATAAGGGCAATTTTTAAGGCTGTTATGTCAGGTAAACAAGCAGCGCTCATTGCGCCTACAACAATTCTTGCACTGCAACATTATCAGACAATTTTTGAGCGTTTTAAACCCTTTAGTGTTCATGTTGAATTGCTTTCCCGTTTTCGAAGCGCAAAAGAGCAAAAACAAGTTGTAAAAGAAATAAATGAAGGCAGTGTTGATGTTGTAATAGGTACTCACAGACTTTTAGGTGATGACATCCAATTTAAAAACTTGGGACTTTTAGTAATAGATGAAGAACACAAATTTGGTGTAAGGCACAAGGAAAAACTTAAAAAATTCCGTGAAAATATTGATATACTTGCAATGTCAGCAACTCCTATTCCAAGAACTCTTAATATGGCATTGTCAGGTATAAAGGATTTATCTGTTATAAACACTCCTCCAAAAAACCGCTTAAGTGTTAAAACTTATGTTGGCGAGTTTAATGAAGCTTATTTAAAAAATGCTATAAACCATGAAATTCAGCGTGATGGACAGGTTTTTTATTTATATAACAGGGTGGAAACCATTTATCAATTTAGAGATTACCTATCCTCTATTGTGCCAAACGCAAGAATAGCTGTTGCCCATGGGCAAATGAAAGAGGGCGAGCTTGAGCGCATAATGTATGAGTTTGCAAATAAAGAATACGACATACTTTTGTGTACAACAATTATTGAATCAGGACTTGATATTTCAAATGCAAATACTATTTTTATCCATGATTCAGATAGATTTGGACTGGCGCAACTGTATCAGCTGAGAGGGCGGGTAGGACGTTCTGGCAGGCAAGCATATTGCTACTGTTTTTATAAAAAATCAAAAGAACTCACACCTGATGCTTACAAACGTTTAAATGCCATCAAAGATTTTGAAAGCCTTGGCAGCGGCTATCATATAGCACTAAGAGATATTGAAATACGGGGTGTAGGTAATATTCTGGGTTCAAAACAACACGGACATATGGTAAATGTCGGTTTTGATACTTACTGCAACCTTTTAGAAGAATGTGTAAATGAGCTAAAAGCAAATAAATCTAAGGACCCCTACGCTAAAGAAAAAATTAAAAAACCTCAAAATACTGTTGTTGATATTAATGTAACTGCTTATATACCTGATGAGTGGGTAGGCGGTTACGAGCAAAAAATGCTAGAATATAAACGCTTGAGCGATGTTAAAAATGCAGCCGAGCTTGATAATGTTGTAATAGGTTTTAAAGACAGGTTTTCAAAATTGCCAGACAGTGTTGAAAATTTAATAAAACTAATACGACTAAGGTTAATTGCAGAGCAAAACGGAATTTCCATGATTAGAGAAACCCCTGACAATATAAGAATATACACCCCCTACAATGAAAGAGAATGGATGTATTTAAGACGAAAAATTGACTTTTCTTTAACAAAATATTTTAAGTTTACAAACCCTCCAAAGTCAGCTACCGACACTAAGGGCATCTTATTGATGAACAAAAATAATCTTAACTTTGATGAAGTATTTAACATATTAACAGATTTGTTTTATTATATATCTAAAGTAATATCTGAATTTAAAATTCAAAATTAAATATAAGGAGTAAAATTTATGAAGTTTACAAAAGTATGTTTAAGCGCATTATGTTCGCTTCTGCTATTTGCAGGCTGCACTTCAAACAACAAAGCTGTAATTACTGTAAATGGCGAAGCAATTACCAGAGGTGAATATAACGAAATTATGAATCTTGTCAAAAATAATCCTCAATTTAAAAATGCACCTGAGGCTGAAAAGGCTGAGAACAGTCCTGTTATGTTGATGACAAAAGAAAGAATTGTTCAAGATTTAATTATTAAAAAACTTCTTGATCAAGAATATAAAAAACGTAATATTGCTGCCAGCGATGCTGAAATAGAAGCTAAAAAACAAGAAATTATCAAACAACTCGGTTCTGAAGAAAAATTTAATGAAATCTTAAAACAAAATAACGTTTCTCAAAAAAGAATAAAAGAAGATTTGGCAAACGAGGTAAAAGTTAACAAACTTGTTGAAAGCACTTCAGATGTTAAGGTAAGCGACAAAGAAGTAAAAGATTTTTATAATCAAAATAAAGAACGTTTTGATTACCCTGAAAGAGTAAAAGCATCTCATATATTAATTGAGGCTAATCCCGAACTTATTAAGAAATCAATAATTGACGCAGATAAAGACGGCAAATTAAGTGCTGCAGATATTGATAAAAAAGTTAAAGAAGCAATGGACAAAAAGATGGCTCTTGCAAAAGATGTCAGAGCGCAAGTGGTTGCAAATCCTAAAAACTTTGCACAATTAGCTCAAAAATATTCTGATGACAAGGGTAGTGCTCAAAAAGGCGGAGATTTAGGTTTCTTCCCTCGTGAAGCAATGGTTAAAGAATTTTCAGATGTTGCATTCTCAATTAAACCTGATACTGTTTCAGAAATTGTTGTTACAAGATACGGTAACCATATAATTATAGTAACAGACAGGGCTGCTGCGGGTCTTGCTCCATTTGAACAAGTCCAAGGAGAAATAAAAGCTTATCTTGAACAAAACAAAAAAATCATTGCTCTGCAAAAATTATTTGACGGTCTTAAATCAAATGCAAAAATTGAGTTTAACGATCCGTCGTTTAATCCTGAAAATATACAAAAGCAACTCAGGGGTGAGGCAGTGCAATCAGGTCCTAATGCGCAAAATATGACACCTGCAAAATAAAAAGTTAAAATAATAAAAACAGCCGTCGACAACAAAAGTTATTGGCGGCTGTTTTATATAAGGAGAAAAATGGGAAAAGTTATAGAAAAAGATAAACTTGCTGATTTGTTAAAAATTTTAAGAGAACAAAAGAAAATGATTGTGGCAACTAACGGTTGCTTTGACATACTCCACGCCGGGCATGTTCGATACCTTAAAAAAAGCAAAGCATTTGGTGATGTTTTAATAGTTGGTTTAAATTCAGACAAATCTGTTCGCTCAATTAAGGGTCCAACACGTCCTATAAACAATGAAAATGACAGGGCAGAAGTTCTTTGCGCTCTTGAAAGCGTAGACTATGTTGTTTTGTTTGACGAAGATTCACCTAAAGATTTACTTGAAATAATTAAACCTAACATTTATACAAAGGGGGCGGATTATAATCTAAAAACCTTGCCTGAAGCTGATGTTGTACTTAAAAATAATGGTTGGGTGGAATTTATTGAGCTTGTTGAAGGAAAATCTACAACAAAAATAATCGACAAAATTAAATAATTGTACTAAAATAGACATATTCTGATAGCATTTTGAGGAGCATGAAGGTGAGTAAAAAAAGTTTTTCGCAAAAAGAGATTTCTGAAATTTTAGGTGGTATTTTAACGGTTGTAAAAGACGGTACAATAGATAAAGTTGCACCACCTTTGCTTGCTGATGAAACAACACTGGCGCTTGCCTTAGGCGAAGATGAAATTGCAAATCTTGCACAAACAAAAGCACATGCTGCACTTGTTCCTTTGGGTGTAAACCTTGAAAACATTACAACAATTGAGGTTGAACGTCCAAGACTTGCTATGATGAAACTTTTAAATTTATTTTATGAAGGGCCTGATACACCCGTTGGAATTCATCCAAGTGCTGTTATTCACCCTGAAGCAAAATTGGGTAAAAATGTTTCAATTGGCCCTAATGTAGTAATTTCAAGAGGGGCTGAAATTGGAGACAATACTGCACTTTTGCCAAATGTTTACATAGGTAAATTTGCAAAAGTTGGTTCAGATTGCCTATTCCACCCCGGAGTAAATATTGGCGATAGGGTTCAAATCGGCGACAGATGTATAATTCACCATGGTGCAAGCCTTGGTGCAGACGGGTTTAGTTTTGTAACGGAAACTCCTGATAACATCGAGAGCGCAAGAAAAGAAGGTGAAATTAAAGGTGGTAAGGAAAACCAAAAAGTATTTAAAATACCTTCTCTAGGTTCTGTTGTTATTGGAAATGATGTTGAAATAGGCGCAAATGCTACAATTGACAGAGGTACAATTGAAAATACAACAATTGGTGATCAAACAAAAATTGATAACCTTGTTATGATTGGCCACAACTGCAAAATTGGTCGTGCCTGCATGATAGTTTCTCAAGTAGGTGTTGCAGGCTCTTGTGAAATTGGCGATAGAGTTGTAATAGCCGGACAAGCTGGTCTTGCAGATCATATTTCAATTGGTGATGATTGTATTATCCTTGCTCAATCAGGTGTAACTAAATCTCACCCTGCAAAAACAGTTCTTATGGGCGCACCTGCAGTACCCAGAAAAGACTTCCTAAAACGTATGAAATACCTAAACGAAGCGGAAGTTATGGTACAAAAATACAAAAAATATCAACATTTATTAGAAGATTATGAGAAATTTTTAAATGAAGACGGTAAAATCTAAAATTAATGCAAAAGGCAACGGCTTAATGACAAATCTTGAGGCTGAACTTGAGATTTGTCCAAATACATCACAAGAAAAACAAGGAATACGCTTTTTTATTAACGACAAAATGATAGAGGCAAAAACCTCAAATGTTGTTTCTTTTGAGCATTTTGTAGTTCTTGCAAATGTTCAAGATGGCGCAGATGTTAAAATTGCCCTTATTGAGCATTTTATGGCGGCATGTGCTATTTGCGGAATTGATAATCTTGATGTGCATTTTAAATCAGACGGTTATGAAATACCAATTATGGATGGTAGTGCAAAAGTCTGGGTTGATTTATTTAATGAGGCAGGTTATCAAGGTGAGCAAGCACCTATTAAGCCTGTTGATAATCATTTTGTGTTTTCTCATAACAACTCTATGATTGTTCTTATGCCAAATTTAGGCAAAACAACAATTACCTATGCAGTTAATTATAACCACCCTGATTTAAAAAATCGCTGGGTCAATTTAAATCAAGATGTAAATATGAACGAAATCATTGAAGCCCGCACTTTTGGATATTTAAAAGACCTTGAAACATTCCAAAAAATGGGTATTTCAAAAGGTGT
>CALUXZ010000018.1 GCA_944324875.1 Candidatus Gastranaerophilales bacterium | reverse complement strand
TGGGCGTTGACGCTTCAATTGTAGGCGAGATTTTCGAGCCGTACAAGTGAAGTGTGCGCAGATTGCGTAGAAAATCGGACGATAGTCCTGATTTTCAAGTAAGCCAGCTGAGGCGTAGCCTCGAAACATGAAAAAACCACTCGTTTTGAGTGGTTTTTATGGTGGGCGTTGAGAGGCTCGAACTCCCGACATCTTCCTTGTAAGGGAAGCGCTCTACCAACTGAGCTAAACGCCCTAATATATTCAGTTTTCAATTTGTTTTTGTTAGCTCAGTTGGTATAAATTGTGCAAAAGCACATTGGCTTCGCCAAGTGAGCTAAACGCCCTAATATATTCAGTTTTCAATTTGTTTTTGTTAGCTCAGTTGGTATAAATTGTGCAAAAGCACATTGGCTTCGCCAAGTGAGCTAAACGCCCTAATATATTCAGTTTTCAAGCAAGCTCACAACTTGCAATATCTATGATACTTGCTCAAAAACTTCTGTCAAGCTTTTTATTGTGCAGGTTCTAAATCCTCTTTTGCAAATTGCATTTCATATAAATATTTATACTGCCCATTTTCAATTTGCATAAGTTCATGGTGGCTACCCATTTCAACCAGCTGACCTTCATTTATAACTGCTATTTTATCGGCATTTTTAATTGTTGACAGTCTGTGAGCTATAACAAAAACAGTTCTGCCTGCAATCAAGTTTTCAAGGGCTTTTTGTACAATTGCCTCAGACTTATTATCTAATGCTGAAGTTGCTTCATCCAAAATTAATATTGGTGCATTTTTAATCATTGCTCTAGCAATAGCTACTCTTTGCCTTTGTCCGCCCGAAAGAGTTGCGCCTCTTTCCCCTATGATTGTGTCTATTCCGTTTTCAAGGGTTTCTATAAACTCATCCAAATGAGCCGCTTGGACTGCTTTTTTAATTTCTTCATCGGTTGCATCTTTTTTGCCCATTAATATATTGTCGCGAATTGTGCCCGAGAATAAGAAATTGTCTTGAAAAACTTCGCTTATGTGTTTTCTTAGTGAATTAAGCGTAAAATTCCTTATATCTTCGCCATCTATCTTAATGCTTCCCGAGGTTATGTCGTAAAATCTTGGAATAAGGTTTACAATGGTAGACTTGCCACCGCCCGAATTTCCTACAAGGGCAAGTATTTCGCCTTTTTTAACTTCAAAAGATACATTTTTTAATACGGGTTTATTTTTTTCATATTCAAAAAATACGTTTTCAAACGTTATGTTATTTTCAACATTTATTAATTCTTTTGCGTTTTTAGCATTTGTAATCTCTGGTTGCAAGTCAAAAAGTTCAAATACTCTGTTCATTGAAACAAAAATTGTTTGCATACTTGTAAGGGTGCTGCCCAAGGTTTTTATTGGTTTGTACAATAAAAGTAACGATGTAATGAAACTTGCAAGCGAGCCTGTTGACATTTCTCCTGTTATAATCAAATGGTTGCCTACTGCCATTACAATTGCAACACCAATGCTTGCGATAAAATACATAATTGGCGACAACCATCCTGCTCGCTTAGTTAAAGACATCGAGAGATCAAAAAGTTGCCTAATTTGTCCTTTAAATTTAGAGTATATATCTTCCTGTAGGCAGTAACCGCTTATTATTTTGTTACCATGGTAGGTTTCATTGACATTTGTTGTCATACCTCCGCCAACAACCATAGATGCATTGGAAACCGATTTAACTTTTTTTCTTATTAATGATACAGGTATGAAAGCGCATACTAGGACTACTACTCCAACAAAAGCAAGTTTCCAAGAGTTATACAAGAGTACCGCAATTAATCCTAAGGAACTTGTAAAAGCTGTAATTAATGTTTTTATTGACTCTACAACATTCCTTGATGCTATATCAGGGTCTGATAAAAATCTTGAAATTACAAGTCCTGAGCTGTTTTCATCGTAGAATTTTGAATCAAGGTAAACAAGCTTTTTAAATAAATCTTCTTTAACCGAGTTTGAAATTTTAACACTAATCCAATCTGTTAAATATGAATTTAAGTATTTTAGCAAACCTTGAACAACCGCAAATAAAATTATTGCCCAAGGGATAATTGCTGCAAGAATATCCCTTGTGAGGGTAAAACCTTTATAAGCGTATGTATTGCCGTTAATTACAATATCTATATAAGGTTTAAGTACAAAAGCTGTTGCCCCATCCAACAAGCCTAACGGAATTGCAAGCGAAAAACCTATTATTATCCTAAGCATAACAGGTTTAATGTATGGCCAAATGCGTTTCAATAAATATCCGTAATCAAATGCTTTATCGGTTTTTATGCTATTTAACTTCATATTGCTATCCTTGTATCCTCTTTATTAAATTATTGCATAAACATAAATTATTTATCAAAAAAAGCAAAAAACAGTCCGCATAGCGTTTGTGCACCTATGGCATTGCCATTTAATTCAAATTCTTTTATAAAACTAAAAACATTATTTTTTTCGACAAGTTTTCTTTCAACAATTACTCCGCCGTCATTATCTGTCGGACTTTCGTAATTTTTGGAGCCGTCAATATAAGCAATTGCGACGGTTGATGTTTCAGATGTCAGACCTGCCGAACTTGAAATTTTTCTTGATACAATTTTTATTTCCTGTGCTTCATATCCGCTTTCCTCTTTTAGTTCTCTCTTAATTGCGCACATAATATCTTCATTTTCATCTATATCACCTACCAGTCCTGCAGGCATTTCAAGACAATATTGGGCTTTGTTTTCGCTAAAAATTGGAGGTCTTTTTGTAATTAAAAATAATATAAATTCTTGATTATCTTTTTTAATTATAGGCACTATAACAACTACATCTTTGGCATTACCCCTGTGGGCATACACCCATTTTGCACCGTTTTGACGGGCATAAGCTTTTAATTGCAAAAATTTTGTCGAATATAATATTTCATTTTCCATGCTATCACCTCACAAACATAATATTATAAATTTTCAAAGTCGTACAATTGTTTTTGTGTTAATTTTACTTATATGGAAAGATTTTTTGTAAAGGCTATTGTAACTTTTAAAAATGAGGTAAAAGACAATTGTGCATCAGCACTAAATAAGATGCTTAAAACCCTTGAAATAGAGGATAGCGCAAGTTTTTCAACAGGAAGATTTTATACTTTTTTTGTGAGTGCCGCTGATTTGTCTAATGCAAGTGAGAAAATAAATTACATTTGCAAAGAAATACTCTCAAATCCTGTTGTTGAAAAGTATGAAATACTTTCAATTGAGGCTCTAAAATGAAAGCGGCAATTATTGTTTTTTTGGGTACAAACTGCGAAGTTGAAACAAAGCGTGCGCTTGAATTTTGTGGGTTCGAAGCTGAGTATGTAAATTTCGATGCAAATAATTTAGATAATTATGATGCAGTTTTTTTAAGTGGCGGCTTTTCTTATGGCGATTATGTACGCTCAGGCAGACTTGCAAAATTTACACCCGTTATTAGTGCTCTTAGAAAATATATTGATAAAAAAAGAGGGGTAACAGTTGGCATCTGCAACGGTTTTCAGATTTTATGCGAGGCTCATATTTTAAAAGGTGCACTTGTTGAAAATGACTGTTCAAGATTTGTATGCAAAAATGTACCCCTTGAGCTTTCCTTTAATGGGGAAAAGAGAAATATATCATTACCTGTTGCACATAAAGAGGGTAAGTATATTTGTTTTGAAGATGTGAATGATTATAAATTTTTGAAATATATAGATAACCCGAACGGTTCAATGTATGATGTTGCCGGTTTGTATGATAATAATAAGCGTGTTATGGGTTTAATGCCACATCCTGAAAGGGCTGTCTTTACCAAAAATTTTGGTTACGATGGCAAAGAAATATTTAAAATTATAAGGGAAGAAGTTAAGCGTGGATAAGTTCATAGAAAAAGAAATCGAAAAGCGTTTAAAAAGAAAAATGAGCGAACTTGAAAGACACATTTTTAGTGCAATGTGGAGTGAACACTGCGGTTATTTGCACTCAAAAAATGAACTTAAAAAATTTAATAAAAATAACGCTCTTTTTCCTTATGAAAATTCAGGCGGGGTTAAAATAGGCGATTGGGGCATATTTTTTAAAACGGAATCTCACAATCATCCTTGCGCCATTGAGCCTTATCAGGGCGCAGCAACAGGAATAGGCGGCATTATAAGAGATATTCTTGCGCTCAATGCTCGACCTGTTGCACTTTTAAATTCTTTAAAATTTTCTTTTTCTCAAAGACATTTAATTGAAGGGGTTACAAGAGGTATAAGTGATTATGGCAACTCTTGTGGAATAGCAGATGTTGGCGGCGAGGTAATTTTTGACGATAGTTATTATGGCGTACCACTTGTTAATGTTATGGCATTGGGAATTGCTCCTGTAAAAAAAGTAAAGTTATCTGCCGCAAAAGAAAATTGCGTTATCGTTCTTCTTGGTTCTTCAACAGGTCTTGATGGTGTTGGAGGTGCGGCTTTTGCCTCGAAAGAATTGGGTGAAAACAGAAGTGAAGAAAAAATACATGTTCAAATAGGCGATCCGTTTGTTAAAAAGAAATTAATTGAAGCTACCCTTGAAATTTTGGATTTGGATGATGTTGTAGCTTGTCAGGATTGCGGTGCGGCAGGGCTTTTGAGTTCAACATCCGAAATGGCATACAAGGGAAAATGTTCAATCGAGCTTGAGCTTGACAAGTTGCACCTTGCAAAAAAAAATATGAGTGCGGCGCAGATTTTATTGAGCGAAACTCAAGAAAGGATGGTTTTTGCAGTAAAAAAAGAGTCTGTCAAAAAAGTTTTTGAAATTGCCGACAAATATGAGTTTGAGGTTTCCCAAATAGGTAAAACCTATTTAGGGGATGATTATATTGTTAAAAAAGACGGTAAAATACTTTCAAAAACTCCGCTTGGAGTTATTTGTAACCCTTATGTTTATAATCTTTATCCAAAAAAGTTTAAAGAACGCCCTAAAAAAGAATGTTGTGGCGAGTTTGATGTAATCAAAGCCGTTAATAAAATTGTTTCAAATCCGGAATTTGCCTCAAAAAGATGGTTTTATGAACAGTGGGATTATGCTGTTGGCGGAAGAACATTTGTGCCGCCGGAGAAATCAGGTGCTGCTGCGTTGAAACTTTTTGAAAATGATTGTTTTATAGGGGTCTGTATGGATTCAAAACCAAGGTTTTGCGCCTTAAATCCTTATATTGGCGCAAAAAGCACTTTTCTTGAAAGTTACAGAAATCTTATTTCTTCAGGTTTTGAACCGTTGGGGCTTACAAATTGTCTTAATTTTGCCAATCCTAAAGACGAAGATGTAAGAGCGGATTTTGTGCAAGCTGTTCAAGGTTTGGCTGATGTTTCAAAAGAGTATAATTTACCTGTTGTTTCAGGAAATGTCTCTTTTTATAATGAAACAAGCACGACAAAAATTTTCCCGACTGTTACAATTGGCATGGTGGGCTACTGTAAAAGTGAAGAAGAATTAATTCAGGCTGTTTTTAATAAAGATGAACATGTGTTTTTAATAGGTGAGAAAATCCAATTAAATAGCAATGTTGGGGCTTCGCTGTATCAAAAAGTTTTATTTGATTTTATAGGCGGGGAAATTTCAAGTACGGATTATAGTCTTGAAATAAAATTAAAAAATGCTATTTTTGAAATGAGAAAAAAAACACTGTTAAGTGGTGCAATTGATGTATCCAAGGGAGGGGTTTTAGGCACCCTTTTGTGTGCTCTTTTTAATTCTGATATAGGATTTTGCGGTAATCTTTTAGATGGTAAAGGTTATTCAAATTCTCAAAAACTTAAACTTCTTTTTGGCGAAATTGAAGGCAGGTATCTTTTTTCAACAAAGTGCCGGTTAAGCACGCAGGAATATTTAACAAAAAATAATATCCCTTTTGTTTATCTGGGTATATGTGTTGGTGATAAAATAGAGTTTGACGGCTATGAATTTTGCTTAAAAGAACTAAAAAATAAATATTTTAATGCAATTTCAAATAGATTTGACTGAGTATAAAAATGTTTAAAATAAAAGAACTAAATGAAGAATGTGGCATTTTTGGAGGCTATTGTTTAAGTGGCAATATTGCACCATATTTAAAATGTGGTCTTTTAAAATTGCAACATCGTGGACAAGAATCCGCAGGAATATCATTTGGGGGTGAATTTCAAAAAGTTATAAAAAACTACGGTCTTGTAAATTCTGCAATAGATAATTCTTTTTTAAAAAATGCACAGGGTAATTTTGGAATAGGTCATGTCAGATACTCAACTTTTGGTGATGATAGAAAGGAAAATATACAGCCTCTTAAAATAACATATATGGGCGAGGATGTTTCGCTTGCGCACAATGGGAATGTTTCGCAGGCAAAAAAAATAAGAGAGAAATTTGAGCGAATAGGTGAAGTATTTTTAAGTTCTTCTGATTCTGAAGTTATTTTAAAACGTTTGATTTTTTCACTAAAGAAAAAACCCTCACTTTGGACATTTGAAGAAGTTGCAAAATGTCTCGTTGAAAATTTTTCATCAGGCTCATACTGTATTTTAATTTATTTACCTAATCGCATAATGGGCTTTAGGGATAATTTCGGTTATCGTCCATTGATGTTTGCAAAGTGTAATGAAGGGTATTTTGTAGCATCAGAAGATGTTGCTTTTTATGGATTGAATGTTCAAGAAATAGTTGAAATAAAACCGGCGTGCGGGGTTGAAATTACAAAAGAAGGATATGAAATTAAATCTTTTGCGCAGCCAAAAAATATTTGCCAGTGTGTTTTTGAGCAGATTTACTTTTCCTCCCCTGCTTCAAATATATTTTCAAAAAATGTTTATGCTACAAGGATAAAACTTGGTGAAATTCTTTTTAATTCTGTTGATAAAAATTTTAAGGCTGATGTCGCAATTCCTGTTATGGACAGTGGTTTAGGTTGTGCCATAGGGTATTCTCAAGCCTCAAAAATACCTTTTCATTTGGGTTTAATCAGAAACAGTTGGATGGAAAGATCCTTTATACAGCCACTGCAAGAAAAAAGAACACTAAATGTTCGTCAGAAGTTTATGCCGGTGAAATCTGTAATAGAAAACAAAAAAATTGTCTTGATTGATGATTCTCTTGTACGTGGTACAACATCTTGTGAAATAATAAAAATGTTAAGACAATGCGGGGCAAAAGAAGTCCACATGCGCTCTGTTTCGCCAAAAATAATAAACACTTGTTTTTGGGGTGTGGATATTCCAACAAAAGAAGAACTTATTGCATATAATAAAACGGATGAGCAAATTGCAAAACAAATTGGCGCAGACAGTGTTAAATTTTTGCCGCAGGAGATGTTGTCAGAGGTTTTTGAAGGTAATCTCTGGTGCAAAAAGTGTTTTAGGAAGGATGAAAATGAAATATTCTTACCTTAGCTCCGGTGTTGATATTAAAAAAGCAGATGAGTTTACAAGTATTATTAAAGGTATTGTAAAAAGAACTCATATTGGCGAATTTGCAGGCTTGTGGGAGCACCCGATTTTTAATGATTACCATTTTGCTGCCTGTTGCGATGGCATTGGAACAAAAATAATACCACTTATTGCAAGAAATGATACAAAAACCATTGCAAATGACCTTGTAGCAATGAATTTAAATGATTTAATTTGTTGTGGAGCTAAACCCCTATTTTTTCTCGATTATATTGCTGCAAATAAAATTGACACATTGCTTTTAAAAAATTTTGTAGATGAGTTAAATTATATATTGGAAAAATATAACTGTGTTTTATTGGGCGGAGAAACTTCTGAACTTGGAGATTTAATATTAAAAAATAATTTTGACGTAGCGGGTTTTTTGGTAGGTGCGGTAAAAAAAGAAGATTTAATTGATAAAAATAATGTTAAAAGCGGCAATGTTATAATTGGTCTGAAATCAAACGGGGTGCATTCAAACGGTTTTTCATTAATCAGGAAACTGCACTGTGATAAAATAATTGACGATAATTTTTTTGAGAGTTTATTATCTCCGGTAAAGATTTATTATGACATTGTTATGAAATTAAATGAGCAAAAACTTATAAATTCTTGTGCAAATATTACAGGAGGCGGGATAGTCAGTAATCTAAAACGTGCATTGCCAAGTGGGAAAAAATTAAAATTAAATTTTGATAAAATTCCGGAAAGCGAAATTTTTGAAAAAATTGTAAAAATTATAGGATACGATGAGGCTTTTAAAACTTTTAACATGAATGTGGGTTTTGCTCTTGTTGTGTCAAAACAAAATACTGAAACAGTAATGAATATGGCGCAAGATTGGCAGCCTTTTATTTTTGGCGAGGTTGAATGAAAAAAATTCTTGTTTTTGCTTCAGGCGAAGGAACTAATTTTGAAGCTATTGTTGAATATTTTAAAAACACTGATGTTAAAATTGAACTGTTGTGCAATGTGGATGATGCAGGAGTTTTAAGGCGAGCAAAAAGATTAAACATAAA
Source organism: Candidatus Gastranaerophilales bacterium (assembly GCA_944324875.1). GTDB lineage: Bacteria > Cyanobacteriota > Vampirovibrionia > Gastranaerophilales > Gastranaerophilaceae > Galligastranaerophilus. The sequence continues at coordinate 10,774 of CALUXZ010000018.1, read as the reverse complement.
ATCTTACCTTGTAAGATTTGCAGCAACTTACGAATTTTTAAAAGACAAAAAGTATGATTTATACGTTCTTGCAGGTTACATGCGAATTTTGCCAAGAGGGATGCTTGATTTTGGTAAATTTGTAAATATTCACCCCTCGCTTTTGCCTGATTTTAAAGGGGTAGATGCAATTAAAAGAGCATTTTTATCCGGTAAAAAAGAAACAGGCGTTAGTGTACATTATGTTAATGAAGAAGTAGACTCAGGTGAAATAATTGCGCAGCAAAAATGTATAATTGAACCTGAAATGAAACTTTGTGATTTGGAGAAAAAAATCCATGAAATTGAACACAAGCTTTATCCAAAAGTTATTAAGGGGCTTTTATGTTAAAAGTTTTGATTTTTGGTTCGGGTGCTCGTGAGCATGCCATTTATGAGGCAGTTTTAAAATCGCCACTTGTAAGCAAAGATGACATTTATTTTGCTCAATGCGGCGTATTTGCAATGCAAAATATTATTTTATTTGATAACTATTATGAACTTGCAAAAAAATCTTGCGAACTAGGTATTGAACTTTTAATAGTTGGACCTGAAGCACCCCTTGCAGATGGTATTTGTGATATATTTTTAAACTTTGGCATTAAAACAATTGGTGTAAATAAGTATTGGGCGCAACTTGAGAGTTCAAAAAGTTTTGCAAAAGAATTTATGTGCAAATTTAATATAAAAACTGCAAAATACTTTGTTTTGGATAATTACTTGCAAGTTGACAATGCGCTTGCAAAGTTTAAAATACCTCCTGTTGTAAAAGCAGACGGACTTGCTGCAGGCAAGGGTGTTTGTATACCAAAAACATTTAATGAAACAAAAAATATTGTAAAAGAATTTTTAAATGGTAAGTTTGGTGAGTCCTCAAAGAAAGTTATACTTGAGCAAAGACTTTGCGGACGTGAATTATCAGTGTTCTCGTTATGGGATGGTAAAAATTTATTAAGCTTTCCTCCTGCATGTGATTTTAAAAAACTTTTAGATGGTGATAAAGGCGCAAATACAGGTGGTATGGGCTCTGCTTTTCCCTGTAAATTATCTGATGTTGAGGCAGGGGAAATTAAAAATTATTTAGCAAAATTGGAAAATGCTCTAAAGGCAAGTAAGGCAAACTTTAGCGGGATTATATATTCGGGACTTATGATGTGTAATGATGGCGTTTATGTTCTTGAGTACAATATGCGCTTTGGTGATCCTGAAATTCAATCTGTGCTTGATAATTTGCGTATTGATATTTTAGATGTTTTTTTAAAAATGCTTGATGGTAAATTAAATGAGATTGAGTTTAAATTTTTGGATAAGCCTTCATACTGTGTGGTTTTGGCTTCAAAGGGTTACCCTTTTTCACCTAAAAAAAATTGCGAAATTTTAAATCTTGAGGCTGCTAAAAAGCTAGGCGTAAAAATATTTTTTGCAGGAGTTAAAAAGATTGGAGAAAAATATTATACTGACGGCGGAAGAGTTTTGAGTCTTGTAAAAAGCGGCAAAAATGCACTTGAAGATATTTATAAAGCAGCCGAGGAAATTAAATTCGACGGGAAAATTTATAGAAAAGACATTAAATTAAGATAAAAAAACCGCCTTTTAAAGGCGGTTTTAATTTTAGTTTTCAAATACGTAACCAATAAGAGCTGCTTCTCTTGAGCGTTTAACTGCTTTTGCAAGCATTCTTTGGTGGTATGCGCAGTTGCCTGTTATTCTTCTTGGAAGAATTTTACCGGCTTCTGATAAAAATCTTTTTAATTTTGAAGTGTCTTTGTAGTCAAGTGCTTCTACTTTATCGGCGCAGAAGCTGCAATTTTTTCTTTTTTTGCTGTCTTTTACTGTTTCTTTTGCCATTTTTATTTCCTTTTCCTTATTTTTTCTTAGAATGGTATTTCGTCTTCATCAATTAAATCTTGAGAAATTTCTTCTGTTGCAAATTGAACAAGATTTCCTTTTTGTGCTGCAGGAGCCTGAGATTGTTCTGTAGAGCTTCCTGAAATTTTCTCAACTGTAGATGCGTTAATCTCAAAAATCTTTTTGTCTTTGCCGTTTGTTGTTTTAAAGGTATTTGTTTGCAGTCTTCCTTCAACAAGGACACTGTCGCCCATTTTAATAGTTTGCTCAACTGTTTCTGCCGAGTTGCCCATTGTAAAAACTCTTACCAGGCTTTCATCTTGCGGATTTACATCAATTGTAAAACTTGTTATTGCCAAGTCATTTTGTGTAAATCTTTTTTCAGGGTTTTTTACAACTTTTCCGGTTACGAAGATTTTTGCTAAAGTCATTTTTACGCCTTTACTGCTGATTGTTCCATAAACATTGTTCTTATGATATTTTCGTTAAGTTTTAGTTGTCTTTTAAATTCTGCAACTTTATCTGGTTCAAGATTTATTTTCAATACAGCAATAAAGCCATCTCTAAAACCTTTTACATCGTAAGCAAGTTTTTTTCTGCCCATTTTATCCGTATCGGATACGCTTCCGCCTAATGAGCTTACTGATTCTTCGATTTTGGCAATAACTTTATCTGCTTCATCATTATCTAAATTTGGTTTAATTGTTGCAAGCAGTTCGTATTTTTTCATGATTTCTCCTTATTGTACTTTCATTGTTACAAAATGCTAGCACAAACATATTTTTGAAACAACAAAAAACTTAACATATCTAAATATTTATTATTGAAGGAAAAATTCTCCCTCAAAAACTTTTGTTGCCATACCTGTCATATAAACATTCTCGCCACTGTACTCTATCGTAAGCTCTCCACCTGGAAGTTCTACGGTTACAGTATTATCCAAAAGTCCTTTTAAAACACCGGCAACAACTGCGGCACAAGCCCCTGTACCACATGCAAGGGTTATCCCGCAACCTCTTTCGTATACATCAAGCCTAATTTTTGACGAATTTTTAATTTGAACAAATTCTACATTTGTTTTTTCGGGGAAAAGCTTGTGTGATTCTATTTTTGGACCAAAAGTGTGCGCAAGTTTAGTGCTATCCTCTTTGGTAAAAATTATGCAGTGCGGATTACCCATGCTTATTGCACTTGCACTAAACCCTTCAATTTCAAAATCTTGCGGAGTTTCAATGTTTACAGGTATTTTTTGTGCCTCTAAAATAGGTTTGCCCATATCAACCCGAACTCTGCCATCAGGTAAAATTTTTGGCACGATAGTTCCTGCGAGAGTTTTAACCGAAAATTCATTCTTGTCAACAAGCTTATTTTCTTTTGCAAATTTGGCAAAACAACGTATTCCATTCCCGCACATTTGCGCAATTGAGCCGTCTGAGTTATAAAAGTCCCAGCCTATGTCTGTATCTTGTGTTTTAACGGGCGAAAATAATCCGTCTGCACCAACTCCAAAGTTTCTGTTGCACATTATTCTTGCAAGTTCAGGTGTTGCTTTTTCATCATTTAAAATTACAAAATCGTTGCCAAGCCCCTGCCATTTTTCAAATTTAATTGTTTTCATATAACTCCCTACAGAATTTTTCTATATATTTTACTGTAAAATCAGTTGCTCCACGGTTTTTATCAAGTGCACGACGGCAACTTTCTTTTACTCTTTCAAGATATTCTTCATTATCCAAAAGCTCTGCCATTTTTTCTTCAAGTTCGTCATAGTCTTTTACTACAAAAGCACAGTCAAGATCGCAAAGATTTTTATATATTCTTTTGAAATTTTTTATATTAGGACCTGATATGACAGGTTTATCCCAGACGGTTGCCTCAAGCGGGTTGTGTCCTCCTGTTTTATCAAAACTGCCGCAAATTACGCAAATGTCGCAAGCGCTGTATACTTTGCTTAATTCCCCTGTTGTGTCAAGAATTATAACGTCATTATTGTCAAAAGTTGAGTTTTCACTTCTTTTCCCGTAATTTATACCCCTGAATTTTAATATTTTTTCAATTTGCTGAATTTTTTCAAGGTGTCTTGGGGCAATAATAAGTTTTAAATCATCATTTTTTTCTTTTAATGATAAATAAGTTTTTATAAGTTGTTCATTTTCTTCAGTATGTGTAGAACCGAATATTGCCACCTTTTTCCCAAGTGCATTAAATAAAAGTCTGTATTTGTGCCTTAAATAATCGTCAGGTTTTTCAATATCAAATTTTATATTTCCTGAGGTTATTACCCTATTTTCGGGTGCACCTATTTCAACAAATCTTTTTGCATCTTCATGTGTCTGAGTTAAAATTGCGCTATAGTTAGCTAAAACTTCTCTAAAAAAGAATGAAAGTCTTTTGTAGCTTTTAAAAGTTCTCTCGGAAATTCTGCCATTTACTATAAACAGTGGTATTGCAAGTTCCTTCATTCTTTTTGAAAAATTGGGCCAAATTTCGGTTTCCATAATTATGACCATCTCAGGGTTAATTGCTTTAATAGCGTTATCTATGGCTTTTTTTGTGTCGTATGGAAAATACGTTATCATTTTACACTTATCAGAGAGTTTACTTTTTGCAAGTTCTTGTCCCTGTGGGGTGGATGTTGTAAGTACTATATCATTTTTAAAATTTAATTTGTTAATTAATGTTTGCGCCAGCATAACTTCGCCAACTGAAACAGCATGAATCCATATCGTGCGATTTAGAAATTTAAAGCCGTAATTTCCAAATTTTTCTTTCTCGCCTGCACATATTTTTTGCGAAAAGTGTCCTAAAAGTTTTATTATAAATATACCTATTGTTTCGTATAAAAAGTTATATATCTTTAACATTTATTTCTGCCTCAAAACTCCGATTCCATGGTAGGGAATAACTGACGTCATTATACTTAAAATTAAGATAATTTGCGATTATTTTTTCAAATTTTTTCAAATCTTCATTTTTTTCATCTAATGCTTTTTTAAAATCAGGGGCATTTTCACGCACATGTTTTCTTATTTTTGACTGATAAGCCCAATCATCTAAAAGTCTTATGAACATAAGTTTTTTAAAGGCATTTTCGTTAAATGTGTTGTTGTTTCTTGCCTGATAGTTAACTATTGCACTTAAAATTGCGCAACCTGCTGAATTTGCACTTGTATTGTATGCACAAAATGCTAAAAGATTTTTGTCAATTTTATCTAAAAACATTTGCTCGACAAGTCCGCAGTCAGCACCGTTTGCATTTGAAATATCTGCTATAAAATACTGTTTATCGGGGAAAATAATTTCTTTTGAGAGTTTATTAATTTCTTCCCCAAGCACATAATCGCCTTGCTGTGTTTGAAAATTATTCACAAGAAAAACTAAATTCGCATTTTGCGAAATTTTGCACCCTGCAAGCTTTAATTGTCCTTCAATACATTCTTTTACGCTGATATCTTCATATCTTGAGATTTTATCAGTACTATTTTCATAGATATATTCTATTTTAACATTTAGACCTGTATTTAAACTTCGTGCAATAAGGGTTAGCGGTATTTCATCAGCCCCCGTTTTAATAAATGCATTTAATTTTCTGTTGTTTATTTCTTTTTCTAAAAATTCCGCTTCTTCAACATTTAAGCCGTATTGACCCGTATCATCTTTTGAAAACACAAGAGTATCAATGGTTTTATCTTCAATCCAATCGAGATATAATTTATTTATATCAAAATTTCTTTTTCTTGTGTCAAGATAATCATCCAAAATATCTTGAGGAATTTGATTATAAACACAATTGTAACTTTTTTCTTTTCTTGATTTGTGTTGATAGTATGAAAATTCAAAAATTCTTTTTCCCCATTGTGCCCAGTACTCTTTTTCCTCCTCGTTAATGTTATTGTTAGAAATGCGCATTATACTTGAAAAAGCTAGAACTTTTTCAGCCTTTTGACGAATTATTTTTTTAAATTTCAAAAGTCTTTCTTTAATTTCTTCAAATGTTTCAGGGCATCTTCTGGAACTTATAAGACCACCATAAGCAATTGTATCTAGTGATATTACAAGTGTTTCAACTTTTTCTAAATTTTCAAGAAATTTGTAAATACCTTCGATATCTGCTTGTTTGGTAAGCGCGCCTAACAGCTCTCTTTGGGGCATATAAAGCTTCATGCTGTCATCTTGAGCTAAAATATCTCTTATAAGTGTATAACAAATAGGACGGTTATCGATTGGAATAAGTGCTATTTTTTTCATAAAAATATTTTACATCATGTTCTGTTTGATTTACAATTATTATAAAATTTTGTTTTTTGGAGATTACTTTGAAATTTAAGTTGGATGAGATTATAAATTGTACCGGTGCTCAAATTCTTTATCAAAAGGACACTTTAGGGGAATTTGAAATTTCTACGGATACAAGAAAACTTGAAAAAGGAAACATTTATTTGCCTTTGCGTGGTGAAAATTACGACGGGCATAATTTTATTGATAAAGCCCTTGAAATTGGCGCAAAGGGATATTTTACCCAAGACAAATTCAAGGTTAATAAAAAAGCTGACTTTATTCTATATGTTGAAAATTCGCTTGTTGCTTATTTAAAACTTGCAAATTACATAAGAAATAAAATAAACCCTATCGTTATTGCAATAACCGGTTCTTCGGGCAAAACAACAACTAAGGAAATGTTGTTCAGTGTGTTATCGACAACATATAAAACACATAAAACTTATCTGAATCATAATAATGAAATTGGGCTTTGCCAGACCATGTTTACCATGCCTGATGACTGCGAGGCGGTTGTTGTGGAAATGGGAATGAGAAATCTTGGTGAAATTGAACTTTTATCAAGTTACTGTAAGCCTGATGTTGGTATTATTACAAATATTGGCTCAGCCCATGTTGAAAGATTGGGCAATTTAAAAAATATTGCAATAGCAAAGTGCGAAATAGCAGCAGGGCTTAAAAAAGAGGGAGTGTTTATCAGTCCTGATTCAAGCAAAATTAAAGATAATTTAAATTACGTTGGCGAAAAAATTTTTACAAAGTACGATGATGTTAAAAATGTCATAATAAGTGTGTCGCATTCAGAATTCACCTATGAAAACACTAATTACGTACTTAATGTTGAAGGTGATTATAATATTGAAAACGCTCTTCTGGTTATCGAAGCGGCAAAAAAGCTGAATATTTCAACGCAGAATATACAAAAAGGGTTGCTTAATTACAAACCCATCGAAAAACGTTGGGAAGTTAGCGAAATAAAAGGGCTAACATTTATTAATGATAGTTACAATGCAAATCCTGAGTCTATGAAAGCTGTTTTAAAAACATTTTTATCTGTTTATAAACCGCCCTTAGTTTTGGTTTTAGGCAATATGGGCGAACTTGGTAAAGATGAAATTGCATATCACAAAGAAATAGGCGAATTTTTATGTTCTTATCAGGGTGTTAAACTTTTAACGGTTGGTAATTTAGCAAAATATATACTTAGAAATTCAACTCTTGAAGGGGTTGAGTTCGAAACAAATTTCGAATGCGCAAAATACATCTTAGATAATATCGAGAAGGGTTCTACAATATTATTGAAAGCATCACGTGCAATGAAGTTTGAAGAAATTATCGAAATGGTGGGCAGATTATGATAATGATGAGTGTTTCAGCTCTTATTGCTCTTGTATTGGCACTTTTATTGGGTGTGCCGTATCTTGCTTTTATGAAGAAAAAAATGTACGGGCAATATATACGTGAAGAAGTGGCGCAATTACATGCGCAAAAAAATAAAACACCGACAACCGGTGGAGTTTTTCTTGTTGTTTCAATCCTTGTTGCATCCTTAATTGCGCTTTTTATGGCACAAGAAACAACAACAGGTGCGCTTATTGTACTTATGACTCTTATATTTTATACATTTACAGGCTTTGAGGATGATATTAAAAAAATAAAAGCTCATCAAAATATGGGTTTATCTGCAAGGGGCAAATTGTTGTTGCAAATTGCTGTTTCCATGCTACCTGCGTTTTATTTAATTTTTTCCGGCAAGACTGAAATAAGTTTTTTAAATTTTTCAATCGATTTGGGTTGGTTTTACCCATTGTTTGCAGTATTTATGATTGTTGGTTCGTCTAATGCATTAAATTTAACTGACGGTTTGGATGGTCTTGCTGCGGGCTGTTCCGTGTTTGCATTTGGTGCTTGTGCAGTAATATGCAAACTAAACGGATATACCGACCTTGCTATTATATCGGCAGCAACATCGGCTGCTTGTCTTGGTTTTTTGTATTTTAATAAAAATCCAGCAAAGATTTTTATGGGTGATACAGGCTCTTTAGCTCTTGGCGGATTGCTTGCTACAATCGCAATTATGGGTAAATTTGAGCTTTGGTTAATACCTATTGGAATTTTATTTATTTGTGAAACGCTTTCCGTAATGATTCAAGTTACAAGCTTTCGTCTGACAGGCAAAAGGGTGTTCAAAATGAGCCCCATTCACCACCATTTTGAGCTTTCCGGATGGGGTGAGAAAAAAATTGTCTTTGTCTTTGCGCTTGTAAGTGCTCTTGGCGGATTGCTTGCAATTGCAGGATTTTATGCACAAAAAATGTTTGGGAATTAAGCTATGAAAGAAAAGGTTCTAATCGTTGGGTTTTCTGTTACCGGTGTTGCTGCTGCAAGTTATTTGAGCAATAATTTTGATGTTTATTTAACCGAAAGTAAAGCGGCGGCTGCCGAGGATAAAGAGAAAATATCAGAACTCGAAAAATCCGGTGTTAAGCTTGAGTTTGGAGGTCATAGTGATGATTATATAAACGGTGCAAAATTTGCTATAATTAGCCCGTCTATTCCTCGTGATGCTGAAATTCTTGAAAGATTAAAAAGCAAAAACATTGAATATTTTTCAGATCTTGAATATGTCTTTAGGTTAACAAAAATGCTTAACAAGCCAAAAATGCTTGTTGTTACGGGTACTAACGGGAAGACCACAACAACGCTTTTAATGTCGCATGTATTTTCTGAAGTTTTCAATGCACCATCTTGTGGCAATGTCGGAACTTCTCCTTTTGAGTGTTTGCAAAATAATCCTGATTATTTAATTGCAGAGGCAAGTTCATATCAGCTTAATTACTCTAAGGAACTTGCACCAAAGATTGCCGTGTTTTGCAATTTAACTCCCGATCATTTAGCTTGGCATGGCGGGCTGGAAGGGTATTTTGAAGCTAAAGCCGCAATTTTTAAAAGAATGGGTAAAGATTCACATGCTATTTTGAACTTTGATGATGAAAAAGTTAAAAGACTTGCCAATGATTTAAAATGTAATGTTCACTATTTTGCTTTAAACAAAGACAATTTGCCTTGTGTTACGGGAAATTGTTATGTTGGCGAAAATGCAATTTATTATGGTGAAGAAAAAATAATTGATGTAAAAGATGTGCCTATTGTAGGTAATCATAATTTGCAAAATGTTATGTGTTGCATTATTGCGGCAAAAGTTGAAGGAATTGATACTAATGTAATTTTAAGTGCAATAAAATCATTCAAAGCACCTGCTCACAGGTGTGAGCTAATTCGTGTGCTTGATGACACTGCTTATTATAATGATTCAAAGGCTACAAATCCTGAGGCAGCCATTGTCGCAATTAATTCTTTCGAAGGCAAAAAAGTTGTATTAATAGCAGGTGGCAGAGATAAGAACACCTCTCTTGATGAGTTTATTAAATCGGTAAAAGAGCGTATTTCAAAAGTTGTTTTGATTGGCGAAGCAACAAAAAGATTCATGAATGAATTGTATAACAGCGGTTATACAAACATAGTTCATGCTCAATCGCTTGAAGAAGCAATTGATTTAGCGAGCCTTGATAAGCCTGACGCCGTCTTATTATCGCCGGCATGTGCAAGTTTTGATATGTTTAAAAACTATGAGGAGAGAGGGGAGGCGTTTAGGCGTTATGTCCTATCAAAGAAGCAACTCGTATCACGATAGAGAATCGGGAAACAACTATATAATCTCTCAACCTGACAGCACACTTGTTACTGTTGTTATTTTTCTTGTAGTAATAGGAATTATGGCTATTTTTTCTGCGGGCTCACCAAGGGCAATAGCAAATGGCGATAACCCTCTTATTTTTACGATAAAGCAGTTCGCTTGGCTTGTGGCAGGAATTGGGGCTGCCTCTTTTTTCTCAAAATATGATTATAAGAACTTGAAAGTTTGGGCTATGCCTGCTTGCATGTTAGTACTTGTTTTGCTTTTACTGGTTCAGTTTTCACCCTTAGGATTAATGGTAAATGAAGCAAAAAGGTGGCTTGCAATTGGTCCTTTGCAGTTTCAGCCTTCTGAACTTGCCAAACCGGCAGTTGTACTTGCTTTTGCATCACTTTTTTCATCTAATATTAATATTTTTGATGAAAGAAAAATGCCTTTTTATGTTTTGTTTGCTGCAATGTTGTTCTTGATTTTAAAACAACCAAACCTTTCAATGGTTATTTTACTTTGTATGACAAGCGTTGTTATGTATTTTGTTGCAGGTGGCAGAGTAAAAACTATTATTACTGCTTTTGCCTGTGCTGTTCCTGTGCTTGCATTTTCTATATTAGGTTATCAAAAACAAAGAATTCTTGTCTGGCTTGATCCGCAAAAAGATCCGCATAATGCAGGCTACAATATTATACAATCTCTTGTTGCATTTGCAGGCGGCGGTTTTTTTGGGGTTGGTTTCGGCAATTCAAAACAAAAACTTTCCTGGTTGCCGGAAGGGCATACGGATTTTATCTTTGCCGTTATTGCTGAAGAATTTGGTTTTCTTGGATGTTTTTTTATAATATGTCTTTTTGCAATGTTTGCTTATCGAGGCTTTATTGCTGCAAAACGTTGCCCTGATATGTTTGGAAAATTGCTTGCAGTTGGTATTACTTTTTC
>CALUXZ010000017.1 GCA_944324875.1 Candidatus Gastranaerophilales bacterium | reverse complement strand
AACACAACCATGATAATAGAGATAACCAACACGGATACTAACAGCTCCGCTAAAGTGAATGCGTATCTTTTCATATATTACCCTCGTAAATTAATCAAGTGAATTATAGAACATGTTTATTACTTTTGCAAATATTTTGTAATATATTTATGGTTTAAAAAGTAACAAATACGCTCTATGCTAAATAAAAAAAAGGACATGGGGTATAGATAATGATTGCCGAGGACAAAAAATTTATTGGTCAAAAAATTAGACAACAAAGGAAACGTTTAAAACTTACACAGTTTGAACTTGCAGAAAAAATTGGCATACATGAAAAACAACTTTCCAGAATTGAGGCAGGGCTTCATTATCCCACTTTAGAAAATTTTATAAAAATAATTAAGACTTTAAATATTAACTTAAGAGAATTTGAAGAAAACAAAGAAATAAACCCGCTAAAAGATGATATAAATCAGCTTTTAAACGAGTCAAACAACAAGGAATTGAAAATTTACAGAGATGTTATTAAAAGCATTAAAAGCAATCTTTAGGGAATCTTTTTAGTATTTTTTGCAAGCGAAATAAATTCTTTTGCATAGTTAACAGGAACTGCAAAACCAATTCCTATATTTGAGCGATTATTATCAGGATTATAAATTGATTGATTAATACCTATTACCTCGCCGTCTAAATTCAAAAGCGGGCCTCCGGAGCATCCGGGGTTGATTGCAGCATCAGTTTGAAGTTTTTTTCTATCGTAATCAATGCGTGAAATAATACCTGTTGTAAGGGTTCCTCTAAAACCAAAAGGGTTTCCTATTGCAAGCACTCTTTGGCCTACTTTTACTGTTTCTGAGTCGCCAAGACGTATAACAGGCAATTTTTCTTTTGGGGTAATTTTTATAAGAGCCAAATCATTTTTATCTTTTAAAACCGCAAAAACAGTAGCCTTATAAGTTTTACCACTTTGGGTAGTGACTTCTATATTTTTTGATTTATTAATTACATGAGAACTCGTCAGAATAATACCTGAAGAATCAATAACACACCCTGTGCCTGAAGAAATACCCTGATCTAAATCAGCATCAATAGCAACAATTGCGGGTGTAATTTTTTCATAAACATTTATACTGGCACTTTCATCACCAGAGCGCGCAACATTTGAAGCAAAACAAGGGATATTAACATTACTTAACAAAAGTAAATAAAAAGGCAATAAAAACGAAAAAAATGTTTTTTTAAACATGTATACACCACTCCGTTATCGTATAGGGGATAATAGAGAATATAAAACGGGAAGCGTATTTTTTCATTGCCCAAAGTGCTATGTTATGATACAATTCTAGTGAATTTTAGGAAAGGAAGAAACATGAGAAGTATTGAAGTTTTCAAAAGACATTTGAGAGAGAAAAGAGCGATTAAAATCATTTCCGGTATTGATAATTACAATCTTGAAAATGTTAAAAAAGTTGTAAGCGCAGCACAAATGGGACTTGCAAGCGCAGTTGATGTTGCAAGTGACAAAAAAGTTTTTGAAACAGCAGCAAAAAACACAACTCTGCCGATATTCGTTTCGTCAATTCATCCGTTCAAACTTGCGCAAGCTGTTGAATGGGGTGCAGATGCTATTGAAATAGGTAACTTTGATGCATTATACAAAAATGGCGAAACATTCAGTGCAGATGAAGTTTATGAAATCACTCTTGAAACAATGAGCCTTATAGAAGGTAAAGACGTATTTATTTGCGTTACAATCCCAGGCAATATTGATATTAAAGACCAAATTGAACTTGCAAAAAAACTTGAACTTCTTGGTGTTAACCTAATTCAAACAGAAGGTATGAAGCCTCAAGGAGTTAAAACAGTCGGCGCAAAAGCACTCCTTGAAACTGCTCAAGCAACAATTGGCAACACTCTTGAACTTTCACGCCATGTTTCAGTTCCGATTATGAGTGCATCAGGTATTACTGCTCAAACAACTCCTCTTGCTTTTGCAGCAGGAGCAAGCGCAGTCGGAGTAGGTTCTGCAGTAAACAAACTTGATTCGCAAATCGGTATGGTTGCAACAGTTAGAAACATTGTAGCTTCAGTCGCTCAACGAAATTCAATAAATAGAGAGTTTGCAAGAAATACAAAAGAAGCACAAACAATGAAATAGGTAGTTATTTTATAAATAAAAACCGTCTTTAAAAAAGACGGTTTTTTTATTGTTCATTTTTTTTGGACATATTGTTAATAATATTTTTAATGTCATTACTCAAATAGTTAGGGCAGCTGTTCCAAATGAGGGTTTGCGGAATTGTTTCATCAGGAGAAATCGCCCTGCACTCACCCTTCAAAACATCAACCGTACCATCCGGAACCGAACAAAAATTACCACATGTTTGACAAATTTTTAGCAAATAACCTTTTATCTTTAATTTATTTGCAAGATCTTCCATTGCATCATACATTCTAATATGAGAATCCGAGGTTATATTTTTCTTGCCATATTCAAAAACAACTTTTCGCATGCCATCCTCTGACACAAGCAAAAGCTTGCACAAAGCGTCCTTTCTGCCGTCATTTACAATAGCATTAACTGTGGCAGAGTTTACATTTTCTTCCTCATGATTTTTATTTTCAATCCAAATAAGGGAGATTTTTTTCATAAATATCTTTGCTCTTTGCCAAAAAATGCAAGCAGGGTATAGGGTTATATAAAATCTTTCCTTAAAGTTTAATCTTGCCGCAAATGTCCCTATAAAGAAATTTAAAATTAATAATAATCCTAAATGCAGGGTAAACTTTAATTCAAGAGATGTAAAATACCTAAATGCGCAAAACAAAAGAATTATATACGAGGTTATTATGGATAAGGTATCAGGCTTTAGGGTATAAAATACAAATTCTTTAAAATTCCATGGTTTTGAAAAAGACCTTGGTAAATAATATTTAAACATAGAGAATCTTTGAGCGGCAGAAGCGGTTGAAGCATCATAATTATCAACATCTACTGTTGACTTAATAAAAGGTGAAAAAGTAGGACGAATCGAGTTTGAAGCCAGAAACAACGAAAATTTAAGCTCATCATTTTTTGTTTCAAAACAAACCCTACCTGTTTTTTCCAATACATCTGAACTTATAATACAGTTTTGCCCGTCAAGTATAATTGGCATTTCAAACATTGCACGTACGATATTTTGGACTTTATTTTGGTATTTTAAATAGGCACGTAAAACCTGACATTTCGCCTGTTTAAAAAAGTCTTTTTCATAACATGTAACACTTAGTGTACCGCTTATGACGCAGGAAGTATAAACCGTTTTATTTACACAGGATAAATAATTTTCATCCACCATTCTGTCAGCACCCAAAAATACAAAAGCGCTAAATTTATTCTCAGAAACAATCTTTTCCACAAAAAGTGATACTGCCTTATCCTTTGAAAAGTACTCGGGATTTTCTATAATATGAACTTGGGCACCATATACCATCTCGGGAATTGAAATATTTTCTTTATCTCTCTTAAAAATAACATGAACTTCGTAGTTTTCATGCGGATAAGTTTGATTATCCAGCATCTTTAAAAGGTCATAAAGTTTTTTATTACTTGAATCTGCCCAAATAATGACACACAGATTATTTAACGAACCGCCTGATTCAAGAAGCATTTTTGTGTCATTGACATATTCTCTTGTTTTAAAAGCGTTTATATTAAGGGTTAGAGTGTAAATTGTGTATATAATTATATATACAAATAATAAAAATACTATAAGATTAATTATCAGCATTGCTACATTTTATATAAAAATAATGTAAAAATCTAGCTTTTTTTAAAAAATTTTGCGATAATTAACAGGTACATAATTTATTTTGGAGGACAAATGAGCCAAGAGTTTTATTACATGGACGGCAAGTATGTACCATCAAATGAAGCAATGATTCCTGTCAGAACCCACGCTTTTTTATATGGCACATCAGTTTTTGAAGGTATCAGAGGATACTACAACGAACAAGAAAATCAAATTTATGCATTCCGTATGAAAGAGCATTTTCAAAGACTTTTAAACAGTTGCAAAATTATGCACATGGATCCAAAACACACCCTTGAAGAATACATACAAATTACAAAAGATTTGCTGAAAAAAAATAATTATCACGAAGATTGTTATATTCGTCCGGAAGTTTATAAAAGTGCACAAAAAATAGGCCCCACTTTAATAGATAATACGGATTCGGTTTTAATATTTACAATTAAACTTGGTAACTATTTCGGTGGCGAAAAAATGCTTAAAGTATGTGTTTCAAACTGGAACAGACTGGAAGACAATACAATTCCGCCAAGAGCTAAGGTATCAGGGGCTTACGCTAATACCGCCCTTATGATAACAGATGCTAAACTTGCAGGGTTTGATGAATGTATATCATTATCCGCTTCAGGGCATGTTGCCGAGGGCTCTGCTATGAATTTCTTTATCGTTGAAGGTGATACGCTTGTTACAACGCAAACTACAAGCAATATTTTGGTTGGCGTGACCAGAAATACAATTATTGAAATTGCTCAAAAAGAATTAGGTCTAAAAGTTTGCGAAAGAGAAATAGACAGAACAGAATTATACACAGCGGATGAAGCATTTTTCTGTGGAACCGGTGCACAAATTGCGCCCATTGGCTCAATCGATAATCGCACAATCGGAAGCGGTCAAACAGGCGAAAAAACTGCTGCAATTGCAAATTTATACTACGATATTGTTCGTGGAAAAGTTGAAAAATACAAAAAATGGTGTACACCAATTTATGAGTAATCTTGGCATAAATTTTTTAGGACAATGTGTCCAAAATTTTATAAGTGCTATGAAATACACTTTTGGGGGCAATGTTGCTCTCAAAAGTGTAATAATGCAAGCTGCAAGAATAGGCTTTGACTCACTGGGTATATCTCTTATGATTGTTTTTATAGCAGCGTCAGTTATTGCACTGCAAGTTTCAAACCAATTTTTAATGTCAGGAGCAGACACCTACATCGGCGGATTTTTAGCAATTGCACTTATAAGAGAAATTGCCCCCGGTTTTGCAGCTCTTGCAATAGGAGCACGTGCTGGAACCGCAATTACGGCACAAATTGCCAATATGAAAGTAACTTCTCAAGTTGATGCTATGAAGGTCTTACATGTAAACCCGATAGGGTACTATTTTGCACCAAGAATTATTGCCGGTGCTTTTAGCGTAATGTGTGTTGTCATTCTTGCAGAATTTATTGGCATTTTAGGCGGTATGATTGTTTCTTATTTTTCCGTGGGTCTTCATCCAAATCGCTATTTTAACTCTGTATGGCTTATGCTAAATGCAAAAGACATATATGTAAGTATTTTAAAAGGCTTTTTGTTTGGCGCAATAATTTCAACTGTTTGTGCAACGGTTGGATACAACACAAAAGGCGGTGCAAAAAATGTTGGAGAATCCACAACAAAATCAGCGATTTTATGCACTATTTACCTCCTTGTTGCTGATTTGTTAGTTGCATTTCTTTTCTATAGCAGTAATCATTAATTTGATGTATTTTTTTTCGCATTGACTAAATCTTTTCCATATTTTAGACGATGAAGCAAAACCCCCAATGAAGTATTCTTTTAATATCAAACTTGGTATAAAAGAGGAAATTTGTTTTGAGGAGGTTTAAATTCAGGCTGCAAAGTGTCCTGAATATCAAAGAAAAAAAGCTTGAAGATGAAAGGCTTAAGCTTGCAAGTATAATTTCAACTCTTGAAGCACAAAAGGATGTTTTTCTTGAATTGAATGAAAAAAAAGAAAATCTTGAAAAAGAGCTTAATTCTACTCTTGAAAACTCAATACTTGATATTCAAAATGTAGTGGCATACAAAAATTATATTAACAGGCTTGAAGATGACATAAAAACACAGTTTGAAATAATTAAAAAAACTCAAATAGAACTTGAAGAACAACAAATGCAAGTAAATCAGGCATATAAAGAAGTAAAAGTTCTGGAAAAATTAAAAGAAAAACAATACAACAATTTCCTTTTTGAATACGAACAAAACCAAATAAAAGAACTCGACGATATTACAAACTCAAGACGAAAGAAAGTAATTTAAATGCAAAATTTCGCAAATATGATAACTACGCAAAACACAGTATCAATGGATGATTTTATAAGCTCAAGTCAACAAAATTACGATACAAAAAATATTGCCGAAAAAGGCAAGGATTTTCTTAGTGTGCTAAATCGCAATGAAAGTAATGCGAATAATCAAAATGTGCAAAAAAATAATAAAAATTATAATGGAACACAAAGAAATTCTGAAAATAAACAAAATCAAGAAACAAATAATGCAGTAAGCGACGACAAAAAAGTAATCAGTGAAGATAAAAATAACAAATCAACAAACGAAACCAATGGCACAAAGAATATCAAACAACCTGATAAAAATAACGAAAATGAAATCAAAAACAATACAAAAGAAGAAAAAACAGAAAGCACAAATTCTCAAGATAAAACTATTGATGAAGTAAAATCCGAACCTGTTGTTAAGGAAACACAGCAAACAGCACAGGGTGAAAATATGCAAGTGCTTGATACTAACACTGTAATTCAAGATACGGTAAATAAAATTAATAACTTAATTGAAACATCGCTGGATGGGCAATTAAATATTCAAGATGTAGAACAACTTAAAGGTGCACTTGAAGAAATACAGACAAAAATAAATAACAACGAACTTGTTGTAAGTGAAGACACAAAACAAATGGTAAGCGATGTTTTAGAAAGACTGCTTACTCAAAATCCGCAAGATTTAGAAGTTGCAGAACTGCAAAAGGATTTAAAACAACTTGCACAAGATATTAAAGTAAATGCTTTTAAATTAAATTCTCAAGTAAAAATGGAAGAAGAAAACTCAAATCCAACAAAAGCACTTGAAATAAATATTGATGAAACAGATACAAAAATAACAAAAGAAACAAAAAAAGAAACAAGTGAAGAAAAAACAACACAAAAAACAAAGGATTCCCAAACCACTGTAGTTGCAACAAAAGATACCAAGGAAACACAAGAAGTTGCAAAAAATGAAATAGATATTGAGCAAGAAATTCTTGATGAAATGGATGTAAAAATTGAAGAAGTATCAGATTCATCAACAAATACAAACTCACAAAATCAAAACTACACAAGCGCACAAGACGAAGTTATAAAATTACAAATTCAAAATTCAGATACAGAAAACACAACACCGATAACATTTACGTTTGATAAAACAACAGTAAAAAATATAAGTGCGGTAAATAAACCCATCCAACTGGAAGGTATGGCAAAAGAACTTAATGTAAATGATATTTTAAATCAAATAGGTTCAAAATTTGAACAACTCAAGGATGGCTCTACCACAAAAATTACAATGACCCTAAGACCAAATGATTTAGGAAGGGTTACAATAGAACTTTTGTCCAATGCTAACGGAATATCAACAAACATTATTGCGCAAAACTCTCAAGTTAAAGAGTTGCTTGATAAAAATATAGATATTTTAAAACAACAACTTGCGCAGCAAGGAATCAATGTGCAGAACGTTCAAGTTAAAACTGTTGAACAAAACTCACAAACAGGATTAAACAACAGTAACAGTCAAAGAGATAATCAACAAGAAAATCAAGGACAAAATCAAAATACAAAAGAAAATAATCAAAATCAACAACACCAAAAAAGAGAAACATTTAAATTTAACAGATCAAATATAATAGAAAACATTGATTTTGAAAACAATGTAAACAATACAACAACTAGTATTAACACCCTAAGGGGTAAAATCAGTTACAATTTATAATTTCAAGGAGACAATATGTCATCTAACATAATAAACGAAATTAATAATATGCAAAACTGGACTGCTCAACAAGAAGCACTTAAATCTAAGACAGAAGGTACCAGTAACGAACTTAATCAAGATATGTTCTTAAAATTGATGCTGGAACAACTCAAATATCAAGACCCGCTTAATCCTATGAGCAATCAGGATTTCTTGGCACAACAAGCACAATTTACACAACTTGAACAGCTTACACAATTAAACGAAACAATTGCTGCAAACAATGGTTTAACACAAGGTATGGATTTAATAGGCAAAGAAGTAACACTTATGGATCCGGATGACACTACAAAAACCATAACAGGTGTAGTTGAAGAAGCCGTATTTTATCAAAACGGATGTGCAGTCAAAGTTAACGGAAAAGAGTATCCGGCAGGTCTTATTCTAAGTGCAAAAGAACCGTCTGCCACAAATACGCCTTCAACAGGTGAAAGTGGCAGTACTACAGAAGATACCGCAACAACAGAGGAAACAAACTCAATAGCCGAAAAGGCAAAAAATGTTTTCAATAACGCAGCAACAGTATCAAAAACTGCAGCAGCATTTTCATATCTGGGCAATATATTTAGTGAATTAACAAAATAAAATTATCAAGGGAGGAGAAAAAGATAAATGTCACAAGCAATGAATACAGCAATGTCAGGTATTAATGCAAACCAACTACACATTAACGTAGTTGCTGACAACATTGCAAACTTAAATACGACAGCCTTTAAAGAATCACAAATGACATTTAAGGATGTATGGTATCAAACAAGAACAACAGGTACTGCACCAACAGGTAATTTAGGCGGTACAAATCCATTTCAAATAGGTGTCGGAACAACTGTTGCAGGCATTTCAAGAAACTGGGCAGCAAACAACATTAATACAACAGGCAGAGATAGAGATATGGCAATACAAGGAAACGGATTCTTTACGGTTATGGATGCGGAAGGAAGTATATTTTTTACTCGTGATGGTAGCTTTGACCTTGACGCAAACGGTAATCTGGTAACATCAATGGGCTATAAAGTTCTTGGTACAAATTCTGATTATTCAATGAGCGCAACTGAAGTACCAATTTATATACCACAAACAATTCGTGCAGGAGCTTACGCACAACCACAAGGTATTCTTGCAAATAAAGATGTCTCACAATTAAATGGTACAGACGGCGCTATTACAGCGGGTACTTTTACAATTACACCTACAGTAGGCGGTGTCGAACAAGCACCAATTGAAGTAACAATAAACGGCACAGGCACTGTACAAAATATGATAAATGAGATTAATGCAGATTTAGCTGGTCAAAATATAACTTGCGAACTGGTTGATGGTGCTATAAGATTTACAACAGCAGGTAATGTAGAAAAAATAAGATTTACGTCAGGTTCATCAAATTTTGTTGATCAAACAGATATCGCATTGCAAGCTGACGGAACAGGTGAATACACATCAAAAACGATAGATTACAAAGTTGACATCAACCCTGGTGATGGAAGCAAAGATGCAATGATATTTAAGAGTATGTCAGTTGGCAGCAATGGTATAATTACAGCAACTTATGATAATGGAGATTCTATAACCGTATGGGAAGACCCTGATGACGGTTCAAGATTATTTAAATATACAACAGCATCAGGTGTTCAAATTTTAGGTCCAAACGATGTTACAGCGCACCCTGCAGTATTAGTGCCGGAAAATTTACAAATACAATGCGCAACAGTCAGAAACTATGAAGGTCTTGTTGGGGAAGGCAACAACTTATACAGCACAGGTCCTGATACAGGCGATGTCATTTATTCATGCGGTAATGATAACGGTATAGGCGCAGTTGTTACAGGGGGGCTGGAAGCATCAAACGTTGACTTATCACGTCAATTTTCAAATATGATTATGGCTCAACGTGGCATTGAGGCAAACTCAAGAGTCTTTGATACTGCAAACAGTATATTGCAAACACTTGTCTACTTAGGTAGAGGCTAATAAAAATTTCACATTCCAACTTTTTAAGTTACAGTCCGAATTATTTAGTTCGGACTTTTTATTTTTCTAAAACATCAATTTCTGAAAAATCACTTAAATATGGCAAATGGTGCTCACATATTAATTCACCCGGCAACAATACAGATATCCCCGGAGGGCAAAGCGCAATTACTTCAGCACAAATTCTGCCAATTGCATCTTGCTTATTTATTCTTTCTTTTTTTGAAAAATATGCTTCACGAGGGCTCATAACAACCTTAGGCGCAGTTAGCGGCATAAATTTAATTCCCTCTAAATAAGCCAGATCAGGATAGTTAGAACTTGCAATTTTATTTAATGCATTAAGCAAAACATTGAATTCTTCCTGAGTATTGCCAATATTTGAAAGTATTAAAATACCTTCATCCGAAGCACTTTCAATTTCGATTGAAAAGTCAAGCTCAAGTATACTTTCTAATCGTTTTCCACTAAGACCATCAACCTTCAAGAATATTTTTGTAACGTCAAATGCAACACCGCTTAAAGAATTTAAAACCTTAACACCGTTGATTTTTGAAGCCCTTTCTCTAAAATACAAAGCATTATCAATTGCATTTTTTATCGCAAGATTTCCTTTTTTAGATGACAAATATGCTCTTGCAGCATCCAAGCTTGTTAAAAGCAACAAAGAAGGGCTTGTTGTGTGCAAAAGTTTTAAAGCATGTTCAACTTTATGGACATCAAATCTTGAATTTTTAGATATGTGCAACATAGAACTTTGGGTCATTGAACCGCCTGTTTTATGGAGCGAATGAACTACAGCATCAGCACCGCATTCAAGAGCAGACTTAGGTAAAACATCCGAAAAGTTCCATAAGCAGCCATGTGCCTCATCAACAATTAATGGAACATCAAACTCATGACAAACACGTGCAATAGCTTCAACATCAGACACAACACCTTCATAAGTAGGGTTCGTAACCCAAACAAGCGAAATGTCAGGATTTTTTTCAAGCCTGTCTTGCAATTCCAGAGGATTTAAAGCACCATAAATTGCCCAATCATCAAGTTTTTTCGGCATTATCCACTGAGGATTTGCACCAGATATAATCATGCCCGAAAGTACGGAACGGTGGCAATTTCTACCAATTGCAATTTTGTCATTTGGATGAGTCAGTGCAAAAGCTAGCGCAAGGTTTGCAATGGTTGAACCACCTGTTAAAAAGAAAGTTCTTTTTGAATTAAATACCTGTGAAGCCAATCTTTGAGCTTCATCTATTGCACCACTTGAAGGGAATAAAGTACCAAGATTATCAAATTCATCCGTAGTATCTAAATTAAGAGCATCAATCCCAACAAGAGAAGAAAAAGAGTCTAAGACACCCTGTCCCCTGTTATGCCCGGGTATATGAAAACCCGTACAAGGATTATCTTTATACGCACGCATTGCATTAACAAGCGGTGCATAAGTATCATCTTGTTCAAAAAGGTTGCTCTCTTTAAAGCTTATTAAATTTTTAGAATTAAAATTTTTCATTTTCATAATTATTATACACATAAAAAAACAAAATAAATTAATTTTTGCGCAAAAAAATTTTTCTACAGGTTTTGTATGAAAAAACGCATGTAAATTGTGCCATATTTTAAAAAATGGTATAATCACAAAAAACGAGGTGTAAGGAAGATAAAACTATGGTTGATAATCGCTCGGCCGGTTTTTTCGGAATAGGCGGCAGCTTTAATTTTAAATCAGGTGATATTTCAGGCACTGCTGCAAGAACTTCAGATGAAAAAAACGGACAAGGCGGAGAATACTTCGCTCAAGATCAAAATCCGGAAGAAAGTGAAAACTTTAGGCAAGAACCCTATGTGGATCGCTCTGCTGTTCTTCGTGCATCTCTTGATTCACTTGCAAGTTTAAATGCTGCAAGTATTGAAAAGAAAAAAGACAAACAAAAAAATAATCAAAAAAAGAAAAATAAAAAAGAATTAACACTGTCTGAAGACAATTCACAAAAAGAATAACCGCCTTGCAAGGCGGTTAACTTTTTTTACTTTGTTATTAAACTCTTATACATAAATGTCATGGAAGAAACGTAAAGCGGCAGTAAAAACATAAGTATAAGACTTGAAATTACATCGGATAATTTAGAAGCAATATCGCCACCAACAAACACAATTAACGGAATACCCACAAAAATTGCAATTACAAACTGCAATAAAAGTGAGAGCACAGATAATATTAAGAGCATGCCCGCAACTTTAAAAAATACACTTCCTCTGACCATTGCAAAAGATTTTTTCATGACCTCAATGGGTTTCAAATCGGGCTCCAGCACAAATATTTGCGCCAATAAAGAAATTTTTAAAGAAATAATAATTGGAGCAACAATAAGCACAACTAAGGCAAGAGCACCCATAAGAAAGGCAGGTATTTTATTAAGCGAAAACGAAAAAGCTAGTAAAGCTATGCCTGCTAAAATAAATAAAAATATATACAATGCCGGCCATAATAGCACTTTTATATACTTACTCTGGATTTTTAAAACTTTGCTGTCATATATATTCATATACAAATCTCTGCTCTCGTCGTAATCGTTTGCGGCATAAACAAAGCTGCAGTTAAGCAAAAGGTATTTCCAAAATGCCGCACAATAGATAATTAAACCGACAACAAGACAAATTAAAATCGGCAATAAATAAGAATAAATTGTGTCGGCAGTAAGTTTATTAGTTGAAGTCAAATAAAATACAGGGAATAAACATAAAAAAATACCAATAATTTGAAAAAATATTGGCAAAAACATAACTTTAAAAAGTTTATTAAAGTTTTTTGCATAAAAAGCAAAAGAGTTTCTTAATATATTCCAAAACAAATATTTTTTTTCCATAAATCTATCCTTATTTTTATGCTAATATAATAACGGATTTTGAAGGAATAAAGCAAGTTTTTAATGGATATTAAAGATAGAATTAAATCAATAAAATCAACCCAGTACTACAAAAGTGTCAATTTGCATATACACTCAACATACTCTGACGGAACTTGCAGCTTTGAAGAATTAGTTAAGCAAGGAGAGCAGTTAAAACTTGAGCAGATGGCAATATGTGACCATAACAGTGTTGAAGGCTGGAAAAATTTTAATTACAAAGAATATGATTTTTTAATACCTGCAGTTGAATTTGATTGCTTTTATAAGGGTACACTTTTGCATATTTTAGGTTATGGAATAGACCCGTATAATAAAGATTTGGCAGATATTTGCGCAAAATCAAAAAAAGAAACTCAATATGATATTGTTCGACTTTTTAAATCTCGACACCCGAAAAAAACAATTGATGCCATACACTCAGCAGGTGGCATTGCTGTTCTTGCACATCCCTGTTGTTGCTGGGTTATAAATCTTGATAGTTTTACAAAAAGCTTGAAAACCTTGGGGCTTGACGGAATTGAAGTATATTATCCATACAACAGGCACAGGGGAATTATAAAATTTCATTCCAGAAAGCACATAAAAGATTTAGCACAAAAATACGACCTTATTATGACAGGCGGAACAGATGAACATAATTCACTTATTAAACAATAGTCGAGTTAATTTCTTTGTGTAAATAACTGTATTTTTCGTAATATTCTTCAGGGTTTTCTTTTGCAGCTTTTATTGTATCGCCAAGACTTATAAAAAGCTCTGCAAGTTTTGGATCGAACTGAGTACCCGAGCACCTTTTTATTTCTTCAATTGCAACATCATGTTCAAGAGCTTTTCTGTATGAACGAGTTGATGTCATTGCATCATAAGTATCTGCAAGGGCAATAATTCGAGCTGAAAGCGGTATTTCTTCCCCTTTTAAATGTCCCGGATAACCTGTACCATCCCACTTTTCATGGTGAGATTTAAGCCAGTTGCTGATACCTGCAAGTTTTTTTATACTCGAAATTAATTTTTCTGAGTTTTCCGGATGCGATTTCATTATTGCAAATTCTTCATCAGTTAATTTTCCGGGTTTGCACAAAATACTTTGAGGAATAGCAATTTTGCCTATATCATGCAAAAGCCCTGCAAGTTCAATTTCTTCAAGCATTTTGTCATCTAAATTTAACTCTTTTGCAAGAATCAAAGAATACAAAGTAACTCTAAGCGAATGACCATGGGTATAAGGGTCTTTGGCATCAAGCGCAGAAGAAATTGATTTAATTGTTTTATAAAAGAGTTCTCTTAAATCTGTTAAAATTGCAGATTTTGAACTTGCAAGATCAAACTTATCAAGCCCGTTTTCAATAACTTGCTGCAATTCCTCAGGATCAAAGGGTTTTAACATATATTGAAAAAGATTACATTTGTTAACAGCATCCATAAGAATTTCAATATCAGAAAAACCTGTCAAAAGGATTTTTATAACATCAGGCGAAATTTCATTTGCCTTTTCCAGAAATTCAGTCCCTTCCATAACAGGCATTTTATGGTCGGACACAATAAGAGAAATTCTATCTACGTTATTTTCCAAAACTTCAAGACCTTCTTTACCGTTAGAGGCTGTTAAAATATTATATTTGCCATGCAAAGTTCTTTTTAAAAGTTGAAGATTATTAACTTCATCATCAACAAGAAGCACAGTATGTGCTGATTTAGAAGGACTTGTTTGCAATATATCATCTAAGTTATTTAAAAAAAGATTATTTTGTACATCTGAAGACATGATAAACCTCTTAATATACAAGGGATTTATCGGCAAGAGATGTAAATACTTTAACTAAATACGCAAAAAAGATTAATTTTTATGAACCTAATCGCCCAATTTTTTAGGGTCAGTTATTTCGTTTACAAAAGCATCTATACCTTTTGTAACAACATCTGTTACAATTTTAACCCCTAAAATTGTAGCGATATACAGCACTGCGTTTGCTTTTTTAGCTTTTACAATGTCCCAAACTTCATCCACTTTCATTAATTTTAATTTTGAAAATATGTCTTTTACCTTTTGCCCTTCGACATTAAAAAATTTCTTAAATGATGCAAGAGCAAAAATTACAGATGCCAAAGTTCCGCTTTTTTTCTCTATTTTTGTTTGTTTTCCGTCTGCTTTTCTGTTAGGGATTAAAGAAAAAAGACTAAGCGCACCCGCAGTAGCGCATGCAACAGGCAATGACTTCTTAAAGCTTTTTTTCGCAACAGGATTGTCAAATGCATGTTTTACGGTTTGAGATGTTCTTTTAGCAGTTTTTATAACAACACCAACTGCACTTGTACCAATATTTTTAATGCGATCAATATTCATAAAAAACCTCTTTACATGCCAATCATAATAACGCATGTAAAGTTTTTTTTATGCTACTTGCGGGCAATAAACATTATTATTGTTACAAAGATTTACATTAAAAAACATCCTAAAAGGATGTTTTTTAATCTTGCATATATGTAAATTGTTCTTCGGTTCTTTCGTCCAATGTTTTTTGCAAACTTTCTATATCAGCGTTAACCGCTTGCAATTTAGATTCTCGAGCTGTAATTTTTTGTTCAATTTGTCTTTCTTTTACTTGGTTGTCTGCCATTGTCTTTTGTAACAACCTGTCAAATTTAGTTGCTATTTGGCTCATTTTTTGCAATGCTTCAGTATAAGCTTCGTTCGAAATGTCATCCATAGAGTCTAAATCCATTTGTACAAGTGCTTCTTCTTGAGCTTGTTGTTGCATTATATTATTAATGTCATTAGAAGATTGCATTTGTTGAGTTTGTAAAGCCTGACTATCTTCCATTGCATCAGATTGCCATACACTCCTCAAATTGATATAAGACATCATTGTCATTAAAATATTTAACATCTCTTTTTCCTTTATCTCAAACTTATATATATAAAAAATACTTTTTATATAAAATTGCCATTTTGTATATACTTTTGTTTACAAAAATTAACATTCAAAATTTATGCCAATTGTTTTTGTGATAAATTTAAATTATGCTTTTAGTAATAGATATAGGCAACACAAATACAAACTTAGGCGTATTTAATAACAAAGGCGAACTTGAAAAAAGTTGGAATATAGCCTCTGATATTAAGCGTTTTGAAGATGAATACGGAATATTAATATTATCCCTTTTACAAAATTCAAATATTGCACCTCATATAGACAGTGCAATTATTTCAAGCGTAGTTGCACCGCTGTGTGAAACGTACAAGTATGCTTTAGAAAAATATTTAAATATAACTCCATTTATATTGTCGCATAAAGCAAAATTACCAATAAAAATTGATTTAAATCAACCAAAAGAAGCAGGTGCCGATAGGCTTGCAAATGCAAGTGCGGCAGCAATTATGTACAAATTACCCGCAATTGTTATAGACCTTGGAACAGCAACAAGCTTTGATATAGTTGATGAGAATAAAAATTTTATAGGCGGCATAATTGCACCGGGGCTTAAAATTCAAGCAAAATCATTAAGCCAATTCACATCAAAATTACCAAAATTAAAAATCGAAGCACCCAAAAAAGCAATAGGTAAAGATACAATAAGTGCAATGCTTTCAGGGATTGTAAAAGGCCATGCCGCAATGATTGACGGCATGATTAAAGCTTGCGAAAAGGAACTTGGTCAAAAAGCAACAATTATAGCAACCGGCGGATATTCAAATGTCCTTTTTGATAATATGGATAGGGGTTTTGACTATATAAATCCCTCATTAACCCTTATGGGGCTTAAATATTTATATGAATTAAATTGTGGAGATAATGAGTATGACACAAAAAATAAATCTCAAAGTACAAAAACTGCCGCACTGCTTTAAACTACCGCAATATCAAACAGATGGTGCTGCAGCAATGGATTTATATGCGGCAAATCAAACCGAGATAACATTAAAGCCTCTGGAGAGAGCACTTATTCCGACAGGCATTAAAATAGAATTACCGCAAAATTATGAAGCACAAGTACGCCCCAGAAGCGGACTTGCAATTAAAAGCGGAATAAGCCTGTCTAATTGCGTAGGCACAATTGATGAAGATTACAGGGGCGAAGTTTGTGTCGGATTAATCAATCTTTCAAGCGAAAATTTTACCGTACACAGGGGAGATAGAATTGCACAAATGCTTATTGCACCTGTTGTAAAGGCTGAACTTGAAGTAGTAGAAAAACTTTCTGAAACTCAAAGACAAGAGGGTGGTTTCGGCTCAACGGGGATTAAATAATTTTCCAAGCATGTAAAGCGAACCGCAAACTATTTTTAAATTTTTAGTATTATTTATAACACTGCAAGGGTCTGTTGTCTTTTTTGCCTTCTCTTTAATTTTGTTTGGCAACTGTTCAAACTTTAGCGCATTCGGATAATCAAATTCATAAAAATAAAAATCGTCATCGTCCATAACAAGGTCATTAAGCATACTTGTGTAATCTTTATTATTAAGACAACCAAAAACAAAGGTTTTTTTATCATTTGGGAAATATTTGTTTAAAAATTCTCGCAAAGTTTTAATACCTGAAGGATTATGTGCGCCATCAATCAAGAGTTTATTTTCCTTGTCATATTCAAGACGGAATTTCCATTTTACATTTATAAGTGAAGTCTTTAGTGTTTCATCATTTATTTTAAATGGCAGATGTTTTAATGCTTCAAGCACAAGTGCTAAATTTTGCGCCTGATAATCACCCAAAAGAGCAAAGTTGCATTCTTTATCATTAATTAAAATTGTCGAAAAAGATGGTTTAACGAGCTTTTTAACACTATAAAGCGGAGCATTTACCAATTTTGCACAGCTTTTTATAACATCTATTCCCAAATTATCTTCACCGGCAACAACAGGGCAATTTTCCTTTATTATTCCGGCTTTTTGATATGCAATTTCATTAATTGTATTGCCCAAACGAGCAGTATGATCGTAATCAATTGTTGTAATAATACTGCAAAGAGGCTTTTTTATAATGTTTGTAGAATCAAATCTGCCGCCAAGACCTACTTCTAACACAACATATTTTACATTTTTTTCCTTAAAATATAAAAAAGCAGCAACAGTCAAAATTTCAAATTCTGTAAGCTCATTTTGAGAATCCGAAGCAATTTTAATATATTTATTTAAATCTTCCTGAGAAATATTTTCGCCGTTGATTTTAATCCTTTCACAATAAGAAAAAAGATGGGGACTAGTAAAAAGACCAATTTTAACATCGGAATTTGAAAAATGATTGCACAAAATTTCATTTAAAAGCGCACACACTGAACCCTTACCATTAGTGCCCGCAACATGTATAAAATTGAGTTCTTTTTGCGGATTACCCAGTTTCTCAAGGGCTTCAAGGGTGCGATTTAAACCCAAATTTATATGAAACTTATTTTTTGAGGTTAAAATACTCTCAGCAGTTTGCATTTTTTTCCTCAACAGCTTGTTTTATCAGCTTTACAATTTCAAAAGCAGCATCATATTTAGCATTATTCTTTGCACATTTTGCAAACTGCGCCAGTTTTTCCTTATCGGAAATAAATTTTTCAAGCGTTTCCAGCAAGGTTTGTCCATTGCAATCGTTGTCATCTAAATATACCGATGCACCAAGTTCGCACATCTTTTTTGCATTAATTCTCTGGTGATTCGCAGCAGCGTAAGGGTAAGGTACAAGCAAAGACGGCAAACCCGCAGCACATAATTCCGAAAGAGAAAGAGAACCTGCACGTGAAATTGCAACATCAGAGGCAATAAGCGGTATTGCCATGTTTTCAAAATAAGGTCTTAAAATAAGGTTTTGAGGAATTTGAATTAACTTATTTTTAACTTCATCAAAATTTTTCTTACCCGTTTGCCATATTATTTTTACATCTTTTGTATTTTTGTATTTTTCAATTATTTGAAAAGCCGAGTCATTAATTTTTTTTGCGCCTGATGAACCGCCCATAATTAAAATTGTGAACTCGTTTTCTATATGCAAAATTCTTCTTGCTTCTGTTCTTGAGAGTGTTTTAAAATCTTCCCTTATAGGATTGCCCAAAAAATAAGGTTTTTTACATTTTGTATATTCTTTTGCGCTTTCAAATGCAAGCGAAATAGAATTTGCGCCTGATGAGAAAAGCCTTGAAACAATGCCGGGGTGGGCATCGCAATCATGTAACACGTAAGGTATTTTAAGCATTTTTGCAGCAAATAAAACAGGAGCGCAGACATAGCCGCCTGTTGCAAAAATAACACCTGGTTTATATTTTATTACATAATAAAAAGCTGCAAAAACTGCACAAAAAAGCTTTATAAAAAATAAAACCAGTTTAAACGACAATTTTCTTGGCATGCCTGAAACATTGTACGATAAAAAGTTTAAATCCTTGCCCGTAGCAATTTGAAATTCAAGATTATTTTTATTTCCGACATAGTAAATGTCTTTTTTTTCTACACCTGATTTTATAAATTCGTCAATAACCGCAATAGCAGGATATATATGTCCGCCAGTGCCGCCTCCCGTTATAAAGTATTTAATATGGTGCATAAGGTTTAATCCTCTGAACTCTTTTTTTAGATATATTTAACAATACACCAAACATGCAAAGAGAAACAAACAAAGACGAACCGCCATAGCTTATAAAAGGCAATGGAATTCCTGTTGCGGGCAAAAACGAGCTTGCAACAGAAATATTCATTAATGCTTGAAAGCAAATTGAAAAAGTAATACCAACTGCAAGCAATTTTCCAAACATATCAGGGCAACGTTTTGCAGCAATAAAGCCTCGATAAGC
>CALUXZ010000016.1 GCA_944324875.1 Candidatus Gastranaerophilales bacterium | reverse complement strand
TCAAAAGCCTTTTTCTTTATGTAAAAATATTTTTGTGTTAATATCCTTTTGTAAAGGTTAAGGGGATATTTTATGCCAAATATTATAGAAGGTAATTTATACGCATCATCATCTGATAAGTTTTGTATTATTGTTTCAAGGTTTAATGAGTTTATAAGCTCAAAGCTTTTATCTGGCGCACTTGATTCTTTTTTGCGTCTTGGTGTAGATGAAAATAATATTGATGTTCTTTGGGTTCCCGGTGCTTTTGAAATTCCTTTGATGGCAAAAAAAGCGGCTCAAACAAAAAAATATTGTGCAATAGTTACTCTTGGTGCTGTTATTAAAGGTTCAACAAGTCATTATGACTATGTTTGCGCTGAAGTTTCAAAAGGTGTTGCTTCTGTTTCTTTATCAGAGGGTCTGCCTGTTATTTTTGGAATACTGACAACAGATAATATTGAACAAGCAATTGAGCGTGCAGGTACAAAAGCAGGTAATAAAGGCTCTGATGCTGCAAAATCTGCAATTGAAATGGTTAATTTAATATCTAATTTAAAATAAAAAATCAATCTTTAGATTGAGACATATTTTAAATCCATAGGTTGATGATACTCTCTCAAAAAAACGTTAATGTTTAATTATAAACTTTAAACATTTGATTAGGGAGAGTATTTGAGCATTATGCAATGGAGATGTGTGTTCGATATTAAGAAAATATTTTTAACGGTAGCTGCTTTTGTATTTTTATGTTTATCATCTGCGGCACAAGAAAGCCTGATAACTTCGGTTACAATTTCAAAACCAAAAGATTTAAACGGCACATATCAACTTACGGTAAAGGCTGATAAACCTGTAGAATATAAAGAAAAAGCAGAATCTTCAGACAGTATTTATTTTGATTTCAAAAATGCTGTAGCTGTTGATAGTTTAGATACAATTTATGATAATGTTTCAGGAATTGATGCGGTTATTGTGCAACAGCTTGAAAATAATAAAGTAAGAATTTATGTTAATGGTATAAATACAAGTAACACAAAACTTGTTTTAAAAACCAAACAACCTACAGGTTCAAATGCTTCAAATCAAATTGTATTAAACAGACCAATAAGAGAATATCGTCCTACAAATGATATTAACGAAATAACCGAAGAAAATATTGACTGGGACGAAAATTCATTTAACACCGAACATTTATTTTCATCTTTCTTTGGTTTATTTGGCGCAAAATCAGATATGACGCTTGTTGTTTGTATAATTTTACTTGCAGCTTGTGTAATTGTTTCTAAAAAAGTTTTTGCAAAAGTAAAATTGCAGGATGAACCTTTAATTGGTTTAACTTCTGCTTATAAAAATGATGCAGAGGATACAAAAGAAGATGCGCTTAATGCGGTGTATGCAAAAATGCCAAAAAGGGAGACTCCTTCTTTAAAACAAGTTCAAAACAGTTCGTTAAAATATGCAACAAATTCTTATCAAAGACAAAAGCCAAATATACAAATGCAAAGAAGCTTGACACAAAGAAATGCTATTCAGCAAAATTATGCACTTAATGCTTATCAAAATTCTCAAAAGAATCCTTATACTTCTCGCAGTGTTCAAAAAAGGCCTGTACAAACGGTTGCTTATCAAAAAAGAGTCCAAAAACCTGTTGCGAATTATACTTCAAAAGTAGTGCAAAAAAATGATATGCCTGCGACTTTACAAAAACAAAGTACAAGTGTTGAGAGTATTAAATTTCTGGAGTCCGTTACAAAGATATATGAACAAAGTGGCAGAAAAGACCTCGCTCAGGGCTTAAGAGCTGGTATTACAAACAGAAAATCAGCAGTTTAGTTTTATTGACAAAATAATACTCAACCAATAGCCTCACAAATTTGAGGCATTTTTTTAGAAATCATCCATAGTTGTTTTGACAAACAGTTTAATATATAATTTAATGAGTTAGCGTTACGGAAAAAAATGGAAACAAAAGTCTACAGTAAAAATGATATAATACAAAAGTTGGCGCAAGATGGTTTTTTTGTGGATTATTTGACACTTAATTCTTTTCTTGAAAAATACAAAATTGAAGCCATTTTTGAGGATGATGACGGAAGCGAGTTTTTTGACAAAAGCGCCTATGATATACTTGTAAAGAATGTATTAAAAAGGTCGCCAATGTCGCAGCAGAATAATATTTCTTCTGCAGAAAATAATTTTAATGTTTACAGTACCCCTTATGAACAGCAAAAAAACGAAGAAAGCGTTCATGTTCAGACTCAACAGCCCCAAATATCTCAGTTCGGTGAACAATCACAAAATTTCACCCAAGACCAAGGTGTTTCAAGTGCCGTTGAGAGCGAAATGAGCGAGAAAAAAGATGATAAAAAATTTTCGCTGGAAAACATAAAATGGTACAGATGGGATGATGTTTCCGCTGATTTAGCAGCAGATGAAAAAAAGGATGAGCCTTGCGAAATAATAGATTCTGACAAAGTACTTGAGCAAGAGCAAAAACCGCAAACAACTTATAATCAAGAAACATATTCAGAGTCTATTATGCCTAAGGAATCTGCTGAAACTCAGGAAAATTATTGGGGCACTGATTCAAATACTGCTCAAGTAAATGAATCGGAACAAGCAGATTCGGTTGAGGATAAAACAGGTGAAATAAGAAATGAACTTGATAAAGTTCTTTCTTCTACAGAAAATGAGGACGATTTTGATGATATAGGCTTGTTATCAGACTCTTTACAAGCTCAAGAAAAATTTCAAAATTATATTGTAAATGAACTTGCAAAGAAAAATATTGATCTTACGCCGCCAAAACCCGAGAACGCTTTTAAGTTTGACATTTCGGAAAAAACTTTAAATATGATTGCTCGTGCAATAGCTAAAAAAATTGCAAAACAAGTTTCTACTGTGCTCTCAAATGATGAGAGAAACAGTACAAAACTTATACAAGCTCAGCAAAAGTCGCAAATGCTTGAGGAGAAAGTTGCTTCGCTTGAGGAGCAAAACAAAAAATTAAAACTTTTGCTCGTTGAGTCTAACAAAAATTTAAATTCTTATAAACCGACATTCTTTGGTTTTTACAGATTTGTCAGAAATAAAACTAAGAAAAGAAAATAAAAATGAATATCATAATAATGCTAATCTTAATAAGCTTGTTGGTATTGGTACATGAACTTGGCCACTACTTAGCTGCAAGAGCATTTGGTATTCAGGTTTCTCATTTTGGTATAGGTCTTCCGATAGGGCCTGTTTTGTATGAAACAAAGTGCGGTGATACAAAAATTACAATTCATGCCTTTTTATTAGGTGGCTATGTTTCTTTTCCTGATGATGACGAGGATAATGAGGATATAAAAGATCTTCCTCTTGATTCCCCCAAGAGGTTTAAAAATAAAAAACCATGGCAAAAGGCAGTGGTAGTATCCGCAGGTGTCTTTGCAAATGTTGTATTTGCAATGTTTCTTGTGATGTTTTGTGCAGCTTATTATCATAAATTGCCAAGCAGCAAATACGATGTTTTTATAAGCGACTTTTCACCTGAAGTAAAGTCGAACATTATGCAATCCGGTCTAAAAAAGGGTGATAAAATAATTAGTGTAAACGACTCAAATATAATTAATTCTTACCAGTTTATTTTTCTTGTTCAAAAGAGTAAATTTTTCGACGGTTTAATATCTTTAACTACTGCTGATAAGAAACTTAATGAGCTTAAAAACTTAAATCCTGATATTTCTGAGGTTGTAAAAAAAGGTCAAAAAATCAAACTTCCTAAAATGACTCCGGAAAACGAGCTTAAGGTTTCAAACAGCGTTCTTTTGGGTATTGAAAAATATAAAACAAATGAAACAGAGCTTACAAAAGAACAAAAAAACCTTTCATATTTACTGGAAGGAAAGAGCGACTTTGTTGCAGATAAAGATTATAATTTAAAAGATATTGCTTATGCGTTGTCTGACAGTTACAAACCTCTTAATGTAACAGTTTTAAGAGATAATAAAGAATTGACAGTCAATGATTTAAAAACTTCAAAAGACGGACTTTTGGGTGTAAAGCTTGAAGTCAGGGAAATTTTTGTTCCGGTAAATACGCCGCTTGATGTTATAACTCATTCCTGGGACTATATTGTTGTAAATACAAAACTTATGCTTTTAGGTCTTTGGCAACTTGTGAGCGGAAAAATACCACTGAGCGATATGCACGGTATTGTTGCGATTACAAAAGTAGGCGGAGATATTATAGAAAACTCCGGTATGCTTAAGGGGCTGTTGCTTAGTGCTATAATCAGTATTGACCTTGCAATTATCAATCTTCTTCCGATTCCTGCACTTGATGGCGGACATTTAATGTTTCTCGCACTTGAAAAAATAGTTGGCAGAGAGCTGGATGAAAAAATCGTAGAAGGTATTTCAAGAGTATTCTTTATGCTCTTAATCCTTCTTATGATATATGTTGTCTTTAACGACATCTTTGCACTGGTAACAAAACAGCTTTAATTCTCTTGTTGCACTTGACGAGCATAGTTGTGCGTGTTATATTTATCGCATAATGTTACTATAAGCTTTAAAGGAGGTGAAAATATGCCTGAAGTAAGAGTTCGTGAGAACGAAAGTATCGAAAGTGCTCTTAAAAGATTTAAGAAAAAAATTCAAAAAGCAGGAATTTTATCTGAAATCAAACGCAGAGAAAGGTATGAGAAGCCTTCTGTTAAAAGAAAACGCAAATCAGAAGCTGCTCGCAAAAGAAGAGTTTAATTTTTTCGGGGGATTAATTTCCCCCTTTTTAAAAAGGGGATTGAAATGGCAAAAGATTGTAGTTTTGATGTTGTATCAGAATTTGACAGACAGGAATTATTAAATGCTGTTGATCAAGTTAAAAGAGAGCTAAATTCAAGATTTGACTTAAAAGGCTCAAATTCTGATGTTGTTCTGGATGGCGATAAAACAATTACCATAACAACAAGTGATGACTTGAAACTAAGGAATATACTTGATATTTTGCAAACAAAAATGATTAAGAGAAACTTAAGCATTAAAATTTTAGACCCACAAACTCCTGAATCTGCGCTTGGTGGCAATGTAAGACAGGTATTTAACCTTAAAAAAGGCTTATCGCCAGAACTTGCAAAAAAAATAACGGCGGCAATTAAAGATTCTAAACTAAAAGTGCAAGCCTCAATTCAAGGGGAGCAAGTTCGTGTAAGCGGTAAAAGTAAAGATGATTTGCAAGATGTAATTAAGCTTTTAAAAGAAAAAGAAGAAAGTTTTAATATACCTTTGCAGTTTACAAATTACAGATAAAAATGGAATTAAGTTTAGAAAATACAGCAGTAATTTATAACCCTGAAATTGAGGGTACGCAACTTGTTGCACAAAACATAGTTAAAAACTTTAAGAATGCTTTTGCTCATCCGTTGGATAAAATGCCTGATGAGGCAGATTTTGTAATTGTAGTGGGTGGTGATGGTACACTTTTAAAGTGTGCAAGAAAATACAGTGAAAAAGACGTGCCCCTGTTTGGGTTTAATATGGGCAGGCTTGGTTTTTTGGCACAGGCTATGCCTGCAGAAATTAATTCGGTTGTTGAGAAAATAAAATCAGGCGATTTTAGAATTGAAAAACGTATAATGCTAAAATGTCCTACTACAGGGGCAATTGCTTTAAATGATATGGTAATCCGCGGGGCAACTTTCTCTCGCACCTCAACACTAAATTTATATATTAATGGCATTAAATTATGTTCTTACCTTGCCGACGGACTAATAATTTCAACCCCTACAGGTTCAACAGCTTACGCTCTTTCTGCAGGTGGTCCTATTATTTCACCTAATATAGAGTGTTTTGTGGTTGTTCCAATTTGTCCGCACACGCTTAACGCCAGACCTATTGTAATTCCTTCATGTGAGTATATTAAAATAACTACCCCTGATGCGCCTAAAGATTTTCAAATTACTGCAGACGGACAAGATGCAAAAATTATAAAAAATGAAATTTGTGTTGAAAAACATGATAAATATGCAAGACTTTTGTTGTTAAACAACAAGGAAAATCATTTCTATGATGTTTTAAGAGAAAAACTGCATTGGGGTATGGCACCTAATAAATAATGATAAAATCTGTATTGATTAAAAATTTTATATTAATTGATGAGCTGTTTTTAGAGTTTGAAAACGGATTTAATGTTTTAACGGGCGAAACAGGTGCGGGTAAGAGTATTATTTTAAAAGCTATTGATACTGCACTCGGGGCAAGGGTTTCAAAAGATGTTATTTTTGATAAATCAAAACCTGCACTTGTTGAACTTACCTTTGCTCACTCTGAAAAAGATTTACAAAATCTGAAGGAATTTGACCTGTGCGAAGAAACTGTTATTTCACGTGAAATAAGCTTAAATTCTCAAAAATGCAGAATAAACGGTGCACTTGTAAATTTAGATGCACTTAAAGAATTAAGAGAGCATCTTGTTGATATTCACTCTCAAAATCAAAGTTATACCTATGTTATGCCTAAATATCATATAGAACTTCTTGATGCCTATTGCGCAAGTGTCGATTTAGATTTTTTAAATAATTATAACCGGTATAAAAAGGCTTATTCTGAGCTGTGCGAAATTTCAAAAAAACTAAATTCGCTAAAGGAAAATAATTCTAAAAATTTGCAAGAGATTGATTTTTTGAAATTCCAACTAAATGAGATTGACTCTGCTGAAATTTATGAAAATGAAGAAGAAGAACTAAATTCTGAACTTGAAGTTTTGTCAAATATTCAAACTCTAAAAGAATTGACCTATGGTGTTTACTACTCTTTGGGTGATGACGATGGCATAAATAACGCTCTTAGTAAGTTAAATGCGTCACTATCAAATGCTGCAAGCTATGATAAAAAGCTTGAAGAAGTGCAGGGAAGTTTCATTGAGGCGTATGAAAATTTAAAATTCTGTTGCGACTTTTTAAGGGAGTATTCGCAAAACCTCGAAGACAACCCCCAAAGGTTAAATGAAATCAATGAAAGACTTTCTTTGATTTTAAAATTAAAACGCAAATACGGTGATATTTTTGAAGCCAGAGAAAAATTTGCAGCACAATTAAGCGAGATTGAGGGCGACTTTACATCTTTTGAAGAGTATGAAAAAAAAGAAAAAGAACTGACAATAAAAATCCAGGAACTTTCAAAAGAACTCTCAAGTGTAAGAAAAAAATGTGCGCTCGATCTGTCTGAATTAATCGTTAGCGAGTTAAGAAAACTTGAACTTTCGAAGGCTGAATTTGAGATACAAATAAAAGAAAAAACGCCCGATAATAATGGAATTGACGATGTGGAATTTTTAATAACTACAAATGTGTCTTCATCTTTGGCTCCGCTTGCACGTGTTGCTTCAGGTGGCGAAATTTCTCGTGTAATGCTTGCAATAAAAACGGTTTTTGCCCAAGTCGATATGATTTCATCAATCATTTTTGATGAAATTGATACCGGAATTTCGGGTAAGGCTTCTAATGCGGTTGCAGATGCTATTTCTAACCTTTCAAAGTCAATACAGGTTTTTGCAATAACTCACCAGCCTATTATTGCAGCCCGTGCAAATGCTCATTTTCTTGTAACAAAAACACAAGATGAAGTTACAAAAGTTTGCGTAAAAAAACTGGAAAATAATAACGAAAAGCTTGAAGCAATTGCTGCATTGGCATCAGGTGAAGTGAACAGTATTTCAATGTCTTTTGCAAAAGAACTTTTAAAACCTTAATTAAAGTTTTGTTAAAAAACTTGACAAATATAATTGTATATTTTAAAAATTCTTGTTAAAATTTATTCGTATTATTTTGCCAAACACAAGTTGAAGGATTTTAAGATGAAAGTTAATTTTAATACTAAAAGTGTCCCTATTAAGAATGTTTTTGTTGGTTTTAATGTTGCTTCTTCTGCATCAAGCAAAAACAAAAATCTTGAATACCCGAATGATGTTTTTGTCAAGTCAGTACCTCAATTTAAGGGACTTGTCGAGGACACAGATAATATGATAAGGCGTGATGTTATTGAAAACGGCGTAAGCGGTATAGTTTCTTGTCTTACTTTGTATGCAAATCCATGTACAAGCGCATGCGGCCACAGAATGCCCGAGCATGAAGATTTTGATTATTGTATGAAATTATTTTTCCCCTTGTGTTGTGCCGCTTCCTCTGCTTATGCAACCAAGGAGGGAGGAGAGGTAAAATACCCAAATCAAGAAGAATTTGTTGAAATCCTGCAAACTCTTTGGACAAACAGCGAAGGCTTAGAAGGTGCCGACCTTGAGGAGTATTTGGATGAATATGTTGTAAGACTTAATGAAATAAGAAGAAGGCAATATCTTTATCGTTATATAGTTGATGATATGGCACGTGCTATGAATGTTTATTCTCAAGACAGATATGGTGTTGCACTTAAGAATCTTGATGATGTTAGAGAGTTTGCTCTTAAAATTTATGATGACGATACGATAAGGACAATTGACCCTAAAATTTCTAAAAAAAGCAATGCAAAAACAAGACAAGGTAAAATGAGCAAAGAAGCTCTCGAGCTTGCTGCTCAGCCAACTTCTGCCGCTATGTTGGCTCATTTGTTTCAAAATGCTGACAGGTTTTTCTCTTACCCCAGAAGTATAAGACAAAGGTATGAAAGTGCCAAACCAAGTGAACCAACATCAATATATTACAGCAATACTTTCTATGGCGACATAAGGACAGATACAGAAAGAACAATTGATATAATGAATGGAATGCCTTGGTAATTAATTAAAAATTGCTTCTATAAATTCATTTCTGTCAAAGTTTTTAAGGTCTTCGGGCTTTTCTCCTATTCCTACAAGTTTAGCAGGTAGCCCGAATTCTTTTGCAATTGCTATAATTATTCCGCCTTTTGCCGAGCCGTCAAGTTTTGTAATTGCAACAGATGTTAAATTAAGTGCTTCTTTGAAAACTTTTGCTTGAGATAATCCGTTTTGTCCCAGATTTGCATCAAGCACAAGCATACACTCAGAAAGTGATTCAGGCGCATTTTTTTCAATAACATTTTTAATTTTTTTTAATTCTTCTATTAAATTAAATTTATTTTGCAGTCTGCCTGCAGTGTCGATTATTATAATGTCGAAATTTTCTTTTTTAGCTCGCTCAATTGCTTCGTATACAACCGATGCGCTATCTGCCTTATCACGTCGTACTATTTCTACACCTGCACGTTTAGACCAAATATCAAGTTGTTCTTCCGCCGCTGCTCGAAATGTATCACCTGCGGCAAGTAAAACTTTCTTGCCGGAGTCCTTAAATTTTTTTGCAAGCTTACCAATGAGAGTTGTTTTGCCTGCGCCGTTAACACCGGCTATAAAATATATGTTAAGCGAATTTTCTCTGTAGGTTAGCTTATTTGAACCTGCATTTTCAAGTATATTTTCAAATTCATTTCTTAAGAAATTTTTTAATTCGCAAGATTTTAAGTTATTGGTTTTGATTTTATCTACAATTTCAACACTTAAATCTACGCCCAGATCTGCTTTTATAAGTGTTGCTTCAATATCTTCAAGGGTAAATTCGTCAATTTCTTCACTTGAAGATGCTGCATCAACAACATTTTCAATTAAGGCTTTTGATGTTTTTGAAAGCGCATTTTTTAGCGCCTCAAATCCGTCTGAAATAATGTTTTTATTATCTTTTTTAAAAAAATTAAACATATCTTTCAACTACTTTTGCAAGGATACCGTTAATAAATGATGGTGAATCGTCTGTTGAATATTTTTTTGCAAGCTCAAGTGCTTCATCGATTACAACTTTGTGCGGTGCATCTTTCATAAATACCAATTCAATTATTGAAATTCTTAAAATATCTTTGTCGATTTTAAATAGTCTGTCTATATCCCAACCAAAGGCAAGTTCTTTAATTATATTGTCAATGTCCTGTTTTTTATCTTTAAAAGTGGTTGCAATTTTGTTTATATAATCTTTTACGTCAGCTTTTTGTGAAAGAGTGCTTAATTCGGCTATTTCAAGCGCATTTACTGCTTTATCGCAAACTGAAAGTATAGTTTTTATTCTGCCTGACATATCGCTTGTAAGTGGTATTTGAACAGGTATATTATTAGCTTCAATTGGTCTTTTTAAATTATCAGGGTGGTTGTTTTCATACTCGTCGATATATTGAGCTATATCATTTAAACCACTTGTTGCCAAATTTAATTCCTCTTGTGAGGAGCTGATAAGCGTCCTTACTGATTTTAGAACAATTTTTTCAAAATCGTTATCTTGATATTTATCAAGATTTTTTTCAAGCTGTGAAAATAATATAAGTGCCAACTCTCTTGAAGCTCGTCTTGCCTGCATTGTGATTTCCTTTTTATTGCTGTTAAGTTAATTATAGATGAAAAATTTTTTATTTACAGATTTTTTTAATATTTTCCAGATAATTTTTTGCACATTTGTAATATTCAAGTTCCTGCGCAAGTTTAAGTGCATTATTAGAAATTTCCTTTAATACATTTTCGTCTGATGTAACAATCTTTTTTAGGACACTTGCTATATTTTTTATTTCAGGTTTTATTATAAATCCGTTTTTTTCGTTTTCTATATAACCATCCATACCGCTGTTTTTGCTGCAAATTACAATGCAGCCTTTTGCAAGTGCTTCAAGATAGCTCAATCCAAAAGTTTCTTTTTTTGATGGTAAAATAAATATTTGCGCTTCTTCAAGAGCTTTTAACACTTCATGTCTTGGTCTTTGTCCCATAAACTTTATGTTTAAATTTTGTGCAGCTTTTTTTAATTTTTTCTCCTCTGCTCCGCTGCCGAATATTTCAAGAGAAATATCCCTAAATTCTCTCATCGCCTCTACAAGCAGGTTTATGTTTTTTCTTTTAATAAGAGATGAAACACAAACAATTTTAAGTTTTTTTTCTTTAAAACTTCTTTTTGTAATTTCTTCTTTTTTAATACCCGAGGGGGCTAAAAAAACATTTTCAAAAGGGAGCTTGTTTCTAATCCAATAAGAGCGTGCTCCTATTATATCTGCTTTTTTAAGTGCAGTTTTAAGTGCTTGTGAAAAATAGATTTTATATTTTTCAAGTACTTCAATATCGCTTGAATGACAAATTGCTGCGTGCGGTTTTTTAAACTTTGATTTAATTTTTGCTCCACAAAGCGTTCCTGATGGCATGTGCGAAACAATTACATCAAATTGTTTTGGTATTTTTGGGTTGAAGTAAAAAGGCAACAAAAAGTTTTGATTATAAATCTCAATTCCGTTGTGTTTGTATTTACCCTGTTTATATGGTTTTCTTCCCCTTATTATTGAATTTAAAATTAAATCTGCCCTTAGAACACTAATTTCGCAGCCTAAATCTTTAAGGGCAAGTGCAAAATTTTCAATGGCTTTTGGAATGCCACCGTGTTTTTCTTCAAGCGGATATAAATCTGTAACCAAAAGTATCTTCATTTACAGGTATTGAAAATCGCAAACTTTCAAGAACTTGTCTTTTAAAATGTTTAAAAGTGCAATTCTATTGTTTTTGATTTTTTCATCTTTATCCATTACAAGAACTTTATCAAAGAAATTATTTATCGGTGTAATTAAATTTTCAAGACTTTGAGTATATTCTTTGATGTTTTTTTCATCTGCATTTTGTTTTTTAATTGCTTCAAAAAGATTTTTTTCTTCAT
The DNA here is from genome assembly GCA_944324875.1 of Candidatus Gastranaerophilales bacterium. Lineage (GTDB taxonomy): Bacteria > Cyanobacteriota > Vampirovibrionia > Gastranaerophilales > Gastranaerophilaceae > Galligastranaerophilus. The sequence continues at coordinate 9,388 of CALUXZ010000016.1, read as the reverse complement.
TTAATACAAAAAGCTTTTCATCAATAGCAGTGGTCAATGTTGAATTTTTTGTAATTTTTAAGACTCTGTTTGCAGCTTCCGAGAGTTTTTTAAAGTTTTCTTTTTCAAACTCTTCTTTTATAAACTTTGCTCGTTTTAGGTATTTGTCAAGATTTTCAAGAGGATTGCCTATCGCACTTGCCTTTAAGATATTTTGTGTAAATTCTTTTTCATACATTATTGTAAGTCTGTTTAATATGAAATCATAAACATCATTTGCAGTTTCGTCTTCCAGAGTAATATTAAAATCTTTTGATAAAGTATTTAATGATTCATCAATAAGGGCTTTTAAATTTAAGTTTAAATTATTGTTAATTAATATTCTTAAAATCCCTATTGCAGCCCGTCTTGCGCCAAGAGGGTCGTTTGAACCTGTTGGACGTTTCTTTTTCATTTTGCCCTGTGTTGAAATAAATAGGGCGCATATAGTATCTGTTTTATCTGCAATTGAAATAACTTGCCCTTCAATTTTTGAAGGTGTTTCACTGTATGCGCTCAGCGGGAAATAGTGCTCTTTAACAGCTAAAGCAACATTTTCTTTTTCTTGGGATTTAAGAGCATAATTTTCACCAATAAAACCTTGCAATTCGGTAAATTCAAATACAAGTTTTGTGCTTAAATCTGCCTTGCAAAGTTTTGCTGCACGTATAATATCAGTATTGCTAATTTTTAACTGGTCGCAAATTTTAGTGCAAAGATTAACCACCCTTTGGGTTTTATCGTAAAGCGTCCCCAGACCTTTTTGAAAAGTCATACCTTTTAAGGATTCAATTTTATCTTCTAATGGAGTTTTTGTGTCTTCTTTGTAGAAAAATATTCCATCTTCCAGCCTTGCGCTTACCACTCTTTGGTTTCCGGCTTTGATATTATCCATTGATTCTTTATCGTTGCCGACAAAATTTGCCATTGTAATAAAGTGATTGGACAACTTTCCGTCTTTTTGCCATAGCGGAAAATATCTTTGGTGCTTTGACATAACCGTTGTGGTTACTATATCAGGTATCTCAAGATACTTTTTATCAAATTCACAAAGTACGGGTATGGGATATTCGGTAATATAAGTTACTTCTTCAAGTAAATCGTCAAGATTTTCAAAATTTATAATGGTATTTATTTGTGCTGCGCATTTTGTTGCACTTTCAATAATTGTTTGTTTTCTTTCTTTAACGTCAACAATTACATTTGCCTTTTTCATGTCATCAATGTATGTTTTTGCATTTGTTATTGTTACATTTTTATTTGGAGAAAATCTGTGTCCCAGCGTTTTATTGGTTGAGATTTTATCTAAAATTTTAAGCGGTAAAATGTCGTTATTGTACAGTGCAACAACATTTTCAATAGGGCGTGAGAATTTTTCATCATGGTTGCCCCAACGCATAAAGTGTGCACCTTGAAGTTTAAAAACAATATTTTCTATGTTTTCGCTAAGTATTTCTTTTGTACTTTTGCCTTTTATTTCAATTTTTGCCCAAATATAGTTGTCTTTCTGGTATAAATCTTTTTCCGATACATTATTCTTTTTTGCAAAACCCAGTGCAGCAGGTGTATATGTACCATTGACATCAAGTGCAATGTTTAAAATAGGACCTTTCGCCTCTTTTAAAATATCTTTTTGTTTATCCGTTAAGTCAAAAACCATAACAGCAAGGCGTCTTGGAGTTGCCTGTACATCAAGATTTTTATATTCAATTCCGTATTCAATAAATAACTTTTCAAATGCATCTTTAAGTTGCTTTTGTGCATCCGGAATAAATTTATATGGTAGTTCTTGAACTAATATTTCTAATAAAAAATCACTCATAGTTTTAATTTTATTACAAAAGAAAAACGAAAAGCAAGGTTTAAGAAATATTAAGATTTGTATACCTTGCTTATTAATCTTGAAATAAAGTTAATTATGTGTCATTTTATATTTGAGAGGTAAGTTTTGATGTCGCCCTTTAATGATTCAATGTTAAAAATTAATGACGAGCAGGCAAATTACGCTAGAAAAATAAGTGCAAGAATGACACAGCCTTTGGTAAGAAGAAAAGGCTTGATTGATATTCTTGGAATCATGTGCGCCATTGACTACTTTAAAGATTGCGGTTTTAAGGTTAACAACTCAAGAAGTCTGCACAGAATTGCAGAAGTTTTTGAAGAATTTAAAATAAGTGACATATACATAAATAATTATAGAATTGATGTAATTTCTCGTTTTCGTGATGATGTTATAAAAATTCCTACAAGTCATAAAGAATATGGCTGTCAGCCTGATTATTATGTTGTTGTTGATCTTGGTGAGAGATTAAAGGATGCAAAAATCGCAGGATATTTTAAGGCTGCCGATGTTGCCTTTTTGAATTATTCGGGTGAATACACCGAAGTGGATGATATTTATTTAAAAAGTGTAAGAGCATTGTGTCTGGAGTTAAAAAAACCGGCATGCCCCAAACAAATTTTGGGTAAACACCTTGATTGCATGTCATTATTTTTAAGATTTATAGATAAAGAACTTGCTTCAAATAATAAAAAATTATTAATTCAACACCTTGTGACTTGCCCTTCTTGTACAAAAAAATTGGCTGATGTTCTCGATTTCAACAGAACGGTTAAAAGTATTCCAAATATTTCTCAAATAATGCAAGATGCAAAAACACCTATTGTTAAGGATACAGATGATGAGATTATGGCATCGTTTAAAAAAACTTCTGCACTTGCAAAAAATAATACATTTGTTGTGCAAAAGCAGGAAATACAAAATGATAATGCGGACAATAAATATCAGAATATAATAGATGGTATTTTTGATAATGTTGAAAAAATTGAAACCTCAAAAATAAGTGCAATTTTTGGCAGCAGAAAGAAAAAATTTATTATTACTTCTGCGGTAATTTTAGTATTTTTATTCTTTTGTGTATTAATTGCATTTAAAAGTTCAAACTCAAAAATCTCTTCTATCTCTGATATAGATAGTGAATATGCACAAGATTCGGGTTACAGCGCACAACAGAGGGATGAATTTACTTCTTCTCATGGCTTGCCTCAAGAAGTATATGGTACAAATAATGTTACAGATTATTCTCTTGCAACGCAAACAACAGGAGAACCGCTTGTTGCAACGATTAATAAAATTTCTTGGGAAGTCCCTGAAAATATTGCAAACAAAACAAATTACACGAGATTTTTACAGTTAGTAGGTAAAAATGTAAAATTGAATTTGCAAAACGACCTTTTGCTTTCAAATGATTTTGCAAAAAACAATGTAATAAGGCTTGGTATAAGGATTGCAAGCAGCGGAGAAGTAATAGATATGAAAATACTTCAAAGCTCAGGCTCTGCCCCGATTGATGAAATAATTAAAAAAAGCGTATCTGAAACATTGCAATACATGAAACCGCCCTCACATGGGCTTATTTCAAGACCCTTGGAGGTTACTCTTGTAATCAGCCTCTAAAAAGGTTGTGTTTTAATACTTCTTCTCGCAATCCTTTAAAGTCTTCAATGTTGTAATTTTTTACAAAATCAAGAGCGCACTCTCTTGCTTTTTCAAGTATTTCTATATCATTTACTATATCTGCAAGTCCAAAATCAGGGATACCACTTTGTCTTGTGCCTAAAAATTCTCCGGGACCTCTTAATTCTAAGTCTTTTTGTGCAATTATAAAGCCGTTATTGGTCTGAGTCATTATTTTAAGTCTGTTTCTTACTTGTTTTGAGGCTGATGTACTTACAAGTACACAATAAGATTGTTTGTCGTTACGTCCTACACGACCTCTCAGCTGATGAAGCTGTGAAAGTCCAAATCTTTCAGCATTTTCTATAATCATAACAGTGGCATTTGGAACATCAACACCAACTTCCACAACTGTTGTAGAAACCAGAATATCGTATTTTTTCTCTTTAAAATCTAACATTACCTGTTCTTTTTCTTCAGCCTTGAGTTTTCCGTGTAAAAGTCCTATTTTGTAATCCTTAAATTCACCCAGTTGAAGTTTTTGTGCTTCTTGGGTTGCGTTTTTTGCACTTATTGTTTCACTTTCATCAATTAAGGGATATACAATGTAGGCCTGATGCCCTATTGCTATTTGTTCTTTTATAAGATTATAAGCATCTTTTCGCCCTTGAGCACTGACAAGGGTTGTTATAATGGGAAGTCTTCCTTTAGGCAGTTCATCAATTGTTGTAATGTCTAAATCACCATGCATAGTAAGTGCAAGAGTTCTTGGTATTGGTGTTGCAGTCATAGTAAGCATTTGCGGAAACTTACCCTTTGTAAGAAGTTTAGAGCGTTGTTTTACTCCAAATCTGTGCTGTTCATCTATTACTACAGCACCAAGATTGTTGAACTCAACTCCTTCTTGAATAAGAGCATGGGTGCCTACTGCAATGTGCATTTGCCCGTTTTTAAGTGATGTCAACATCTCGTTTCGAATTTTTACACCATGTTTGCCTAGAAATAATCCTACACTTAAATTTAGAGGGGTTAGCCATTGTATAAAATTTTTATAATGTTGCGTTGCAAGAATTTCTGTTGGCGCCATAATCGCACCCTGATAACCATTTTCAATGGCGCATAGTAACATAATGCAAGCAACAACAGTTTTACCGCTGCCGACATCTCCCTGCAAAAGTCTTTGCATTGGCTCTTTTGAATTTAAATCGTTCGTGATTTCTTCAACAGCCTTTTTTTGTGCATCTGTGAGTTCAAAGGGTAAATTTTCAATAAATTTTCTAACAAGCCCATCACGTTTGATTTTCAGTTGAATTGAAGTATTTTTTTTGTTTGCTTCCCTCATTAAAGCAAGGTTTAATTGCAAAGTAAACAATTCGTCAAAAACTATCCTAAACCTTGCCTTATCTGCATCCTCTCGAGTTTTTGGCAAATGAATTTTTACTATTGCTTCGTTTTTTTCAATAAGGTTATATTTTTCTTTTATATATTGCGGCATTGGATCTTGAATTTTTGAGCAATACTTTTCAATAGCACTTTTTATTGCATTGCTCAAGGTTTTAGAATTTAAATTTTCGGTCAAAGGGTAAATTGGGACAATCTTTCCTAAATTTATTAACTCATCGTCTTCATAGCAAAAATCGCATGTCATAACCTGTACTTCAGGTTTATCTATTGTGATTTTATTTGTGTAAGTATCTCTTTTAACTGTTCCAAAAACTATTACACTTGAGCCTTGAGGGTATTGCGCCTTGTATCTTTCAAGCATTCTTCTGTTTTTGAGTTTGTAAAAAAAGCTCAGAGTAATTTCGCCTGTACCGTCACCTATTGTAAGATTTAGCACTGTTAGTCTTTTTAGTGTTAAATAGGCATTTACTTTTTTAATCGTTGCAAAGACGGTTACTTGCTCCCCTATTTTGAGATTTGCAATTTTTACCCTGCCTTGGTAATCAACGTAACGTTTTGGGTAGTATTCAAGCAAATCTTTAACGGTAAAAATTCCAAGCTTATTAAAAAGCGGTGCGGTTTTAGGTCCGACACCTTTTACAAATTGTACATCAATTTCTGAAATATCATCGGTATAAGGTTTTTTTGTTTCGGGTGTATCTTCTTTTTTCTTAATTCTTATTTGCGGCTTTATTAATTTTTTAAAATAAGCAAAAGTTTCCGCCAACAGTTCGACCGAATGTGCTCTTGCCGAGGGTGAGTCTATGCGATATTGTTCAAAATGTGAGATTAGTTTTTCAACTCTGTGACGCTCTGTTTTGTTTATTTTTTTTAAAACCGTATATAAAGTCGAAAGTATAAATTTTGAAAAATTAGTTTTTTTGCCAAGAACATCAATATATTTATGCTCCATTTCAATTTTGCATGAAGCAATAATTTTTTTGTGTATTTCATCAAAAGTTGAAAACTTGTCCATAAGAATAATTATACATTAATGAGTCTTAAAACCTCATAAATGTTAATTTTCTTTGCTTTACCACGTATGCTTACTTCTCTTATTTTAATAACATCAACGTGCTTTTGCACTTGCTCAAAAGTTTCCTGACTGATTAAAAATTTAGTTCGGTAAACTTTATTATAGTTTTCAATCCTTGATGCTGTATTTACAGTATCCCCAATAACCGTATATTCAAGTCTTTCTTCAGACCCTATGTTTCCCACAAATGCTTCACCGGTCGATATTCCAACTCCTATTTCAATTTTAGGTTTGCCTTCTTCCAGCCATTTTTCCTGCAGTTGCTTTACTTTTTTAAGCATTGCATCTGCGCATTTGACTGCATCCAGTGCGTGGTGGTTGTTTTCAATAGGTTCACCAAAAACAGCAAGAACGGCATCGCCCATAAATTTGTTTAAAATCCCGTTATGTTTTTCAATAATTGGTACAATTGCCGTAAAATACTCGTTTAAAATTTTTGTGACTTCTTCTGCACTTAGTTTCTCGCTTATTGACGTAAAGCCTCTTATATCAGCAAAAAGCACTGTCACGTTTGCTCTTTTGCCGCCAAGTTTTACGGAATCGATATTATTGACAACATTTTGCATAACATCTCGAGACAGGTATTTACCCATTGCGGATTGTATTTTTTCTTTCTTTTTGCCTTCCAACAAATACCTGTATAAATAAGCACAACCTATTGCAAAAAGGATAAAAATTTCAGGTAAAATAAGATTTATTGCAACTTTATTGCTGTACATAAAAAATGCAAAAATCAGATACATAAACATTAGACAAGCGCATGAGAGTATTGCAACAGGAATTGGTAATGTGCAAACAAGAACAAAAGCCATTATAAAAACAAGTGCTACATTTAATATGTTGTATATTTCGCCTGTGTTCCTGTAAAATTCGTTATTAATTATGTTATCAAGATTTGTTGCTTGAATATCAACACCCGAGAATGTGTCGGATATAGGTGTTCTTTTGATGTCTTGAAGGGCTTGTGCGTTAGCATTTGCACCAACAAATACAATTTTGTCTTTAAAAATTTCGCCGTCTAATATTGGTTTTTCACCTTTTTTAATTGCTTCAAGTGAATTTATAACATCGGATGCTGAAATTTTTTGGTGAGAATACAACCCGTCATCAGTTTTGTAAAAATAAATATTGGAATAAGCTATGCCGTATTTATTAGTAATTGGCATTTTAAGGGAGTATTGATTATTTTTTGCAAGTAAATATTTATCTGTCAGAACAAAATGTTTAATACCTGTGTGTTTAGAATACATTAGCAGTCCTAAGGAAGGGTATAATTTGCCTTTGTAATTTATTACCTGATCAACTTTTCTTATATAGCCGTCATTGTCCATATTTGTGTTTACAGAACCAAGATTTTTTATATTTTTTAAGTAATCTTTTTGAAATGCGCTAAAACTTTTATAATCACTCCATTGTTTAAATTTTTTACTTCTTTTATCCTCTATTTGGATTTCATTTTTGTCAAAAAGTAGCTTTTCATATAATTTTTCATCTATATTTTTAAAATTTGTGTTCGAAAAGCCTACCCCTGCACTAAGTTTATCCAAGTTTTTTATTTGATTGTAAAATTCTTTATCGGATTGGGGGTTTTCAGTATCAGGAGCAACTATTATTGCATCATAACCTATTTGTTTTGCTTGTGTATAATTTGAAATATACTCGAAAATTTCGCCGTAACGTGTTCTTTTCCATGGCCATCTGCCAAGTTGGTGTAATGATTTGTCATCAATTACAACAAGTACGATATCATCCGATGCTTTTGCATTTTGTGTAGTCATTTTGACAAAAAAGTTATAAGATTTCGGTTCAAATATTGTTACGCCAATTATGTAAACTATAAAAAATATAAGTACCGAAGAAAAAGCAAGTAAAAGTAAGGATTTATTTTGTGAAATTCTCATTTAAATATTTTACTTTATCAAGTGTAAAAATTAAATACATAATTAATACGGGATTTATAAATTAATTTTTGGAAATTAAAAAATACTTTGTTATAATATCTACTAAAGAGGAGAGAATATGAAAGATATTTTAAAAAAAGCGTCAATATTTGTTTTAATGTTTGGACTTTTTTATGTAAGTTCTTTTATGAACCCTGTTTTGGCGCAAACACCCCAGTCTTTGTATGATAGAGCATGGAAGCTTGTTAACTCAAAATTTGTTGATCAGACAAATAATGAGCAAGATTGGTCAAGATGGCGTCATCGCTATGATAATGTTATTAAAGACGATGAAGATGCTTATGTTGCAATAGAGTCAATGGTCTCAAGCTTGAATGATGTATATACGAAATTTTTAAATCCTAAAGATTTTAAAGAAGAAAACGAGTCTATTCAAGGCTCACTGCAAGGTATTGGTGTGCAAATAGGTGTACGTGATGGCAAATTGCTTGTAATTGCACCTATCGAGGATACCCCAGGGGAGCGTGCAGGTTTAAAAGCCGAAGATGAAATTCTTGAAATTAATGGCAAAAGCACAAAAGGGATAACTGTTGATGCTGCAGCCGAGCAAATAAGAGGTCCGGAGGGGACTCAAGTTACTTTGCTTGTAAAAAGAGGCAAGGAGCCTGCTAAAACTTATAAAATTACAAGAGAAAAAATTGAGATAAAATCTGTTTCCACAAAAGCACCGGAATTTGTAAAAATTCCCGAAAATTTGGGTTATATTCGCTTAAGTTCTTTTATCAGCAGAAATGCTACTGCCGAGTTTGAGCAAGCATTGATTGAAAATTGTGATAAAGACGGGCTTATTATTGATTTGCGTTCAAACCCCGGTGGTTTGTTGACTAATGCAATTTATATTGCAGATATGTTGTTGGATTCTAAGGTAATTGTCTCTACTGTTGATAGAGAAGGTTATAAGGATACTACTCGTGCTAATCAAAGAACTTTAACCGATCAGCCGCTTGTGGTAATTATCAATGGCGGTTCTGCTTCTGCCAGTGAGATTTTAAGCGGAGCGTTAAAGGATAACAAACGTGCCACAATTGTTGGTAAAAAATCTTTTGGTAAAGGTCTTGTACAAGAAATTAACAGACTCCCCGGCGGTTCTGCCATGCACATTACAATACAAAAATACTTAACACCAAATGGTACTGATATTAATAAAAAAGGTATTAAGCCTGATTATGAGGTTGATTTAACAGAAGAAGATATTAAAAAAGAACGAGATCCGCAACTTGCAAAGGCAGTTGAGCTTTTGAGCGCTCAAGCTGTTGCAAAGAAAGAAAATGTACAAAAAGATAAAATTAAAGTGATTGTAAAATAATTAAAAACCCGCTTTTTAAGCGGGTTTTTAATTATTTAAACTGTGAATTGGTGCAGGGATTCTTCCGCTCCTGTTTACAAAAGTTGAACTATCAAGCTTGCTCATCGACATAATAGGGGCTTCTCCTAAAAGTCCGCCAAATTTTACCCAATCGCCTTCTTTTTTGT
>CALUXZ010000015.1 GCA_944324875.1 Candidatus Gastranaerophilales bacterium | reverse complement strand
CTATGATGCAATACATGATACTGTACATGAAATGGCAAATGATGAAGCTCGCCATGGCAGAGGCTTTGACGGTTTATTAAAAAGATATTTTTCATAAAAACACTATGATAAAAAATTATGCCGCCTTACTTCAGGCGGCATTTTTATTATAAATTATGAATGTTCTGATTTGATATATTTGTAACACGAAGGCCAAATTTATCTTCAATAACAATTACCTCACCATAGGCAATAAATCTGCCGTTTGCATACAATTCAACTTGTTCGCCTGCAACTTTATTCAATTCAACTATAGAACCTTTTGACAAATCAAGTATCTTCTTAACAGAACTTCTTGCTCTGCCCAATTCAACAGTAATATGCATTTTTACATCTTGCATAATATCAAGATTTGCTTTTGGGTCATCACTCAGATGTTGGTTTTCATCTTCAAAGGAAATAAATTCGACAGGAGAAACACTTACCATATCATAATCAGGACTTTTTTGCTCCTTGGTTTTTTTTGGAGCGATTACAGGCTCAAATCCGACATTATTATCTTGCGCATTGCTAACCTGTTGCACAATTACTGTTTCTTCAACATCTTGAAATATCTCTGTCTCCCCTAAAGGTTCTTCTTTTTCATCAGCAATTTGTGTCAATTCTTCAACAACATCAACCCCGGGGGCAGTTTGTTCAACTGTAGAATCCGGTTGTTGATTTTGTTGTTCAATTATTTCTTCTTTTTTATTTTCTTCCATAAAAACCTATTGAATAATAAATTGACCGAAGCTCACCCTTAAAACTTCTCTTTGCCCATTAAATACAGTATTCACCATTTCTTTTATTTCTTCCTTTGCAAGTTCCTTACCTGTTGCAGTTGATAATTCATCTGATGTTTTATTTGACATTACAGAGATTATGGCATCCCTGACAGCAGGTTTATATTGTTCCATTTCAGCTGCTATTGTCTCCATTGGATTTGCAGGAGCAGCACCGTGGCCGCCTGATTTTTCCTGAGGCGCATTTAACATTTCAATTTCATCAGGGGTTTTGGACAATTCCATTGCAACATTAACTTTTAAATATCTTCTCGGATTAATATCTGCAAGATTTAAAATAAAATCACCTAAATCAAGCAATATGCCGCGTTCATCTTCAACCTGTTCAACATCTTCCAATTGCTCATCTGGACTATGGAAAGCAGATATTTTATTTGTAATCATAGAGTCAAAAAGAGAATACATTATAATCATAAAAATTCCGAGTATTACTATTGTAACAACGGTATTTGCTACAATCATAACATTTGTATTTACATTTCCCAAAGGTTTTTTTGTATTTGCTTCTTCTTTTGGTTTTGCATCTTTAGTCTGTAAAGGTTTTGACATATTATTACTCCGTTAATTAATTATTATTATATCAACTCGTCTATTTTTTGCCCTGCCTTCTTGCGTGTTATTTGTTGCAATTGGCATATTATCAGCATAACCGGCTGCACTTAGACGTTTTTTATCTATTCCACGAGATATCATATAACTTAATATATTTACAGCTCTTGCACTTGATAATTCCCAGTTTGATGTATATTTTCCGCCCTTTACCGGTAAATTGTCACTATGACCTTCTACTCTTATTTGCTTGTTATTTTTCTTTAGTTCAGCTATTAAAATATCAAGCGACTTTTTAGAGTCAGGTTTTATTATAGCAGAACCTTCATCAAAAAGCACCCCTTCTCCCAAACGGATTGTTATCTTTGCATCTTGGGGTATTATTTGCATATCTTTTTTATCTTTAAGTGCAATATTTAAATCATTTAAAGCTTTTTCAAATTCAATAACTCTAATTTCTTTAGAGTCTGAAGGATTTTTAACTCCATCTATTAAATAATTGGGACCAGTAGGGTCTTGTTTTTGTTCTTGAATCTGCTCTTTTTTTTGGGCTTTAGCTAAAACTTTATCCGATATTTCAAAATTAGAACTAATCCACAAGACCATAAATATTGCAAGCAAAACTGTTACAAAGTCTGCATATGAAATAACCCAACGATTTATATGATTTTTCTTATCTTTATCAGGTGCTTTTTTATATAGATTTTTATATTTATTATATAAATTATTCATTTTATGCCGCAAAAGGAATAACCTTGCCCTCGTTAATTATTTCTTTATCACACAACATTTTATTTAATTTTTCACTTATTACAACAGAACTTTGCATATTTGCAATGTCTAAAATACTTGACAATATTATTTCTTGCTCCAATAATTTTTCATCAAGAATATTTTTTAGTTTTTTTGCAAGCGGTAAAAAAATTAAATTTGCACTGCCAACTCCATATACTGTTGCAATAAAAGCAGTTGCAATACCGCTTAAAAGAGCTTTAGGATCAGAACTTATGGCAGAAATTTGTATAAGTCCCATAAGCGCTCCTACCATGCCAAAAGTCGGTGCATAACCACCCATTTCTTCAAAAATTTCAATATTTTTAAAATCATCTTTATTATCATAAAAACACAATAACCGTAAATTCTCTTCCAAAGTTTTTACATCTGTTTCTTCCATAAGATTTCTTGCTGCTTTATTTAAAAAAGGGTTTTGAATATAATCAACAACTTCACCTATTGCCAGAAAACCTTTTGCACGAACAATTTTTGCAAGTTCTAAAATATCATCAGCAAGAATTGTCCAATCCTTTTTTTCTCTAACAAACAAAAGTTTCAATGAGCAAAAAGCATTTAACAACTCCTTTATTGAAAAACTTATGCAAATTGCGCATATAGTTCCACCCATAACTATTAAAAATGCATGCGGAGCAATAATATAGCTTAAAGACTTTGTTTTTACAATAACAGGGACAAATAATGCTAAAAGCCCTACTATTAGTATAAATATCATTTCAAACCCATATTTATAAGTTTTCATATGTTCTGCTCCGTTTTAGGCTTTTTACCCAATTTACAAATTTATTTTTCTTTGTTTCAATATTTTCCAAAGTATCTTCTTTTAATTTTTCAGTGTCCCACTTTTGTGCATCAATATCTGTTAAACGCTTCTTGCTTCCAACATTTTTCATATCTTTAAAGTATTTAACTACATTGCCTCTATTGATTTCAACAGGTCCAGTAGTGTAAGACGGATCAATCAACCTCATTCTTACCTGTTTTGAAATTTCAGGACTTATATATTTTGAATATTCTTTTAATCTCAACATACCTTCATAGTTGCTTGAAATAGTTGTATCAAGGTTTTTAAACTTGTTATTTCTTATATTTTTAGCATATATTTGCTCCCATATTACAATTTCATGTTCAACATCAACAAAAGCAACATAAACACTTACCCTATGGGTTGGATTAACAACATCCATACCTTGAATATTTGCGACATTCCACAATGTATTTTTCAAAAAATCTCTTTGAATATCAACAGAGCTTGTCATTACAACAAGTTTTTTTACCCCTATGGCACGACAAATTTTTCTTAATAAGGCATAATCAAGGTCATAACCTTGTTGCAAAGAACCAAGTGTTTCAATATCATATTGATTAACACCCATATTAGTTAGGAGTCGTTGCGTTGTTGCAACACTTACTACACTAATTCCTGATTTCACAAGGTTTGCACGAACATCCTGAAGAAAAAATTCAGGTGTCTTAAAATATGCATTATAGGGGTTAATTTGAGTTAAAATAGCATCTGAAACAATACCTATTCTTTCATAAGCAAAAGCGTTAGGTGAAAATAAACATATAAAAAACAATGAAAATAAAAACCTTATTATACCCCTTGTCATAGTAATTAAATTATCATTCATTTTTTTTATGTGAAAATCATATATTAAGATGAATTTTTGACATTTTTTAAAAAAACATTAAATTTATTTCAAAAACTGCCGATAACTTCACGGTAAAACTATAATTGAGTATAAAAATGCCTTTTCGCTACAGACTCCAAAAGTTCCTTGAAATAAGAATAAGAAAAAAAGAAGAGCAGCTACAGGAAGTAATAAAAGCACAAAATGAAGTTGACAGGATTGAACTGCTTATCATTAAAAATAATAAAGATATTCAAGACACAAGAGTAAATATGCGAAAATCTGACCCTATGATGTATGACGGATTCGATAAATTTTTAAAGCATCTTTATGAAAAAGGCGAAAAACTGGAGCTTGAAAGGCAAGAGGCTATAAAAAAACTTGAAGAAGAAAAAGAAAAGTTACATGAACGTGAAAAAGAAGTAAACGTCCTTGAAAAACACAAAGAGCATAAACGTGAAGAATATCTGCAAGAACAAAAGGCTTTGGAATTAAAACAACTAAACGAAATAGGCGCACAAAAGCATTTTGCAAAAACAAGAGAAAAACAAGAAGAAGAAATGCTGGAGCAACTCAGGGAGCAAAATGATAATCGAAAACACAACCACAACTGAACAAACTTACGAATCAACAGTACAAAATGTTACTGTTTCAGAAGATGCATACAGTAAAAAAAATCATGCAGGAGTATTCAAAAGCGAATTTGAAAAACTTTTATCAAATTTTTCAAAAGATAAAATTTTAAATAAAGATGATGAAATAAATAAACTTTTTTTGGATTTGGATTTTGCATCACAATACGACATTGAAAGCATTAAAATAGGACAAGAAGATGCTATGTTTTTCTTAAATATAGTAAATCAAAACGGGCTTATTAATTATCAAATTCAAGATGAAGGATTGGAAATTACAACAAAAAACGAACAGCAAATGCAAGTTTCAAAAAGTTTATTGTCAATGCTGCAAACATCTTACGATTCAAAAAAACCAATAAGAATGGACTTTGATAATAATGTAACTGTTATTTTAAAGCTTGATGATAAAGGCAAAGTAAACGCACATTTTATTCCAGGAGACAAAGCTGTAGAAGAATATTTAAAAAACAATATTCCTTATTTACGACAAAGATTTGACGAACAAAATATTTCATACTCAAATATAAGCTACAGGCAACACAAAGACCAAAACCAAAAAAATAAAAAGGAGAATAACCAATGAAAGATGCATATGTTAATGCCATAAATATCCAAGCAGCAACAAGGAATTGGATGGATGCCGTAACGGAAAATATGGTAAATATGTATACTCCCGGGTATCGTGAAAATCAGGTTACTTTTAAAACCTTTTTAGATGCGGTGCAATTAGACGGTTATTTAAAAAATACAAGTCAAGGCAAAGCTATCCCAGGTACTTCGACAGAAAATGTTTTTTTGGAGGGCAACGGATATTTTGTTGTAAGAAACAATGAAGGCAGATTGGCATATACACGTTTAGGAGAATTTAAATTTGACGGTGAAGGTGTATATAAAGCCACTGATGGTTCAAAGGTCCAAGGCTACATATTAAATGACCATGGCGAAATTATGGCAGGTACAAAATCACTTACCAGTGCAGAATTTGACGAAACTACAGCCAATGGCGGAGCACTAAGTATACCTACAACAGAAATTAAACTATGGATTGACCCTGATAACGGTAAATTTTTAGGAAAGTATGACGAATATGAAATAAAAGAAGACGGAATTTTATACGGAAAGACTAATGGCGGTAAAGAAGCAACGCCTTTGTATAAAATTGCAGTTATGAACTTTCATAACCCTCAAGAATTATATCAATACAAAGACGGTTATTTTGTAGAAACAGCTGAATCAGGCAGACCTGTAATAGGAAAAGCAGAAATTACGAGTGGTATGATTGAATTGTCAAACATAGATTTTAAAGCAAATGCAACTTACTACCAAGAAGCAAAAATGCAAATGGAGCTTTCAAATAAGCTTATCTCAAGCTATAAACAACTTTTGCAAAACGCATTACAATTGTTGGACTAAGGCTGATTAATTTTCGCGCGCAGTTCTTGAACTTCATATTTAAGCC
This sequence comes from Candidatus Gastranaerophilales bacterium, assembly GCA_944324875.1. Taxonomy (GTDB): domain Bacteria; phylum Cyanobacteriota; class Vampirovibrionia; order Gastranaerophilales; family Gastranaerophilaceae; genus Galligastranaerophilus. The sequence goes on along the minus strand of CALUXZ010000015.1, from coordinate 15,709 downwards.
TGTTTAACTCGCATTTAATGGGATCAGGAATTCTATTGTGCAGGAGCTGACCTTGAATAAAAACCCTTTGTCTTACAATACGCCCGGGGATACCAACAACAGTGGAGTGTTCTGGAACATCGTCCACCACAACAGAACCCGCACCAATATTTGTATAATCCCCAATTGTAATATTACCCAAAACTTTTGCACCCGCACCAATTGTAACACTATTACCAACTGTCGGATGTCGCTTGCCTGTATCTTTACCTGTGCCGCCAAGTGTTACCCCTTGATAAATAAGAACGTCATCACCGATTACTGTAGTTTCACCAATGACAACACCCATCCCATGGTCAATAAAAAAATTTTTACCAATAAGTGCACGAGGGTGAATTTCAATTCCTGTAAAAAAACGTGCCAATTGTGAAATTAGCCTTGGTATAAAAGGAATATGCCATTTTATAAGCTTATGAGCACAACGGTATGCCAAAAGCGCATGAAAACCAGGATATAAAAAAATTATCTCTGCTAAATTTCTTGCCGCAGGGTCTTTATCATATATTGTTTTTATATCATTACAGACAGTCTTAATTCCACGCACAAGAGATAAACCATGTTTTTTTTCATCCATTAAAAAACACCTCCGGAAAGATACCTTTCACCATTATCAGGAAAAATGCACACTATCATTTCATCCCTGCCTTCAAAAAATATCTTTTTGTCAAGCTCAAGAGCGGCCTTTAAAACTGCACCGGAAGATATGCCCACCAAAAGCCCATCTTTTTTTGCCGCCTCTCGTGTTAATTTTATTGCATCATCACTTTTAACATCTACAATTTTATCAATAAGGCTCTTGTCAAGGGTTTTTGGCACAAAATTCGCACCGATACCTTGAATTTTATGTGCTGCAGCAACTCCCTTGGTCAAAAGCGGACTCTCTGCAGGTTCTACACCTAAAATTTTAATTTTCGGGTTCAATTCTTTTAATCTTTTTGCCATTCCTGAAATTGTACCACCTGTGCCAATTCCAGCAACCAAAAAACAAATTTTGCCATCCGTATCACTCCAAAGCTCATCAGCTGTTTTAATATGAGTAAGGGGATTATCAGGGTTTTCAAACTGCTGAGTTTGAAAAACATTTTTACCTTCTTTTTTAAGCTCATCGACAATTTGCGTTGCTTTATCCAGAGAACCTTTCATCCCAAGATTTTTAGGAGTCAAGACAATTTTCGCACCATAAGCCGAGATTAATTTTTTCCTCTCTTCACTCATATTCTCGGGCATAACTGCAATAAACTCAAGTCCCATAATACTTGCGCATAAGGCAAGTCCAACTCCAGTATTACCTGATGTAGGCTCTACAATTACTGTATCAGGTGTAACAAGACCCTTATCATATGCACTTTTTAGCATATTATAAGCAACACGATCTTTTATTGAACCTGCAGGATTAAAATATTCAAGCTTAGCATATAAATTTTTGGGCTTATAACCGTCATAAGTCCCATTAACCTTAACTATAGGCGTATTTCCTATTAATTCTAAAATATTAGAATACAATTTTGGCATATTTCCTTTTGCCCCCTTGTAAAACACCGGATTTATTAACTAAAAAGTCAACTGCAGCAACTTTTTCACTGTTAAATTTAACACCACCACCTGCTATAAGCCTTTTTGCTTCACCCTTACTCTGAACAAATTTCAAGCTCAATAATAAATCTGCTATGTTTTTAGGTTCGCTTAATTTAATTTCTTCAATATCATCAGGGACACCTTTTCTTTGAACAACATTAATAAACTCATTCTGAGCAATCGTTGCTTCGTTTTCCCCCTTATACATTCTTACTATTTCATAAGCAAGTCGCATTTTTTCATCACGCGGATTATTATCTTTATTGAAATCCAGGTCAGTTAAAAGCAAGTAATACTTTGGCATAAGTTCATCAGGAATACTCATAAGTTTGCCATACATATCTTTTGGACTGTCAGTAAATGAAATACAATGCTCAGGATAAGTTTTTGACATTTTGACCTGCCCATCCGTGCCTTCAATTAAAGGTACAAGCATAGCAATTTGCAAATCGTCAAAACCGTAATAAGCCTGAACATCTCTACCCATTAAAAGATTAAAACGCTGATCTGTTCCACCCAATTCAATATCAGCCTTGATTGCAACAGAATCATAAGCTTGCATTAAAGGATAAAAGAACTCTACAACACTTATAGGGCGTCCCTGGGCGTATCTTTTTGCAAAGTCGTCCCGTGTAAGCATTTTTGCAACTGTTGTTGAAGTCGCGAGTTTGAGCATTTCAACAAAGCTCATTGTGTGCAACCAATCTGCATTATTTGTAACCTCAGCATTCGTTATGTCCACAACATTTGACATTTGCTCAAAATAGCTTTTTGCATTTTCTTCAACTTGTTCTTTTGAAAGTGCAGGACGGGTTTCAGACTTTCCCGAAGGGTCCCCTACCATAGCAGTTGCACCACCTACTATGAGCACAACCTGATGACCTAAATCTTGAAATTGTTTTAATTTGCGCATAACAACACTATGGCCCAGATGTAAATCTGGGCGAGTCGGATCAAGACCCAATTTAACCCGTAAAGGACGATTTTCCTTATGAGCTTTTTGAAGTTTATATGCAAGCCCCATAAAACCATCAGGCAAGATTTCTGCGCCACGACTTAATAATTTTGCTTCATCAATAAATTTTTGTTCAATTTTTAATTCTTCAGTCATTTTTTCCTCAAGTTACTGCCAGACAATAATAGCACAACAGAAAAAAAACGTCACGCTTAAATAAGCGACAAATACTCTTTCTGACTATTTTCAAGAACATCTTGAGGAACGGCCTTTATAAATGACCAGGGCAATTTCTTTTTAGTATTATCAAAAGGCATTACTGCAACATCTTTAATATCTTTAAACTTGCCTTTGTCACTGAATTCTTTCCAAACATGCTTAAATGCACCGAGATTGCCCCCACGTTCACAAACTTTAATTATATAATCAGCAAGAGATTTATCATAACGCGACAAAACAGCCTGAATTAAATCCCACTCTATGCTCGCAAAACGAAAGGCAATGTTTTTCTTTCGCAGATTTTTCATTATAAACAGCATTTTTTTCTCAAGCGATTTAAAGTTATCCATTTGGACATTTTCAAATGGTGTATGAGCTTTTGGAATAAAGTTTGAAATAGAATAAGTAAAATCAAACCCTCGATTCTGCTTTTTTAAATCTTGTGCAAGATCAATAAAAGCCTTTATATCCTCATCTGTTTCATAAGGCAACCCTATCATAACATATATCTTAAGACCCTTTAATCCTGCCTTACGAGCAGTTTTTACAGTCGCATAAATTTGCTCGTTGGTTAAATCTTTATTTATAATTTTTCTCAATCGTTCGCTTCCAGCCTCAATGGCTATTGTGGCATGTCTTTGTCCGCAATCAACAAGTGTTCTAAATAACTTTTCATCAGCTAAATCAGCCCTAAGGGAAGATATCGAAAGTTCAATTGGAGAAATTTTATTTTTTTCACCAATAAAATCTATAATTTTGTCAAAATCCGGATGTCCTGCAACATAAGCACCTAAGAGTGCTATTTTATTTGTATATTTTAATGCATTAGAAAGAGAGTTTATAATTTTTTTAGTATCCAAAAATCTTACCGGAAAATTCATCCAGCTAGCAATACAAAAATTACACATTTTAGGACATCCACGTTCTATTTCTATTACGTATGTATCTTTAAAAAAACTTTTATCACTTAAAATAGGGGTTGAAACAGGCTCACTAAGATTATCACGTAAAAGACTTACATTATATTTGCCGTATTTAGGCACCCAAATACCATCAAAGTCTTTTAGTTTTTCTAAAATTTCACTTCTTTTTAAGTTTTTGTTATCTGCAATAAACTTAAAAACTTTTTGTAATAATTGCCCTTCACCAATGCTTATAAAATCGTAAAAATCCTTGTATGGCAATGGATTCGAATTAACTGCAGGTCCACCTGCAAATACAATAGGGTCATCTTCCTCTCTTTGTGAAGATTTTAAAGGAATATTATATTTTTTCAACATTTTAATTACTGTTAAAATGTCTATTTCAAAACTCGTTGAAAAACCCATCACCTTAACATCTTTTAACTTGCAGCGGGTTACTTTTGTATCTGCATAAATACGTTCAACAAAAACTTCGTCCATCAAATCAAGCATTTTAAATATTGACAAATACCCAAGCGAAGCCATTGCAAAGCTCTCAATAGCAGGAAACGCAAACCAAGCATTAATTTTTGGATGTTTATTAATCTTTTGAGTATATAAATATCTTTCCATTAACTTTCCTGTTCTTTTATTCTTTTTAAATATAATTCATCAACCAAAACACATATTACACTGGCAATTGCAGGACCTAAAATTACACCCCAAAAGCCCAAAAATCTTGCACCCACAAGCAGCGATATAATTATTGTCAAAGGGTGCATATCCATTAATTTCCCAAAAATCACAGGACGTAAAATCTGATTTTCGAGCCACTGCACTATCATGAATATAGCAAATGTTAAAAGCACAAATACAAAACCATGGCCTGCAGCACTTATAAGACCTGCAGCAACTGCAATTGTGGGACCAATTACCGGAATTACATCTAAAATAAATGTTATAAAGCCGAGTATTAGAGCATGTTTATGACCAATAAGCAATAAACCTGCCATTGTTAATATTCCTACAAATGCCATTGAAAGCACTTGTCCAAAAACATACCCACCTACTCTGTTTGAAATAGTGTCAACAATTTCACCTGCACGAACTTTATATTTTTCAGGGAAAAATGCTATAAATACATTTCTAATATGCGTTTCATCATAAGCTAAATAAAATATCATAATTGTAACTGCCAATACAGTTGTAAAAGAATTTGCAACAATTTTACCTGCTTCAATAGAATGAGCAAAAACATTTTGCACAATAGGTGCCATATCAACTTTTAATGCTTCAGCATTAATTATTTTAGCAAGAGAAAATCCAAAAATGTTAAAATTTAAAACATGTTGAATTTCATCTACATAATTAGGGAAATTTTGTATAATAATTAAAATTTGTTTAACACTTACAACAAAAAGTGGCACGAAAAAGCCTAAAACACCAACTAAAAACAAAAGCAAAATAAGACTTACCGCAAGAACTCTGGGCATGTACTTTTGCAGTTTTGTAACAAGCGGATTAATAGCACAAGTCAGCACATAAGCTGCAAAAAGCATTAAAAGAATATCTGCTATGTTTCCCGCCAAAAAAGCTAAAAGCATTAAAATAAAGAATACAAAAGTATTTTTTAAAGTTAAATATCTGTCTAAATAAGGCATTTTTTTCTCCTTTTATAAACTTTTTTTATGTTACAATCATTATCATAATTTAGCAAGATAAAATAGGATAATAATATGAGCATTAATCAAAATATTAAACCAATAAGTACCAAAATAAACGAAAATGGAAATCTTGAAATAGGCGGTTGTGATTTAGTTGAACTTGCAAATAAATATGCAACGCCACTTTATATTGTTGATGAGGTTACTTTAAGAGGTATTGCACAAGAATATAAAAAAGCTTTTTCTCATCTGGAAAATGTAAATATGATGTTTGCTTCAAAAGCTCTTATGACAAGTTCTATAGCAAAAATACTCTCTGAAGAAGGTTTTGGATTTGATGCGGTTTCAGGTGGAGAGCTTTACACAATAAAAAATGCAAGTATTGATATGAAAAACATTACTTTTAACGGTAACAATAAAAGCTACGATGAACTTAATATGGCGCTTAACTATGGTGTAGGACATATAAGCGTAGATAATTTCTTGGAGCTTGCACTTTTAAATGAAATCGCAAAAACAAAGAATAAAACACAAAAAATACTTTTAAGAATTACTCCTGGAATTGAATGTCATACTCACGAGTATATACAAACGGGACACTTAGACTCGAAATTCGGTTTTGATTTAACACAGATTGATGAAGCAATAGAACTTATTTTGGATGAATATACAAATCTTGAATTAACAGGTTTACACGCACATATAGGTTCGCAAATATTTGAAACACAAGTTTATTACGATGAAATAGGTGTAATTTTAAAAGAAATAAAAAGAATTAAAGATAAGTTCGGCATTGAACTTTATGAAATTAATGCAGGAGGTGGCCTGGGTGTTACTTATACAGATGAAGATTGCCCGCCATCAGTTGAAACAATAGCAAAAACAATAATTGACTCTATAGAAAAACATTGTAAAGAATATAACCTTAAAAAACCTGTTTTATACATTGAACCTGGGCGTTCAATTGTTGCAACTGCAGGAGTAACACTTTATACCATAGGTTCATCAAAACAAGTACCGAATGGAAAAAAATACATAGCCGTAGACGGTGGAATGGCAGATAATCCGCGACCTTCGATGTACGGTGCAAAATATTTTGCACAAATTGCAAATAAAAAAGAAAAAGATGATATGCAAAAAGTAACTGTCGCAGGTAGATTTTGTGAATCCGGAGATATTTTAATAAAGGATATTGAATTAAATGACCCACAAGCAGGCGATTTGTTGTGTATATATAACACAGGTGCATACGGATATTCAATGTCATCAAATTATAATTGCGTGCTAAAACCTGCCATGGTACTTGTAAATTCTTCACAATCTGATATTATAGTTAAAAGACAAACTTATGAACAGTTAGTTCAAAACGATGTAATACCTGATAGAATTTAGAGGATTTAAGGGTGAATTTTAATGACTTTTACAGTTTTATAATCTCACAATTTCATGAACTGCTAAAGTCTTTAAGTGTAGTTAAACCAAGCATAAATATCATTGAGATAATTATTTTAATATTTATCCTGTGGTATTTTTATCGTAAATACATAAAAGGTACACCAAGTGAAAACCTTGTAAGGGGTATGTTTGTACTGATTTTTATGTGGATTTTTTCAGAACTTTTAATTAAAGTTAATCTGCAAATTTTCGGTATGTTTATTAAAACACTTGTAAGTGTTGTAATTTTTGGGCTTATTGTAATATTTCAACCTGAATTAAGACGTTTCCTGGGTTATATTGGACAAAGCAATTTTTTTGAAAATGTTATTTTAAACAGAAAACACTTTAATGCAAAAAAAACGAAAATTGATGTTGTCAAAGAACTTATTGAAACAATTAAATATTTATCAAAATCAAAAACAGGCGGGCTGATTGTACTGCAACGTGATAATTCACCTGTCAACCACTCAGATGTAGGCACAAAATTAGATGCAGATGTGTCTCAAGAACTTCTGCTTACTATTTTTTACCCCTCTACGCCTTTGCACGACGGTGCTGTGATTATTGAAGGCGAAAAAATACTTTCTGCAGGAGTACTTTTGCCACTTACCGACGACCCGAAATTAAGCTGGAGATATGGTACAAGACATAGAGCCGCAATAGGAATTACTGAAACATCTGATTGCGCTTGTATTGTAGTGTCAGAAGAAACAGGTGATGTTTCAATAGCAATAGATGGCGAGCTTAAAAAATATGAAGATTTAGGTAAATTAAAGACAGATTTATCAAGAATTTTAGGCTATGAAAATGAAATAGAAGAAGAAAAACCTGCTATTTTCAATCTTGACAAGTTTTTATCAAATAATATAGTACCTAAAAAAAAGTAAAGACTACTCTTTTTGTCTAATGAACTTATATATGTATTTATTTATTATTAAACTGTATGGAACAGTTTATTGCGCAAAAAGATACAGAAACAGAGCGAAAGCAAAAGGCGAAAGAATGCCTTTTGCATTACCTCAGTGAATTGAAATTACATTTTAATTTAAATGATAAAGACATCATAAAAGTTCTTGAAAAAACTTGTATTGATTTAAATAGGGGAAGTATTGTCCAAAAATGGCTCTATGTGGTAAAATCATTTTTGCACTAGTAACGGAATTTAAAAATGATTATTAAAAAACTACCATTAGGACCAATTCAAGCAAATACATATATAGTCTTTGATGAAAATACAAAAGAAGCAATAGTCATAGAAGCTTCAGGTGATGCAAACTCAATAAAAGCTGAAATTGATGCCCTGGGGGCAAAATTAAAATATGTTTTATTAACACACGGACATTTTGACCATGTTTTTGCAGTAAATGATGTAAAAATACTTTATCCTGATGTAAAAGTATTTATCAATAAAGAAGATGAGGTTTTAATACAAAATGTATCTTTGCAGTGTGCGCATTTTGGTATTGACGGCATTGAAAAACCTCGTATTGATGAATATATAAACGAAAATACAAAACTTTTTTTAGGCGATATTGAAATAAAGATAATTCACACACCTGGTCACTCAAAAGGTTCTGTTTGCTATCTTTTGGGAGAAAATTTATTCTCTGGTGACACATTGTTTTTTGAAGAAATAGGGCGTTGCGACTTGTTTGGTGGCAGTTTTAGCGAAATAGAAAAAAGCATTAGAAATAAAATTTTTATACTTGATAAAAATATAACAATTTATCCAGGACATGGCGAAAATACAAGTATAGAGCATGAAATTAAATTCAATGCATATTTTGGAGAAAATTCGAGGTATTAAGATGGAAATAAACTACGATGAACTTTTAAAAAAAGCAAAAAATGTAAGTGAAAACTCTTATTCGCCATACTCAAAATTTAAAGTCGGGGCTGCCGTAATGTTTGAAAGCGGCAATATTTATTGTGGTGCAAATGTTGAAAATGTAAGCTATGGCATTACACTTTGTGCCGAGAGAAGTGCTATTTCAAGCGCAATTTCATCCGGAGAAAAATCAAAAATAAAAGCAATTGCAGTTTATTCACCAAACCAAAAAAACTGTCTTCCATGTGGCGCATGCAGGCAGTGGCTGGCTGAATTTGCACCTGATAACACACATGATTTAAAAATTATACTTGAAGGTTGTAAAGGCGAAAGTGTGGTTTGGGGCTTAGATGATATTTTCCCGGATAGCTTTAAATTTACTTATTGCGAACCTGATTAAAATTTCTCAAACCCTAAAAGTGCAGCACCAATCATGCCTGCATAATTACCTGATGTTGCATGTAAAATTTTTGTCGGCAGAGTCACAATATCATCATTTACTAACTCTTGCATATACTCTACATCACAAAATTTTCCCATAGAACCTGATAAAACAATACAATCAGGGTCAAAAATATCCGCTAGCCCAACAAGTCCTGCTATAATATAATTTTGCCATATATTATAAACTCTAAGCATTGTATTATCACCCTTGTCGACACCTTCTATGATATCATAAGTTGTAATATCCTTATTGCCGGTAAGTTCAATACCTGTAATTCTTAACCCGTTACCTGAGGCGTATATTTCAAAACAATCATAAGCACCACAAGTACATTTCCTTTTTTTATCCATAGACATTTTAAAATGCATTTCGCCGGCAACTCCTGATTTTCCTTTTAAGAGCTTGCCATCTACAATTATTCCGCCGCCGACGCCTGTGCCTAGGGTAAGTGTAATATTATTGTCGTAACCTTTTGCACTTCCTATTTTGTACTCTGCCCATGCAGCACAATTTGCATCATTCTCAACAAAAACAGGTTTATTTGAAAGTGAATTAAAATTGGTTTTAGGATAGCCGAAAGGTAAGTTGGCGGTTGAACAAATAACTTTTGTATTTTCTTTATTTACACCACCTGCTGTTGAAATAGCACTGAATTCAACCTTATTTTCATGATTGGAAATTATTTCTTTTAATTTTTCAATAATTTCTTCAGATGTTTTTGGGGTATGATGTTTTTCAATATCAGAAACTATTTCCCCTGTTTTATTTACATGGGCTGCATAAATTTTTGTGCCACCTATATCAATACTTAGTGCTTTTTTCATTTTAAAATCTCCGTAAATCTTTTTGTTATCAATTGCGGGCGAGTAATCGCCGAACCTATTACAACACAAAATGCCCCAAAATTAAACGCATCTTTGGCTTGACTTGGTGTCCAAATTTTGCCTTCAACAACTACAGGTATATTAAAATCTCTGCATAGAGCTTTGCAAAGCTCAAAATCAGGCTCAGACGGTTTATTTTTTGTTTCATCAGTATAGCCGCTGAGGGTTGTCGAAACTATGTCTGCCCCTAATTCTATTGCATTTTTTGCTTCTGTGTATGTCGCAATATCTGCCATGGCAAGCTTACTTTGTGATTTTATAAAATTTATAATATCACCTAATTGTTCTTCGTTCGGGCGCTTACGCATTGTAGCATCAAATGCTACAATATCAGCTCCTGCATCAATTATTTCCTTTGCATCACTAAGTGTTGGGGTAATGTAGACAATATCTAAGTAATTTTCAGGAATTTTATCGGGCTTTGTAATGCCGATCACAGGTAAGTCGGGGTACATTTTTTTTGCATTTTTAACATCCCTAGCACCTGCAAGTCTTAAACCTCCTGCGCCACCATTTACAACACTTTTTATCATTGCGTTAAGCGCAACTTCTTGGTATAAAGGCTCATCAGGCATAGCTTGTACAGACACAATAATTTTTCTTTTCAACTTTTGTAACATATATGAACTACCTTTTAAAGAAATTATACACCAAATTGACCATGATTTTTATTTTTGATTTATACTATTATACAGACACACTTAATTTAAAATAAGAGGAACTATGACTAAACACAGTATTGAAAAACAAGAAAACAATCTTGTAAAAATCACCATCACAGTAGATGAAAAAACAGCAAATGACGCTTACAACAAAACTTTAAAAAGAATCGGTTCAAACATTAACATTGCAGGCTTTAGAAAAGGCAAAGCCCCTGTTAATGTTATTGAAAAATATGTCGGTGTTGAAAGAATTAAAATCGAAGCACTTGAAAGTATTTTCCCAATGGAATTTTCAAAAGTTGCTCAAGAAGAAAAACTTGACCTTGCAACTCAACCGCAAATTGAACATTTTGAATTTGAAAAAGGCAAAGACTTAGTAATTGACGTAAAAGCAGAATTAAAGCCTGAAGTAAATCTTGCACCTTATAAAGATGTTGAGGTTGAATATGAAGAATTCAAAGGCGAAGAAGGTGCAATGGATAAAGAACTTGAAGCACTACAGAGCAGATTTGCAACTCTAGAAAAAGTTGACAGAGCTTCAAATAACACTGACGTTGTAGTTTTTGACTTTGAAGGCAGCGCAAACGGTGAGTTAATCGAACATGGCAGCGCTAAAAACTATACTTTGGATTTAGGTCATTCAAACTTCATCCCGGGCTTTGCAGAAGGTCTTGTGGGACACAGTGCAGGGGAAGAATTCACAATTGATGTTACATTCCCTGAAAATTACCATGAACCAAAGCTAAAAGGCGCACCTGCTCAGTTTAAAATTAATCTTCATGAAGTAAAAGAGCGCAAATTGCCTGAATTAAACGATGAATTGGCTAAAAAAGCAGGCAAATTCGAAACTCTTGATGCTCTTAAAGAAGACATTAAAAAATATCTTGAAGACGCTAAAAACTTTGAAAACGAAAGAAGAAAATCTGACGCAATTTTCAATAAAATTTACGATGAAACAAAAATCGACATTCAAGACAGCATGATTGAGCGTGAAGTTGAAGCGGTAAGAGAAGAAACAAAACAAAACGCACTTCGCCAAGGTCAAGACTGGCAAAAACTTGTTGATGCGGAAGGAAAAGACTCCGTTAATCAAAAATTGCGTGATGAAGCAATTAAAAGAATTAAAAATTCTTTAATTATTGAACAAATTTCAAAAAATGAAAACATTAAAATCGAACAAAGTGATTTATTGGCACAAATTCAAGAAATTGCAAGAATGTACGGTTCAAACGCAACTTCAATATTTGAAGAAATGAAGAAAAACCCTTCTTCTTTTGCGCTTTTATCACAACAAATTGCAACAAGAAAAGTAAACGAGCTATTGCTCAGCGTTAATAAATTCAATGCAAAATAGTGAAAGGATAAGTATTATATGAGTTTTGTACCTGTAGTAATCGAACAATCATCTCGTGGCGAAAGGTCTTTTGATATTTTCTCAAGACTTTTAAGGGAAAGAATTATCTTCCTTGGAACACCTATTGATGATATGGTCGCAAACCTTGTTGTAGCACAAATGCTATTATTAGACAGTGAAAACCCTGAAAAAGACATTATGCTATACATTAACTCCCCCGGGGGTTCTGTTACCGCAGGTTTTGCAATATACGATACTATGCAACATATAAGATCAGATGTATCAACAATTTGCTTGGGTCAAGCAGCTTCTATGGGCGCATTTTTGCTCTCATCAGGTACAAAAGGCAAACGCCTTGCACTTCCTCACTCAAGAATACTTATCCACCAACCCTTAGGCGGTGCGCAAGGTCAGGCAACAGATATTGAAATTCAAGCTAATGAAATCTTAAGAATTAAAAAATCCTTGAACAATATCCTTGCAAACAACACAGGTCAACCGTTGAAAAAAATCGAAAAAGATACAGACCGTGATTATATTATGACACCCGAAGAAGCGGTTGAATATGGTATGATAGATAGAGTAATCACTCTTGAAAATACCGAAAATAAAGAAAATTAATTTGGAGAAAATTAAATGGCAAAAATTGATGAACCGAATTTAAAATGTTCATTTTGCGGTAAAACGCAAGATCAGGTTAAAAAGCTTATTGCAGGGCCTGATGTGTGCATTTGCGATGAGTGTATTGAATTGTGCAATGAAATTTTAGATGAGGAATTATTCAACCTTAAAGGAGAAGAAAAAACACAAGAATCAGAACTTCTCTATGAAGGAATACCCAAACCTCACGAAATTAAAGCTTATCTTGATGAGCATATCGTGGGTCAAGATGATGCCAAAAAGGTTCTCTCTGTTGCCGTTTATAACCACTACAAAAGAATTGCGCACAACATGGAAAATGAAAAATCCGATGTTGAAATTCAAAAAAGTAATATCTTACTCGTAGGTCCCACAGGTTCAGGTAAAACTCTTTTAGCACAAACACTTGCAAAACTTCTAAATGTTCCTTTTGCAGTGGCTGATGCTACTACCTTAACAGAGGCAGGGTATGTCGGCGATGATGTTGAAAATATCTTATTAAGATTATACCAAAGTGCTGATTATAATGCCCAAAAGGCAGAACGCGGAATTATCTACATCGACGAAATAGATAAAATTGCAAGAAAATCTGAAAACCCCTCTATTACTCGTGATGTATCAGGCGAAGGGGTTCAACAAGCTCTGCTAAAGATGATAGAAGGTACTGTTGCAAATGTTCCGCCCCAAGGTGGCAGAAAACACCCTCATCAAGAGTTCATTCAAATTGATACTTCCAATATTTTATTCATTGTTGGAGGCGCTTTTGTCGGTTTAGATAAAATTGTTGAACGTCGTGCAGGTGATTCTTCAACTGTTGGTTTTGATTCAAAACCTGTTTCAGCAGCAGAAAAAGAGCTTCAGGCAGCAAAAATGCTTAAAAAACTTCAACCTGACGACTTGTTAAAATTTGGTTTAATACCCGAATTTATAGGAAGAATACCTGTTTACACCGTTCTTGACCCTCTGGATGAAGAAACATTAAAAATGATTTTAACAAAACCAAAAAATGCTATTGTTAAGCAGTATCAGTGTTTAATGCAAATGGATGGTGTAGAATTAAAATTTGACGATGAAGCAATTGATTTAATTGCTAAAGAAGCAATTAAAAGAAAAACTGGCGCACGTGCACTTCGCTCAATTGTTGAAGAAATCATGCTTGATGTCATGTATGAAGTTCCTACTAATCCTGAAATTAAAACTTTTACTATAACTGCTGATATGGTAGGAAAAAAAAAGAATGTAGCGGAGTTAATAAAACTTCCGATGAAAAATGACATAGAAAAAATACAAGAAGATATAGCATAATTGATGTAAATTTCTTGCTTATATCTAAAAATAAAGCTAAAATGTTGCTAAACCGGTTTGGAGAATAAGATGAAAAAGATTATTAAATTTTTTACAATTTTAATTTGCACAGTTGTTTTTAGTGCATCGGGCGCAAATGCTCAAACATTCAGCGATTTACCAAGCTCACACTGGGCCTATGAAGCTGTTGAGTATTTATATGAAAACGGCGTTGTTGTAGGCTATCCTGATGGTACTTACAAAGCAGACAATAATGTCATAAGAGCCGAATTTTGCTCTATGGTTGTAAGTGCCTTGAGATTACGTGAAAAAAGTATAGACTCATTTAGAAATTTTAAAGATGTTGAAGATTGGTACTGGGCATATAATGATATTCAATTAGCCTCCTTTTATGATCTTGTGGTAGGCACGCCTGACGGTTATTTTTATCCAAAAAATACCGTAACTCGTGCAGAAGCATTGTCAGTTGTACTTAATTCACTTTCAACAAATGATATGACTCATCAAGAAGCTTTAGAAATTCTTTCAAAGTATCCTGATGCAAAAGAAGTACCGCTTTGGGCGCTAATTAAAACTGCAAAAGCTGTTCAAAACGGATTGATGTACAATACACCAGGGCATGAACACACACTTGAACCTAATCGCCCTGCAACACGTGGTGAAATTGCAATGTTTTTATACAATATGATGGCACAAGTTGCAATCCGTCCAAGCGAAAAACTGAAAGATAAACAACGTCCCATAATTAAAGACGGCTATGTCGTTGAAAATGCTTACATTGATGGTGATGAGATAGTAATTCCCGCAGGTACTATCTTGCCTTTAGGTGTTATGGAATGTATTAACGTACAAAAAGCAAAACCTGGGGATCCTTTTGTAGCACGTGCTTTAGTTAATTTTGTAAACAAAGACAAATTACTTTTAATACCAATAGGAACACAATTTAGCGGAAAAGTTGTAAAAACAAAAAAACCTTTAAGATTTTTCAAAAATGCTTATATTGCACTTCAAACAGAGTCAGTATTAGACAAAAACGGCAACGTTGTAGGTCCTGCACTTGCTACATTAGGACAAAAGGAGCCTGAAATTCGACTAATAAGAGGTTGTCCACACTTAACAAAAGTGCGTTACTATGGCACAAGAACTCAAAAAATGTGGATTCATAAATCTCAAAGGGTAGATTTTGTTCTACAAGAGCCTATTAGAATAAAAATCCTTGAGAACCAATTTATCCCAGACTAAAAAATTAAATTAAGATTAATTTTTGTAAGTTTTATTAAAATCCTTATTAATATAAATATATATTGATAAGGATTTTTGTCATGTTAGATAATTTAACTCAATCATCACAAAGCATCGTAATTAATGCACAGGAAATTGCAAAAGAATACTCGAACTCTTTTATTGAACCATTGCATATTTTATACGCAATTTCATTAAGCTCACAAAGTTCTGCAGACGATTTAATGAGTGACTTAAAACTTAATACTATGCTTTTTAAAGATGATATAAAAGCGGCAATAAATAATCTGCCAAAAGTAAGCAATCAAAATGAAATTTATTTTTCCCAAGAAACTGCGAAAATATTTGAACTTGCAAATACTGAAGCAAAAAATTTAAAAGATAAATTTATTTCTCCTGAACACTTACTCCTTGCATTATGCGATTTTACTCAAAATGCTCAAAACAGTACAAATTCAGATATATTAAGAATTTTCAACAAATTTTCAATAACAAAAGATGAAAAAAGACCATAAATATAAATAAGCAGAGAGAATAAAAAAAGGGAAATAGAAGAGGA
>CALUXZ010000014.1 GCA_944324875.1 Candidatus Gastranaerophilales bacterium | reverse complement strand
TTTAATCAGGCAGTTGAGAAAATTAAACAAAGAACAAGAAACTTTGCAAAAAGACAACTTACTTATTTTCGCTCAAACCCTGATATAAAAGAGATTTAAAAAAGCTCCCTTTAAAAGGGAGCTTTAGTTTTACTTTATTAAATTTTTCTAAACTGTTTCCTCGTCAGCAATGGCTTCTGTTCTTATTGAAGGTGAACCGCTTTTTGCTTTTAAGTATTTTTCTTTGTACTTTCTTACTTGTCTGTCTAGTTTGTCGCAAACAAGGTCAATTGAAGCATACATTGATTCAGCTTTTTCTTCCACCCTTACAGTGTCGCCCAAGACTTTGCAGTTAATTTCCGCAACGTGAGAATCTGCAACGGACGGATTTTTGATAACTGTCAAAACAACGTCAATAGCCTGAATTTGATCATAATGTGCAGCAACTTTTCCTGCTTTTTCTTTAACGTAGGCTTTAATAGCGTCTGTAATTTCTACGTTTCGTCCGTTAACATGAATGTGCATAGTGTCTCCGTTTCTAGTTGCGCCATCTGATTGCGCAACTTTTCTATTATACAACATCAAGTCATGTTTTTAAAGACACAAAGGGTAAAAAATTAAACTTTTGTAGTATAATAAATTTCAGACGCATTAACGAGAGGAAAAATATGCAAAACTTCAACGCTTACATGGGCACACTTGAAACTTACATTATGTTTCAAATTAAAGCAAAAATGATTGCAATGACCGAAGAATTAACAAAAAAAGGTCGAAAGCCCATTGCACTTTCTATGGGTGCACCCGTTGATATGGTTCCTGATTATGTAATTGAGCGTACAAACGAACATTTAAAAGACCCCAAAAATCACACTTATTCAACTCCAAAAGGCGAAGTTCCTTTTCTTGAAGCAGTAGCAAAAAGAATGAAAAATCGCTTTGGCGTTGAACTTGACCCAAAAAGTGAAATATTTTCATTAATTGGTTCAAAAGAAGGTATTGCAAACTTTATTCGTGCAATTATTAACCCTACAATGGATAAAAAAGAGCAGGAAATTATTTTAATTCCTGATCCCGGGTATGCCTCATACACTGAAATGATTAAGGTTTCAGGCGGCAAGGCTTACGGTATACCTCTAACAAAAGAAAATAATTACATGCCAAATTTAGATGAAGTTTGGGAGAAATTTTTAAAAGAGGGAAATGACCCTAAAAAAGCTAAAGCATTAATTATTAACTACCCAAATAACCCGCTTGGCTGCACATGCACTAAAGAATACTTGCAGCACTGTGTAGATTTCTGCAAAAAACACAACATAATTTTAATGTCAGATAACGCTTATTGTGATATTTATTTTGATGAAAAAGATAAACCTGCTTCTGTTCTTGAATGCGAAGGCGCAAAGGATATAGCAGTTGAATTTTACAGCTTTTCAAAACCTTACGCTATGACAGGCTGGCGTCTTGGCTGGGTTTGCGGAAATAAAGATTTGGTGGGAACTTTCGGCAAATTAAAATCCAGTCTTGATACAGGTGTTTTTAAAGTAATTCAACTTGCAGGCGCAGACCTTTTAAATTCAAAAGAGGGCGATGAATATATTAAAAATGCAAACAAAAAACTTCAAAAGAAACTTGAGGGCTTTGTAGATGGTCTGAATGAGCTTGGCTGGAATATAAAAGTACCAAAAGCTACATTTTACTTATGGGTTGATCTTCCACCAAGATACAAATGTGCAAAAGATTTTTGCGATGAGTTGATTGAAAAATCGGGTATCGTAGCAGTTCCGGGGGATGCTTTTGGGGATGAAGGAAAACGCTATTTAAGACTTTCAATTGTTGCTGCTGAAGAAGAACTGAAAGAAGTTATAAGGCGTATGAAAGAGGACGGACACACTTTTGTCAAATAAAATTGTAATAATTGACTACGGTGCAGGAAACGTTAAAAGCTTAGGCAATATGCTTGAGTTTTTAGGTTATGCCTATGAAATTACAGATGACAGGGAAAAAATCCTAAAAGCTAAAAAAATAATTTTTCCTGGGCAAGGGCATTTTGAGCAGGCAATGAACA
This sequence comes from Candidatus Gastranaerophilales bacterium, assembly GCA_944324875.1. GTDB lineage: Bacteria > Cyanobacteriota > Vampirovibrionia > Gastranaerophilales > Gastranaerophilaceae > Galligastranaerophilus. The sequence continues at coordinate 19,871 of CALUXZ010000014.1, read as the reverse complement.
AATTAAACGATAAAAATTTGCCCTGCACTATAAAACAAGCAATAGATAACGGGGCAGATTTCTTAGGAATTTGCCTCGGCTTACAGGTTTTATTTGAAAAAAGTGAAGAAGCTCCAAATGTAGAGGGGCTTGGCATATTTAAAGGTGAGGTTAAAAAATTTCAAACGGGCAAAATTCCTCAAATAGGCTGGAATGAAATTAAAACAACAAAAGCAAATACTTACCTTGATGATGATTATTTTTATTTTGTAAATTCTTACTACGTTGTACCTGAAGACAAAAATATAATAAGCTCAATTACTAATTATCACATTGATTTTTGTTCATCAGTTCAAAAAGATAACGTCTGTGCGGTGCAATTTCACCCTGAGAAAAGCTCAGAGGCAGGCATTAAATTTTTTAAAAAATGGCTTACTTAATATTATAAAATTCATCCAAAGCGGCAATAAATTCATTTGTTAATTCTTCCGAGTATTTTTTGCCTGCTTGGCGTTTAATTTCTTCAATTGCTTCTTCTTGAGTGTATGCTCGCCTGTATGGTCTGTCTGAAATCATTGCAAAATAAGAGTCCACTATCAAAATAATTTGAGAAGTTATAGGAATTTTCTCACCCTTTATTTGATTTGGATAACCGCTGCCGTCCCAGTTTTCATGGTGATGTTCAATAATTGGAATAACATCTGAAATATTTGTAATAGGTTTTAAAATCTCACGTGCTGCCAAAAGCGGATGTTCTACGACTTTATCTTTTTCTTCTTTTGTTAATGGCGCAGGTTTCTTTAAAATTTCATCAGGCAACATGGTGTTACCTATGTCATAAAGTAAAATTGCGATTTTTAATTTATCAATTTCAGATTTTGAAAGTTTAAATTTCTTTGCAACAAGAGTTGCAAGCGACATCTTAGCCTTTGTTATACCTTCTTGATTAGATGGCGTATAAGTTTGTGAAATTGTATCAACAACAGAGTACAAAAGCTCTTGAGCGGAATTACCTTTTACATTATCCTGACGGGTTTGTAATTTATTTGAAAGTTCAAGCGCAAGCTTGTTGTTAAAAGGTATTCTGTGTTTTTCAAGGATTTCAACAAAAGCGTTAACTGCAACATCTTGCCATGAGATATTTTTTTGCGGCTGAGCAAGGCAAACCCTGTTTCTGCCTTGTTCTTTAGCGTCATACATTGCCTTATCAGACATCTCAATTAAATCATCCAAATCAAGTGTATGTTCAATAAAAGTCGCAACACCAATGCTAGCTGTAACATTACCCAAGCCCTCGACAGGTTCTTTTTCAATAGATGCCCTAAGTCTTTCTGCAGCTGCAAGCCCGCCTTGAGCATCAATACCTGGGAGGATTATTGAAAATTCTTCCCCACCAATACGAGATGCAATATCAACCGAGCGAGCATTCCTTAAAATTACACGGGCAACGGTTGAAATTGCTCTATCACCCATAGAGTGCCCGTACGTATCATTTATTTGTTTTAAATGGTCTAAATCAAGTCCAATAAGTGTAAAAGGCTGATTTAAACGCAGTGCACGGTTTGCTTCACGCTCAATGGCGTCATCAAAAAATCTTCTGTTAAATAATTCTGTTAGAGGATCGGTAACAGCTTGTTTTTTAACAGTTTCAAAAAGATTTGCTATTGTTATCGCAAGTTCAATTTGACGGGCAAAAAGATTTAAGAAATTCAACTCATCATCCTTTGCTTCCTGACGGGGAGAAAACACCGCCAAAAAACCCGTAAATTCTTTTGATGCAATAAGCGGCAAAATTATAACCGATTTTGTAAAAGTTTTTTTAACAATTTCGTTTGCTTCTTCATCACTTAATTCAGGGAAAACTTCAGTTAAAATTTCAAATAAATCGGTATAGTGAACGGCTGTTTTATTTTCAATCGCTTCTTGAATTTTACCATTTTTCTTAATTTTCAATTTAACATCAAAAATAGATTTTCCAATGAACTTTTCAAGTCTTTGAGAAAATTCGTTTTTTAAATATGTTCTAAGAGAATAAAAAACACCGTCTTTATCTAGCTGTTTTTGCACAATGCAACTATATAAATAACCAAATTCACCATGCAGTGATGACACAATTGTTTCAAGAACGTTAGACAAAGGACGGGATGAATTCATCATGTCCCAAACGTGCTCCAGCGTAAGCAATGTCTGATTTGCCTTGTGCAATTCTTCGGTACGCTGCGCAATTTCACGCTCTAGAGCTTGATTTCTTTGGTACACTTCAAGATAATCTTTCTTGTGCTCGTAAATCTGGCTCTCGACACGCTTTAGATTTTCATTTGATGCTTTAATCCAGTCAAAAAAACCCATGTCAACTATTATACAACTTTATTTATATATTTTTCAATACCACGTTTTGTTGAAAGTTAATCTTTTACCCAATATTTATCCAGCCATTTTGTCGGTTTTATGTACCTAAAGCCCATTTTTCCAAAGTAGCCCTTATATGCTTGTTTTGGATTAGGTTTACCATGGAAAATAACAATCTTTGCTTCTTTAGGATCTCTTGGAACCCTAAACCAACAGATGGGAAATTTATGCAAACAACATCTTTTAAAACTTACGCACCAGTCTTTATTCCAATATTTTAAAATACCTTTTTCAAACATTTCATAAGTTAAAAATGCCTGTTCGTTTTTAAAATGTTTTCTGATTGCAGTTCCAAGGCCGTAAAAATGCTCAAGGACTTCTGGGTGTTTGCCTATTTCAAAGCGAAAAACAGAGGAATTTCCAATAATATCATCCGGAAAATCCCAATCTTTTATAATTAAAAACTCGCCTTCTTCTTCAAAAAAAGCGTCGATATTTTGACGAATGACAATATCTAAGTCTAAAAACAAGGCTGTGCCTTTTAAATCATACAATTCTTTATTAAAAACCGTAAGTTTTTTCCACATTCTATCAGGAATTCCATCCTCCTTTAGGGGTGGAATAGGAAAAGTTTCAATGTTTTTATCAATTCCCTGCGGATTATCTGTAAAACAGATGAATCTGTGAGGCACTGTTATATTTTTTTGTACCATTTTATATAGGCGATTTACATAAGACGAGTCAAATTTATCGCCCCATTTCATGCATATTATATTCTTGTCCATATTACTCCCTCATTGACAAAAATAAGCAAGCAGCCTGTTTATCCTGCCTGCTTATTTAAATTTCTTCATCGTCCAAAGCACCCATTGCTTCAAGTTGTTTCTTTTTTAAATTGTGAACAACAGCATCAACAAGCAATTCATAAGACTTTGCATCTTTAATTTTTGGTGAAAATTCTTTTGCAAGAGTTTCTCTCACCATTTTTTCAAGTTTATCGTTATCATACCCCGGAGCTTTTTGCTCATCAGGGATAAGATAATCAATATACTTTGAACCGATTTTGTAGTCTTGAATACTTTTGAACATAAACCATTTTAGCCTTGGGCTAAGGTTTGCAAGTTTTCTGACTAATTTTAAGTTTTTAAAATTCATCCTAACCTCAGATGTTGTGCTTTCTCTTTTTTTAAGTGCCCTGAATAAAAAAAGTGTCAGATTTTAAAATTTTATTAACAAAAATTTACTTAATTGTATAACATTTTATCAACTTTGAAAAGAGATGTAGTTTTGTAAATTTTCTTTACAAGCAAATAAAAATCATTAAAGTTTTATGGTCAATATTTCGATGATATAAATACAAGGATAGACCCCCAAAAAGGAGATAAAACTATATGTCCACAAATTTTAACGTAAAATCTTTCGGTTTGAACGTAATTCCTGATTTAAAACAAGGAAAACAAGCGGCTCATACTGTTGAAAAAGCAATTGGGGACATGTGGGAACCAGTATTAGACTATCTTGCCACAAATGACAATGTTTTTAGCGGGGAAGTTGCAAAAGAAATTAATAAAATTAATATTCAAACAATGCAATTAGGCACAATTGTAAACGCTGACAGAGAAACAAAAAATCTCGATACCAAATTTTAAATAATTTCCGTTCTTTCAATAAGTTTACAACCATTTTTGGAATATGTTGAAACAATATTTTTGCCATTATTTTTTGAATGGTAAAGAGCTGTATCTGCGGCATTTATAAGTGTTTTTGGGTCAATGCCATCGTAAGGGTATTGCGCAACACCTATACTTGTTGTAGGCGAAATGTTTGTAACATCATTAGCCGCAACAACAATTTTTGAAATATTTTTTCTTAATCTTTCCGCAATAATAACGGCATCATCTTTTGTTGTTTCAGGCAATATAACAACAAATTCTTCGCCGCCGTAACGAGCCGGTATGTCGATTTTTCTTACTGTTTCAGATATTGTTCTTGATAATTCTCTTAAAATCTGATCACCTATTAAGTGCCCGTATGTATCATTTACATTTTTAAAGTTATCAATATCAAGCATTAAAAGGGACATATCACGCTTATAGCGTGCACAACGACGAATTTCATTTTCAAGTAAAGTATAAAAATGTCTGTAAATATATAATTTTGTAAGACCGTCTTTTGTAGCCAGTTCGTATAATTTTGCGTTATCTATTGCAATTGCCGCCTGATTTGCAAGAGATGTCATAAATTCTAAATCTTTTTGGTTAAAAAGTTTTCCGTTTTTCTTATTTGTAATGTTTATAACACCAATTGCTTCGCCTTTTGCAATTAATGGTACGCATAAAAGCGAGTGTGTATTTGTTAAAATATCTTTTACAATAAAACGAGGATCAGCAGAGCCGAGGTTTGTAATAATCGGCTTTCTCTCTAAAAATACCATGCCTGCAACACCTTCGCCCGCTTTAATTTTTGAACATTGAATGATACCATTGTTAATACCTTCTTCAACTTTTTTATCTTGCAGACCATATACAACACGAACTTGCAGAGAATTTTGAGAATAATCATAAAGCATTAACGAGCCTTTTTCGGCATCAATGGTATCAATTGCCTTAGATAAAATAACCTGCAAAAGACGTTTTAAGTCATCAATAAAGTTAACTGCTTGAGAAATATTATAAAGAATTGAAATATTATACAGTGATTTTTGCAACTGTACTATTTCATGCTCTTTTTTTAATTCATTTAAATATTTGCCAATAATCGGTTCAACATAATCAAAAGCAAGGTTTAACATGTCCCTTTGTTCTGAACTTAAAGAGTTAAATGTATCACTTTCACCAATAAAACAAAAACAAACCGGAACTCCGTTTGAGAAAAATGCTCTTAAATATTTTGTTTTAAGCTTTTCCAGACCATTTTTCTCCCAGAAAGAACCAAAAAGCACATCTCCGTGTTCATTTCTGGCATCAATTATTTTTCCTTCATTTATAGCACTTAAAAAAGCTTCATTATCCTGTTCGGACTCAAAACACTCATCAGCACGATTTTGTGCCGTAACCACACTTTTAAAAATTTGCCCTTCCAATATATAAAAAGAGACATTTTGATTATTTATAAGCTTAACAATATAACCAGAGAGATTTTTCAACAGGTCATACACACTGCCCGCTTGATTTGCGATTGTGCTTACATCAAACATTCTGTTAAGGTGGTCTACATTATTTTCAATATTTGAAATTTCGTTTTCGTTTGACATTTTTGCCTGAATTTAAACTCTTGTAACATTATAAAATAATATATGGTAAAATACAATTTTAGAGAACATTAAAATACGCAATTTGGAGGATATATTGAGCGATATTTGCAAAAACTGGACACAGTGGCTTAGTCAAACACGTTTTGCACACATGAGTGAAGTGCAAATTCAACAAACTTTCAATTGGCTTTTTGCACTCAGAGATATAGTAATTTCTAAAGCAAATATTAAAAATGGCGATAAAATTATAGATATAGGCTGTGGCAGCGGACTTTTAGCTTTTGGTATAATTGAAAAATTTTCAGACAATGTGGAAATTATTTTCTCCGATAAATTTGAAGACTGCCTTGAAGAATGTAAAAAACTTTTAGAAAAATGCGCTACGCCAAATAAAGCAAGTTTTTTACAAAGCGATTGTCTTGATATTAAATTACCTGATTTTAGTGTGGACAAAGCTCTTACACGCTCTGTTTTAGTACATATTTTAGATAAACAAAAAGCAATAAACGAAATTTACAGAATTTTGAAAAAAGGCGGTACATACAGTGCCTTTGAACCTATAATAAAATCGAATACCAGATACCATGAACTCACAAGTCCCGAGCAAATAACTGATTGGCAAGCATTTAAAGAAGCGGAAGATGATTTTATGACAGATATAAATGACCCTCTGACAAATTTTGATGCACAATCAATTGCCCAAAATCTTGATAATGCAGGATTTTCCGACGGAGATATTGATGTTCAGGATACCCCATCAACCTATGTTGCACAAAAAGATTCAATAATAAAATGGTTTGAAAGCGCTCCAAGTCCTGACAGACCAACATCAAAAGAAAGATTTTTAAAATATTTTGATGAAAAAAAAGTAAATAATTACATTAAAGAAGTTCAGGAAGCACTCGGCGGAAAAACAATAACGGTAAGTTCAAAAACAATTTTTATAAGAGCAACAAAATGAAGCAAAGGAAATGTCAAGGCTGCAAACAATTAAAAAGTGCAGATTTAATGCACAAAATAACACGTGAATATAAAAGCGGAGAAGTTTTTTTAAACCCGAGTTCGAAAATTCTGGGCAGGAGTGCTTATATCTGCAAAAACAAAGAATGTATTAAAGCAGCATTAAAGAAAAAAACACTAAAAAACGCACTTAAAATAAATGACTTGACGCAAATAGAACAAGAGCTTTTAAACATTATTGTTGAGAGTTAAAAGAACATCCTGAGGATAAACCTCGTTCATAACCTCGCCTGTGGCGCTTACAACACAAAATTCAACGGGTGTATTTTCCTCTAAACCCAAATCTTTATATGAAATTTTAAGCTCAATAACATCTTTATATGCATATTCATCATGCTTCATAAGTACCATTTGCCATAATCCGCCTTGAATTGCAACACTTAAAACAGGTGGCAAAAGGTCATTTTTGTTAAAAGCAAACATGATTTCATGTGAAAAACCGTTTTTTGCACTAGGATAAATATTACTTGTCCTTGAGATTGTTCTAAGCGGCGATAATGTACTTTGCATAAGGCTTCTTAAATATATATGTATTTGATTTTTTATAAAATGATTTGTTTTTGAAACAGTTTGACGATTTACTTCAAATTTAAAATACAAGTTTTCGCTGTCGCATCCGTAATAAATACCTTTAATTGATTTAAACTTAGAAAAAGTCGGAGAATCAGGGAGGAAAATATAACCCGCATTTTCCCATTCATCGTACATTTCATCATTCTTGCCGTCAATTGTAGGACTTATATGCCCCACAGATTGGCGTATCGGTTTTCCGACCATAGAAATTAAAGGTATATTAAGGTACTCTGGAATTGGTTTTGAAAAAATCCGGTACACATTTCTTAGTCTTTCACGGAAAAGATAATCAAAAATAATATCACTGCCGGATTCATTTGGCTCACCATACCACCAAAACCAGTCTGAGCCTTCTGCAATAAATATTTCTTCTTTTGCTTCATGGATTGTTTTATTTGCTTTTGCTTTTTCAATATTAGTTTTTGCACGAGATAAAAGCTCTTTTGAGATTTTTTCAAAATCTTCTTTTGTTGTATTTAAATAATGCCAAGCAACATTTTTTGTAGGCTCGCCCACCCAAAGCTCAAAATTTCTGTTTATCCAAGAGCCTGAAGCAATTTTTGGCAAATCTTCAGGTTGAGATTTGTCTATAAAATCACTCACAAGAGTAGTATTTAACGTTTCATCTTCTTCAATTAAGCGATAAAGGGCATTTAAAAAATTATCTCCGTCATTTTGATAGCTTTCCCAACAATTTTCACCATCCATAGCAATTGTTAAAAGGTGATTTTCTTTTGGAGAATTTTGAAGTTTATTTTGAACGGTTTTAATTTTTTCATACAAGTCATTTGCAGCAACTTCGGCATCGTAACTTCCATAACCAAAACCAACAAGGTTTGCAAATAAAGAATCCGCAAAAATAATATTTGTTTTATTTTTATCTTTTTTAAAAGCATAATTCACACAAAGGGCAAAAGGGTCTTCCAAATTACCTTCAAAATCACGTGCAAAATCTCGTCCTATACTTTCAGATAAAATACCTTCATCTAAAACTGTCCAGTCAATACCAAAGTAAGAAAGCAAATTCATTGTCTTTTTGCTAACACACTGCTCAGAAAGCCACATTCCACGAGGACGTCTGGCAAATATTTTTTCAAATTTTTCAAGTGCCCTGCTAACTTGTTCCTTTGCATCTTTTACCCCGCCTAAAATAGTTTTTGGTAAATTTTCTTCATAAGGATAATCATTTTCCCTCAAATTAATTAAAAGTGGCAAAATAGGGTGGTAATAAGGGTTTGTTGAAATTTCAATTTTTCCTTCATCTTGATATTTTTTATACGTCGGCAAAATATCTTTAATTATTTTTAATTGAATTTCGTATATTTTCTGCCTGTCTTCAAGAGTAAAATCTTTTTCCTTATCCAAAAGATAATCTAATCCTTCATAGCGACCTTTAAACCTTTTATCTATCCAACAAAGGGTAAAATTTGCCATAATATCTGCATAATCTTGATCACTAAAACTATCTATAAGAGAAGTTTTAGTTTCACAATGAACTCTCCTGTCGTTCAGTTGAGCATAATAAGGACGAGAAAGCAGCATATTGGAATAATTTACATCAAAGAAATTTTCCAAAATAAAAAGCTTGTCATCACGGTCTAAATCTTTTATATCACACAAAAGAAGTTTTAAGTGAATATCTTTTGCGCCTTGAATATATTTTTCAATTGAATCAATTAATATTGGAGATATATTAAAATTAAGTTTTATATTTTTAAAATCTTCAAGCCTTGTTAACATATCCAGATAGTCTTTTGTAGCATGCAACCTAACCCAAGGCATTAAAAAATCACCTTGAGAATTTTCCTGATAAGAAGGTTGATGAAAGTGCCAAACAAAGGCTATGTTCAACTTTTTAACCATAAGCTTACTCTTAAATAAACCTTAATGCAATATTATTATACTAACTAAAAAGCCCATTGGTAATGGGCTTTTTAGTTGATTTATTTGCATTAAACAAATATTATCTTTCGGGGTTTGATTTTGTTGCTATATCGTAAACTTCTTTAATTGCAAAACCACCTGCAACAACTGCAGTAATTGCTGTAGCGGCAATTTTTACACCTTTAGCGCCTTTGTGTTTTGAAGCAAATTCCGCTGCAGATTTTTTACCGCTTTTTACACCGTTTGAAACAGCTTGAGAAACAACTTCAAAGCCTCTTTTTGCTTTTCTTGCAACTAGATTTGCAGCGTCGGATACTGCATCACCCGCATTTTTAATGTGTTCATTTTTTACATTCAGCTTCTTGCCAAATGAAACACTATTATTTCTGGGAACTTGACGTCTGCCCAGTGTAGGATTTGCATTAATTGCTTGAATGTTCATATATATACCTTTCGATTATTATTTTTTTAAGATACGACACTTGTATCAACAATTGAATCTTTTACAATTTTTGTAATGTCTTTCAGAGCATTCTGAAATCTGATTTCTCCTTGCGCTTCATCTGCAATGTCACCGGCTTCACGACCTGCAAGAACTGCAGCACCAATTGCAATTGCAGAATCCGCAAGATCACCGCCTGTTTCAATGCCTATTTGTTTAAGACCATTCAAAACTCTAGTACCGTTTTTATCACCAAGAGCTTTTATTGCAACGTTTTTTAAAAGAGAACCATCGCCTTTTGCTGCCAATTTTGAAGATTCTTGAGCCACTTCATCTGCCAATTGATTAATATTTTTATTATTAACTTGTTTTGCCATTTTACCAAATTTTCCGGCAACTCTGCCCGTAGCAGCGGCTATGCCATGTCTTAATTTCGGCGCAACCTTTTTAAATGAAATAACAGCCGCACTAAAACCTGCAGCGGAAACTACAAAGTTTATAATTTTTCTTCCGATTTTAGTTTTTTTAAGTCTGTTATCAATCATGTTATATACACGCTCAGTACTAATTACGTCATTAACTTCTCCGTTCTCTAAAGCCATTGCACGTTTTTCGAGCATTTCCGGAGTAACTTTTGCTGAAGTAAAATTAATATTTCTAACACCTTGTACTTGCATTTTTATTTTCCTAACCTTTGCACTTATGGAAAGTTTGTGAATATATTTTTTTGCTTATTTTAATAAAATTTTTCTAAAAAATTTTACAAAACTTTACACACCTGCCAACCAAGTATAAAAATTATACAACAATCTTTTAATATTTAAAATACTTTTTGTCGGCTATTTCATCAGGTAAAAATTGCTGGTAAACATCAGGTGCGTCGTGCGTATAGATATAATCCACTCCAAAACCGTATTTTGAGGCATCTTTATAATGAGCATCTCTTAAATGCAGCGGCGGTTTAAAATCAAGTCCGTTTTTAATATCTGAAATGGCTTCATCAATAGCGCAAATTGCTCGATTTGACTTTTTAGCTCTCGCCACAAATTCGCTTGCTTGAGCAAGTGCAATGCGCCCTTCGGGCATTCCAAGGTGTTCAACAGCTCTTAGTGCCGCTTCGGCTATTAAAAGCGCACGAAAATCAGCATTTCCAACATCTTCAGAGGCTACAACCAAAAGTCTGCGTGCAATAAATCGGGGGTCTTCGCCTGATACAAGCATTTTTGCAAGGTAGTAAATCGCAGCGTCAGCATCAGAGCCTCTCAGCGACTTTTGATAAGCGCTTGCAAGGTCATAGTGCTCATCTATTCCATATTTTGCAGTTCTTTTTTGCAAAAGTGTTTCAATAATTTCTTTTGTAATTTCACCCTTTGTTGCAAAATATGAATTTTCAACTGTATTCAGTGCAAATCTTGCATCTCCACGGGACAATTTTGTAATTGTTTCAATAGCTTCATCACTTACTTTAGCACCTTGCAAGGGGTAAGTTTTCAACAAATAATCATAACCTTTTTCAATAATTTTTTTTATGCTCAAATCATCTATCGGATTTAAAATTACAACCTGCGCACGAGATAAAAGTGCCGGTATAACTTGAAAAGAGGGGTTTTCAGTAGTTGAGCCCATAAGATGAAAAGTTCCATTTTCAATGTGTGGTAAAAGTGCATCCTGCTGGGTTTTTGAGTATCTATGAATTTCATCTATAAAAACAATGGTGCGCACACCGGTTCTAAGTGCTTCTTTAGCAGATGTTACAGCGTCTTTTACATCTTTTACCCCTGATGTTACAGCAGAAAGTTCAATAAAATTCGCATTATGATAATTAGCTATAAGGCGTGCAAGAGTAGTTTTTCCACACCCCGGAGGTCCCCAAAGGATAAAAGAAAAAAGCCTTTTTGCCATAATTAAATTATAAATAGGCGAATTTTGCGAAATAACATTTGTTTGCCCCAAATACTCATCCAGTGTTTTAGGGCGCAAAATCTCTGCAAGCGGCATTTGTTTGTTACTGTCTTCTAGCACGTCAAATAAATTCATAGTATAATTTTATCATGATTAAAAAGTTTTTCTTAACGGCATTAATTTTATTTTTCTGCGGCATTTTTTGGTGTTACAAAGCAAAAAACAAGGTAAATGAAAACGAATTTACCATTTGGACAATTCAGTTAAAACCGGTTGCACAAGAGGTTATCGAGGAAAATATTTCATTTTTTCAACAAATACACCCAGGTGTTAAAATAACATGGGTGGATATACCTATTGCCGAGGCTCAAAAAAGAACACTTGCAGCAGTTTTAGGAAAAAATCCGCCTGATTTAATAAATCTAAATCCCGATTTTTCGGTAATTTTAGCTCAAAGAGGTGCTCTTGATTACTTTAGCGAGGAAGAAGGACAAAAGTTTATACCTTCAAGCGTGGAAATGCTCAGATATAAAGGTAAAATATACGCCCTGCCTTTTTATGCGACAAGTTCAGTTACCTTATACAACAAAAAATTATATAACTCTTGCGGGTATGAAAACTCGCCAAAAACGTACGAAGAGTTGGCAAAACAAGCTCAAAACTTAAAAAATTGTACAGGTATTTACCCTCTTGCAATAAATTTAAATGAAAATGACTCTCTTGCAAAGATTTTAAACAAATACAATATAAATACTTTTGAAACAGAAGAAGAAATGGCGCACGCTATTAGTGTATATTCAATGTTTAATGATTTATACAAAAAAAATCTCATTTCAAAAGACACTTTAACCATAAATCATAGAGAAATGGCAGAAAAATATATGTCATCTAATGCACTTTTTGTAGTTTTAGGGTCAAACTTTTTAAATATGGTAAAAGAAAATGCACCTCAAATATACTCTCAATCGGACATTTCAGCTCAACTTGTCGGAGATAGTCAAAAATACGACATTGCACTTATGAATCTTATTATCCCAAAATATGCAAAAAATAAAGCTTTAGCGCATGAATTCGCAAACCTTTTAACAGGAGAAGATGCACAGGTTAAACTTGCAAAACTTACAAATGTAATTCCTGTCAACAAAGAAGCTTTAAAAAATGAGTATTTTAATGACTGCAGCTCAAGTTTAACCGCAAAAGCAAGGTGTGAAAGTATAAAACAACTCCAAAACTCTGGAAATAATGACTTTGGAATACAAAACAAAAAAGAAATAAACGATGCAATAAACAAAACTGCAGAAACAATTTTGCTTAATAATTCAGTTACACAAGAGCAAATTGAAAATGAGGTTAGAGTTCTTGCTAATAAAATAAAAACACTTAGACAGTAGCTTTTTCGCCGTTTTTAATTTTATCAAGAGTTTTTTTAGAACCCTCTTGCTCTTTTGAAAGCTCTAAAACAAAATCAATTGCTTCTAAATCACGTCTAACAGCTTCTTTTAAAGCCATAACCTCACTATAGCTTAACTCTTTAACTTTATTTTCATCTTCAAATTCAAAAACTTTTTTAAAGTTTTTCTGAGAATTTTCATCATACCCCGGTAAGCCCATTTTATAAGCATACCACTTATGGAATTGATGCGACATTACATAAATATTTAAGGGTAAATCTCTTAAAACAAACATCTCGGGCGTTTTAAAAGATATTTTTTTATTTAAAATAAAATTCAAATAAAGTGCTTCAAGCCCGCTTTTTGGCGTGATAAAACCTTCTTGCTCATTCACATGAGATAAAATTTTATCCGCATAAGGAATTCTTACAACCTTTGTGCCTGCTTTTTCTGCATATTCAAGTAATTTTTCAGGTGTTTTAATATTCTTTTTAACAATTTCTTTTACTTTTAATTTAATTTTTTGTGCCTTTTCACGAGTTTTTAAATCAAATGACACAGTTGCAAAAGATGTAATATGAGAGCTTGATGTGCCGTTTGAATAAGAATACAAATTATTTTTCGGCAGCTCATACGCCTTCTCTTGCATCTTGAATATTAAATTTAAAAAAACTTTTAGAAACTTCCTCATATAATATATAAAAAAAATTATTGTAAAAAATTGCTAAGAAAAATTATTTTGTGAGAAAATAAAAGTCTTGAGAGGTTTTGTATTGCTGAAAGCCAAAGCAATGAAAATAAATTCAACAAACAACATTAACTATAAAGGATACAGCGGCATAATAAAAAACATAAAACGTGCCGCAGGCAATAAATTTGCACAGATTGACCAAATAGGCGAAGGTGTAAATATTGCTCTTGATTTTGCAGGTAAAGCTGTACTTGTACCTGCTACAATTATGGTTGCTTCAAAAGAAGATAAAGGAAAAAAGGAGTATTCTGCACTTAAAAACCCTGTTGCCGCAACAATACAGCTTATGATGGAAGTGCCCATTTTAATGTTGGGATCAAAATTTATTGAAAATCTTGCAAATAAAAATAAATTATACAAGCCAAAAAGCGGAATTTCATATAACGAAAAGGCTGCAAAAGACTTTTTTGTAAAAACATTAAACGAAGCGGGGCAAAGTAACTCAAGCCTGAAAGAAGCATGCATTGAACTTGTTGAAAAACTCAACAAAAAAGGCTATAGCAGAAATCTGAAAGAAGATTTTGAACAAGCAATACAAACTCATGGTGCCGATTTTAAAAAACCGTTAAAAGAAGCTCTCTCAAATTTAGATACCACACATAAAAATCTTTATCACTTGCAAAACAGAACTTGTTTCATCGCAGCAATAATACTTACACCAATATTATGCAAAGCGGAAGATTATTTTTTCCCAAAAGTTATGAATTTAATAATTAAAAAACCCGAAAAAAAACAACAGCCGAAAAAATTTTTCTCTCTTAACCATTTTAAGGCTCATATTGCAAAAGGGAGGACAAAATGATTAAGACTGCAGAAAAAAAACTGAGTACTTTTGCAAACTCACACATTGTTAAAAAACACATAGACAAATGTATTAAAAGTCCTCAATTTCTTACCAATACACTGCTTGCAACAAGCATTTCAAAAGATGTTTTTGCATACACTCTAAGGGTTAACAATACATTAAAAAATAAAGAAATCCCCGAAGACAAAAAATCTTTCGTTGCAACAATGGATGCTGTGACAGGGGTAATAACAGCACTTGTGCAAGTATCCGCAGGACTATTGCTCTCAAATAAAAAACTTCAAGAAGGTATTTGCAATCGTTTATTCTCTGAATTAAAAGATAACCCCAAAAAATTCAAACAGGCAAGCTCGGGCTTTAGGGCGGTTTCAACACTTGTAGGTGCAACTTTACTTGCAAAAAGAATAATTGTACCGCTTATTTCAAGCCCTATTGCAGGTTACTTTGAAAATAAACATAAGCAAAAAAGCAATTCAAAGTAGCTTTTTGTTTTAATTATAATATGAGTGAAGCTATACAAAACACAACACAAATGACTTTTACACCTCCAAAAGTAGGTGTTATACCAACTCCACCAAAAATTGGCGGTACAATATCAAAAGATACCCTTGAGCTTACAAATGCAAAAATGCCTGATGAGCTCAAAAATGCAGGCATAAAAAAGAAAAAAAGTCCAATAAATATTATAAATTATATGTGGCTTGCAGTAGGTGCAATTTCTGCAGCTGTAGCAGGCAGCGAATTTTTCAAACTCATCAAAAAACATTAAATATATTGCAATATTAACAAAGCAACCCTATAATGTTTTTATTGGAGTAATAAAAGGCGAATTATTATGATAATAAAACAAGGGTTTACATTAGCGGAAGTTTTAATAACTTTAACCGTTATAGGCATAATTGCTGCAATTACAATACCGTCTTTAATTACAAATGTTGATTTAGACAGAAAACAAGCAGAAGCAATTATTAAAAAAACATATACTTCATTTAACGACGCCACAAAACAAATAGTTATGATGGAAACAACTTCTCATACTATGGGCTCTGTAGGTTGTTCCGACAGTAATTGTATAAGAGATTTATACGGAAAATATTTGTCATACATAAAAACTTGCAATTCCGATGCTCAAGATAACTGTCTCGATGGTGCACCAAAAACATCTGAAGGTGGGACAGTTGACTTTACTTCAAAATCATTAGCCGTACTTGCAGACGGTACTCTTGTAGGTTTTGGTTATGATAATACTTGTAAACAATACGTAGCATCATTAATAAGCTACGGCGAAGCACCTGTTACTATCTCAAATTCTTGTGTTGCAATTACAGTCGATGTTAACGGACCAAAAAAACCAAATACAGTTGGTCGTGACAGATATCAATTTGCAATAGGCAAATTAGGGGTTAAATTTAAAGCTGCAACAGCAAGTCCATAAAAAAGCCCTCTAAAAGAGGGCTTTTTTATTATTTAAGCAATTGGTTTCATTGAATCTTTATAGATTTTTTCGACTCGCTCTTTTGTTGCTTCATTTGGAGCAATTGCAAGCAAACCATCGAGTGATGGAGTTGTAAAAGCAAGGTTTGTAAGTTTTTCAACATCAGCGTTTGAATAACCCATATCTTCAAGCTTTTCTTTTACTCCAACTTCAAAAAGCCATTTTTCAACAGCAGCTGCTGCTTGTTTTGCCTCATCTGCTTCACCTTTTAAATTAGGTGCAATAGGCTCTAATATATCAGCCAAAGTTGCGGCTTTATCAGGGTAAATTGTCTCAATTACCGAAGGCAAAAGTATTGCAAGACCTAAACCATGAGATAGGTCGTGTTTAACTGCACTTAGCGGATGTTCAAGCGCATGGGTATAATGTAAAAGCCCGTTATCAAAGCATATTCCGCCCAATAGTGCTGCATACATCAAGAAGTATCTTGCTTCAAGATCTTCAGGATTTTTAGCTGCAAGCGGTAAATATTTTGCAACAAGTCTGATTGTCTCTTTTGCAAGCGAAATAGCATAAGGGGATGCAACTTTACTTGTTGAAGCCTCAACCACGTGATTAATGGCATCAATTGATGTGTATAAAGTTTGCTTTAGGCTTAACTTTGTGCATACTTTAGGGTCATCAATCGAATAAGTGGGATAAATACAATCATAAGCAATTGCAGGTTTAAAGTCTTTTTTAACAACTGTTGCAACTGCAAAGCGGTTGGCTTCAGAGCCTGTACCGTGGGTTAAATTAACCGCAACAATAGGCACTGCGCTTTCTGGCGCAAACTTGTACTCATATAATTCATCAGCAGTTTTATTTTGATATTTTTCATCCATTAAAATTGCAACACTTTTACCTGTGTCAATTGGAGAACCTCCGCCTATAGCAATAACTGCCTTTGCACCAAAATCAAGCGCAATTTTTTTAGCTTCATCGATACCATCAGTAGTGGGGTTTGGAGTAACTTTATCGTAATTTACATAGCCAATAGAATTATCCTTTAGGGCTTTTTCAATAACGTCCCAAGCACCTGTTACTTTATAAGCGTTTCTGCCTGAAACAACAATAACCTTATCCACTCCTTTTGACTTTAAATCGACTAAAATATCATTAATTTTGTTTATTGCACCTACACCAAAAAATACCTTAGTGCGAGAGATAATTTCTTTAACTTCATGAATGTTAATGTCTTTTTCCCACATAATAAACTCCTTTCTTATAACATAAGATTAGTATAGCATTTTTTTGAAGTTATGTAACAAAAATTCTATTTTTAGGGATTATAAAGCGAAAAAAAATTTTTATGCGAGTATTATTAATACATCTACGGTGAACATAATGAAAATAACAAGCATTAACAACAGAGGTGAAATTAAACCTTCTCAAATAAGAAAAAAACAAAGCACAGACACTGTTATATTGCCTAAACTTCAAATGCGGCAACAAGTAAAGCCCAAAACCTTTCCATCAATATATGGTAAAGATTTAACATTAAATCTTGAATCCATTAAAAAGTTTAAAGCGGCAAGTGAAGTCTGCAATAAGCCTGAACAACAAGATGCTTTTCAGAAAGTTGTTGAACAATTAAAAAGAAAAAATAAAAAAGGCATAACAGATATGGAAAGAATTAGGTCTATAGTTCTTCCTCCTCTCGAAATGTCTACATTACGCTCTTTTGAAAATTCCGACAAAAAATTTATTCTTGATAGATACCAGCAAGAAGCAATTAATTCTTTTATTTCAGGTGCAAATACAATTGTAACCGCACCTACAGGAACAGGCAAAACCCTTATTGCAGAATACGGCATTGACGATATGCTAAAAAAAGGGCAAAGGATAATTTACCTTTCACCACTTAAAGCATTAAGCAATGAAAAATTCACAAAATTTGCAGAACTTTTTGGAAAATACGATGAAGATGGAAATTTCTTAAATTCAGATAATGTAGGCATAATCACCGGTGATATTATTATAAACCCCGACGCACAAGTTCTTGTTATGACAACAGAAATCTACAGGAACATGGTTAATTCAAACGACGAAGATACAATCGCAAAAACATTTAAAGACTTTGGTGCAGTTATTTATGATGAATTTCATTATCTGCATGATCCGGACAGAGGCACGGTTTGGGAAGAATCCGTTATGCAAACGCCAAAACACATGAAGCAAATGATGTTATCCGCAACAGCCTCTAACGCACGAGAAATAGCAAGTTGGTTGCAATCAATAAGCTCTGAAAGAAAAACCAATTTGGTAGATGTTCCCGAAGAAGAAAGATATATCCCGCTTAAAGAATATGTATACGGGTTTGATATTGAAAAAGGTTGCTGCATTAAACCATTATTCACAAGAAAAATAAGTCTTGATTATGTGAAAAAATTAAACAGTGACAGAATGGTTAAAACACTTGAAGAATTGGAAGAAATTTTTAACGGAGAAGACTGTATTGATATTTTGTCTCAAATGGCAGATAAAAACGGGTTAATTGATTGCGAAGAATTCAGCTCGATGTTAACGGATAAGAAAGGTGTAAGCGAAGAAAAAGCCCAGCAAATTGCACTTATTCTTGCAGACCCCAAAGAAACAAAAAGAAACGATATAAAATTAACTTTTAACCCGAAAAAAATTCCTATCACAAATGTTGCAAAAGTTTTATACGAACAAAATAAAACTCCTGCGTTATTTTTTGTATTTTCTAAAAGAAAATGCAGAAAGCTCATCGAAGAAACGTCAAAACGCTTAGGCTCGTTATTAACTCCCGAAGAAGCAAAAAGAGTATTGGATGTTGTAAATGAAGCAAAAGAAAAGGGTATCTACCTTGGAAGAAATTTTGAAGATGAATATCTGCCCAAACTTTTAATGGGCTATGCAGTTCACCATGCCGGAATGTTACCTGCATATAAAAGTTTAATTGAAAAACTATCTCGAGAAGGGTTAATTAAAATTTGTTACGCAACGGAAACCCTCTTAGCGGGTATTAATATGCCCTTTAAAACAACCGTGTTTACTGCAAGTGAAAAAATAAGTAACAACAATAAAAAACAAATAACGCCAACATTATACAAACAGGGTTCAGGCAGAGCAGGCAGAAGAGGCAAGGATGATTTAGGCAATGTAATTATATGTCCGATTTCAGATAAAGAACTCAGTGTTTACAGATCAATAATTGAATCTAAAGACACCGGAATTACAAGCTCATTTAACCTTTCTTATGCAACGTTAATCCAAACAAACCCCCTTAATAATCTTGACAAATTTTTAGAAAGAAGTTTTTACGCTTATCAAAAAGGAAGCGCAAAAGAAATTAAAAAACAAGCAAACAGAAAAATTAATTACCTTATAGAAAAAGGCTATTTAACAGAACAAAACGGAAAATTAAGCCGAACACAAAAAGGTGATATGGCAAAAAATGTCTACGGAATAAACCAAGTTTTGTTTTGTGAATTAATAAGTGACCCGAAATATACAAAAGACCTTTCGCCTGAAGAACTTGCAGCGATGATGACAATATTTGCCGACGTTAAAGATGATAAACCAAAAACGGACTTTAGTGATGATATGCAAAGTGTTGCAGAAAAATTAACTCCTGCTATAAATTTAGCAAAAGAAATTATAAACGAACAAAAAGACAGAAAAATTGATGAAGAAATTAAAATGAGCACAAACCTTGCGCAAGCTGTATTAAAATTCGCACTTACTCCAAACTGCGATGAAGAAAGTTGTCTAAACTCTTGGAAAGAAATTTTTACTCAACTTAGAACACAATATATGATATTACATGAAGGCGACCTTCTAAGGGTGTTTAACTCTACTATTGATTTACTTAAAACAATTATTGAAGCAAGTGATGACCCTGAACTTAGAACAAAAGCAGACATGGCAATAAAATGCCTTAAAAAACCACCCCTTACAGACATTTTAAAATACGAGTTAAATATTAAGTAGAAAAAACCCGCCCCAATAAGGCGGGTTTAAACTTTTAACCTATAACAGGGGCTACAAAAGTCCTTGTTGCAAGCTCTCTATCCAAAAGCAA
>CALUXZ010000013.1 GCA_944324875.1 Candidatus Gastranaerophilales bacterium | reverse complement strand
TTTTTAAGTTTTAAACCCAACTTTGCGCTGCTTGTAGTTTTACCTGAACCCTGAAGCCCCAGCATCATAATAAAAGACGGATTTGTATCAAGGTTTAAGGGCTTTTTTTCTTTCCCTAAAAGCTCAACAAGTTCATCATTTACAATTTTTATAAGCATTTGTGAAGGGTTAACGCTTTTTATAACCTCTTGTCCTGCTGCTTTATCTTTAATATTTGAAATAAAAGACTTAACAACGCTAAGTGAAACATCTGCCCCTAAAAGCGCACGACGAATTTCCCTCAGCGCATCTTGCATATTTTCTTCGCTTAATTGCGCATTGCCTGCGGTTTTTTTAATTATTTCCTGCAGTCTTTCTGAAAGTGAATCAAACATATAAAAATTTTACTATAAAAATATTTTTAGTAAAATCTAGCCTTGATGTGTCATTACCTTACTTTGTGCAGCACTTTCCTGAACTGCTTGCTTGCTCGCAACTTGTTTCTTTGGAAAAATTCCTGAAAATAAGTTTGAAAACATCATCACAAGAGCACCGATACCCACTGCAGTACCTATAATTTTTCCGCTTTGGGATTTTTTAGCTGCTTTTTTAGCCAGTGCTACAATGTCGTCTTTTGAGCGATTTTTTCTTGCAAGTTTAAAGAAATCTTCCACTTGTTTCAATGCTTTATCCTTTAAGCTTTTAGCAACGGTATTAATTGTATCAAGTGCCGTTTTAGCTTCTTCTTCGCTTACTTTATTATTTTCTATATAATTTTTTAAGGGGGTTATAAGACTTTCCTTTGTTATTGCATCAGCATTTGGCATTTGTTCACCAATCAGTGTAAAAATTTCTTTTGCTTTTTTTGCAATAACAGTTAATTTATCTTCTGCGGCTTCTTCTATTTGTTTTATAAAATCAGTTAATGCCAGATTATTTGCATATTTTATTTGAGTATTCTCCGCACTTTCAATAACAGTTTTAAGAGCTTCGTCTGTTTTTACATAGTGATCAACAACTTTTTTTGCTATTTGTGTGCGTGATACAGGTGCAAAAGCACTAACAGCACTACCTGCAGCAAGACCAACAGCACCGCCAACTACCATATTTTTACCTTGGGTAACAATTGTATCACCAACGGTTCTGAAAAATCCTTTTTTGGATGCTGTCGAATTAACACTATTTGTAGTCATAATAGCTCCAAATTAACCTTCATATATAATTATTAAAAAACCAAAACAAAAAATATTGTTATAAAGAGTCAATTATCTCCAAAATTTCCTTAAATTTGTAACAATTTTTAATAATATAAAACTTAATTTCAGGATATTCTTTTTTAATATCTGAAATTTTTATACCATCCAAAAACTCATCCGTTCCATCCCTTAGCATAACAGAAGGTATTATTGCATTTTGAACTTTATATTCTTTTATAACTTTTTTTAAATCAGTACCTGTTACAAGCCCTGTAACATTGATTTTATCCCCAAAAAATTTATTTTTAACTCCAATAACTTCAAAATCAAGCCCTGTAACGTTAATTTCTTTTTTTAATTCTTCAAATATTTTTGCCGCACTCAAGCCTGTTAAAAGACTCAACCTGCAAGGTTTTTTAAGGGATTTTTTTAATTTCTTTTTGCACTTTTTAAAATCATCCTTTAAAAGCCTTATTGCACCCACACCGTCTTCTATTTGGGCAAAATCTCCGTAATATTTTTTCTCTGGAATTTCTTGTCCTGAAATCAAAAAGAATTCATCAGATGCCATTAAAATATTTTTTTTCATCTGCAAATTAAAATCTTCAACAGCTTTTATAACAAAGTTTGCGACATCTTTATCAACTGTTTTAAGATTTTCTTTCCTGTACTTTGAAACACCGACAGGGACAATTGCAAGTGAATTTAAAATCTTTTTAAACTTTTTTAAATCCTCAAGAGTTCTTAAAAGCTCGTCCCCGTCGTTATAAGTCGGACAAAGTACAATTTGCCCGTGGATTTTTATATCATTTTTTTTAAGACGTTCTAAATCATCCATAATCCTTGCAGCATTAGGATTGTTGAGCATTTTTGCTCTGAGCTCTGGATTTGTTGTATGAATTGAAACATACAAAGGCGAGGGATGAAAATTCTCAAGTCTTTGCCAGTCTTTTTCTTTCATATTTGTAAGGGTAATGTATGTACCTTGCAAATATGAAAGCCTCCAGTCGTCGTCTTTTACATAAAGGCTTTTTCTTAAACCTTTAGGTTGTTGATCAACAAAACAAAAAATGCATTTGTTGCAACAAGGCTTAACCCTATCAAATACTGCACTTTCAAAACTTATACCTAAATCATCATCAAAGTCTTTTTCTATTTCAAAAAGTTCTTCTTCGCCTGATTTACGTTTAATGTGCAGCAAAATTTCCTCGTCTTTTACAAGAAAACTGTAATCAATAATATCTCTTGGCACCGTATTGTTTATTGATACGATTTCATCACCGGCACAAAGAGCCAATTCATCAGCTATAGAATTTTTTTCAACTTGCGAAATAATTATTTTCATAGCATTTCCAAAATTTTTTGCGCTTCATCAACTTTAGACAATGAAATTTTCTTTTGTTCTTCGTTTAAATTCGAATATGGATTTTTTAACGCCTCCATTGTTCGACCTTTATATAAAATTAAATGATTTTGAATATTTTTTACAAGCTCTGTCTTTTCATTATCATCAAGTACATCAGCACAAAACATAGCAATTCTTGCGTTATTTAAAATGTGTGCGGGATGATTAAATTCCAATGATAAAAGTAAATTTTTTAAATGTTTTCTGCCAACAGGGGTAATAGAGCACATTTTAGATGCCATGCCACCTTGCGACATTTTATCTTCAATTTCTATACAGCCTGTATTTACAAGTTTTTTAACCGCAGGGTTAATTGTACCCAAACTTGGTTTTAAAAAAGCAAAAAACATTTCTTCCATGATTTTTGAAATTTTGTAAATTGTCGCATCGTAACGGCAAAGTATATATAAAATAACAATCTCGCTCATAATTAAGTTAATTTTATCATAAATTTTGTTGTTATTAAATTTATTTAATTTATAATTATAACTGGTTAAAAAAACAGGGATTATAACTTTGCTGGAAACTCTTGAAAAAAATGACATAAAATCAATTGTAGAGCAAACCAAACTGCAACATATAGCAATAATTATGGACGGTAATCGCCGTTGGGCAAAAAATAATATGTTACCATCTGCCATGGGACATAAAAAAGGTGTTGAAGCTCTTAAAAAAACACTGAAAGCTGCTCATAAATTTGGCGTTAAGTACTTAACTTTATACGCTTTTTCAACCGAAAATTGGAATAGAAAGCAGGAAGAGGTTGATTTTTTAATGGGTTTGCTTGCAAATACAATTAAATCCCAACTTGATGAACTAAACGAAAACAACGTTAAACTACGCTTTATAGGTTATTTAAAGGCACTTAACCCGACACTGCAGGAAATTCTGGCACAGGCTGTTGAGACAACAAAAAACAACACAGGTGTAAACTTGCAAATTGCAATTAACTACGGTGCAAGAAACGAAATTACAAATGCCATAAAAGATATGATGTATCAGGGAGTAAAACCTGAAGATGTAAATGAAGAACTTGTTTCAAGGTTTTTATACACAGGTTCAATTCCTGATCCAGACCTGCTTATAAGAACAGGCGGAGAAATGAGAATAAGCAATTATTTACTCTGGCAAATAGCATACTCTGAGCTTTATATTACAAATATATATTGGCCTGAATTTGACGAAGAAGCGCTTAAAAATTCAATTTTAGAATTTGCGAAAAGACAGCGTCGCTGGGGCGGTTAATTGTGTTAAAAATTGTCCTTGCAACCTCAAATAAGCATAAAGTTGATGAAATAAACAGCGTTTCAGTGCCTTTTGGCATAGAATTTGTCTTGCCGGATAGGGATTTTAACCCTATTGAGGACGGTTCGACTTTTGAAGAAAATTCTTACGCAAAAGCACTTGCAGCAGCACAGTGCGAAAAAAGCGGAAGAAATTATTTTATGGCTGATGATTCCGGTCTTTGTGTTGATTTTTTAAACGGAGCTCCGGGGTTAAAAAGCGCACGCTATGCACCTTGTGCTCAAGAGAGGATTGAAAAACTCTTATGCGCTCTAAAAGAAGCGAACGAAAACGAAAGAGGGGCAAAGTTTGTCTGTTCTTTAGTCTTAATCGACAAAACAGGAAATATTTTGAATAAAACAACAGGCATTTGCAAAGGAAAAATCGCTCACAACCAATGTGGCGAGGGTGGTTTTGGTTACGACCCGATTTTTATTGTGGATAATAAAAATAAAACCATGGCAGAACTTTCACAGGATGAAAAAGGCAAGATTTCTCACAGAGGCAGGGCATTAATGGATATGTTAATGTGGATTAAGTGTTCAAAATTAAAATAATTTCTTTTTTAAGTAAATAATAGTATAATTTAAATCAAGGATAGAATTAAAGGTTAGAAATGACAAAAAGCGCAAATGTAGTTGAAAATAATCAAGTGCAAGAACTAAGCACCTGTTTATTAAAATTTTTTGATACAATTCTTGATGATACAAAAGCTCCAAAAATTGCAAAGATTGAAGACTGTCACAAAAAAGCAATTTCACTTAAAGCTTTTGATTTAGTATCAATTTCTATGTCTTTAATTGGTTATATTGGCTACAGATGGCATCAGGAAAGATATTACAAAACTCTAAATATTTTAAATGATGCTCATTACCTTGCAAATTCTTCAAATTCACTTCTTGCTCTAAAAATTAATCTTTATCTTATGGGGCAAATTGAGTTTCTGGAGCAGAATTATCCGCAATCACTTGAACTTATGGATGCGGCATTGCAAATTAAAATTCCGGATGCGCTAAACTTTAACGAAAAAATTTCAAATGCAAAAATACGAATTGAAAAAACAAACAAACAAAAAGTTATAACTTCGGCACCACCTACATTTATACCGGAAAACAATCAGGAAGACCCGCTTATAGCTTTATTAAAAGTAGGAAGAACTATCGCTGTTGAAACAAACATTGACACCCTTTTAACAATTATAGCACAGGAAATTAAACAAGCACTAAATGCTGACAGATGTACTGTTTTTTTACTTGATGAAGAAAAACACCAACTATGGTCCAAAGTTGCTCTGGGACTTGAAATGCAAGAAATAAGATTTGCCTCAAATCTTGGTCTTGCAGGGCATGTTGCAACAACGGGCGAAACAGTCAACATAAAAGATGTATACACAGACAAGCGTTTTAACAAAGAAATTGACATGCAAACAGGCTACAAAACAAAAACCATACTTTGCATGCCTATTCGCAACCTTAGCCACCAAATAGTAGGGGTCTTTCAGGTTTTAAACAAAAAAAACGGAGAATTTACACAAAAGGACGAAGATTTACTTATTGCCATAGGCTCATCCGCAGGCATTGCTCTTGAAAACGCAAACTTATTTAATAAACAAAAAATGCTCATTGATGAACAAAAACAACTTTTCTCAAGTTTTATTGACACACTTTCAGCCTCAATTGATGCACGAGATAAGATAACATCAGGTCATTCAAAGCGTGTAACTTTATATGCTTCACTTATTTGTGATGAGCTTAATATGGATGAAAAAGAAAAAGAAGTAATAAAGCATGCTTCACTTTTACATGATATAGGAAAAATAGGAATAAAAGATTCAATTTTACAAAAAGAAGGTAAGCTTACAAGCGAAGAATTTGACCATATCAAACAACATGCCAACATCACACATGATATTTTAGGTAAAATTTATGTTTCAAAACAATTTGAAAATGTCGCACAGATTGCTTCTTCTCATCATGAAAGGTATGACGGTAAAGGTTATTTTTTAGGTTTAAAAGGTGAGGATATTCCGCTAGGCGGAAGAATACTTGCCGTTTGCGATGTTTTTGATGCAATAACTTCAAAAAGGCATTACCGTTCAAAAATGGAAATTCAAGAAGCAATAAAAATATTGTTGGACGGAGAAAATACGCATTTTGATAAAAAAATTGTTGATGTGTTTTTATCCCTTACATGTGATAAAATAATTAATGTACTCACATGCGATTCTAATGTAGAAATTTCCCAAAGCGATAAATTATTGCTTGAAAAATATAAATTCTGTGACCTTTATGCAATTTTAACTAAACAAGAATGCGAAATACAGGAAGAAACGCTGGTACAAGTATTCAATAAGTATTACAAAGACATTTAGTTAATGAAAAAAATAACATCTACAGCTTTATGTATACTTATGCTAACTGGCACAAGTGCTTTTGCCTCAAGCGATAATCTGCTTGAATTTGAAAAAACAAATGTGCCTGTAACTAATATTGCGCCAAAAATACCAAAAAAAGATGGCATTTTCAGTTTAACAACCATTATGGATAATTTTTTAAATATCCAAGGACAAAATGAAAACTCAAATCTTGATGAATCTGAAAAACAAAGAATTGCTTTTGTAAATGCTACAAAAAAATTTAATCAGGGAAATGTCGTTGTAGCTTACGATGAATTTGAAAATCTCTTAAACTCAATAAACAGTGATTACGCACTTTTAGTTTTTGCAAAAAGCATGTATGAAATAGGCTTTTTTTCAATAGGCAACAAAAGTCTTGAAAAAATAAAATACAAAAAATTTGTGCAAGACACAATTGATGATCTTAGAAAATGTTATCTTCCTTCTTTTGCGCTGGATAAAAATCAAGAAATTTATCTTGCAAAAGCTTATTCATCAATTCACTACGACAACTCAGCACAAGAAATTTCTTTTGAACTAAACAAGAACGAATCTTTAACAACAAAATCCGATTATGCAAATTATATTCTTGCACAGGCAATGAGTGAACAAAAACAATACAGGCAGGCGCTTAATTTTATAAATAAAGCAAACTCAATGAACGAGGTTAATTTATCCTACATTAATTTTAAAGTAAAAACATTGAGTGCGCTTGAAAGAAATAATGAAGCCTTAAAAATTATAGAAGAAATTGAAAAAAAATCACAAAACGAACACATATTTAAAAAAAGTTTTATGCTGCAAAAAGAAACTGTCCTTGCCAGTATTGCCAAAAACGAACAAGACAGAAAATTCCACCTGACCATGAAAACTTTTATGGAGGGAAATTATCATAAAGCAATTTCAGATTGCAAAAACATTTTAAGCTTTGACAAAAAAAATTATAAAATACTCACACTGCTTGCCATGGGTCAATTTATAACAGGGGACAGGGAAAATGCAAAGAAAAATTATCTTGCAAGCTACGAAATAAATAAGAATTACCCGCTCACTTTGAGTGGTCTTGGTGATGTTAAATTTATAGAATATGATTTGGATAACGCAGTGAAATTCTATAAAAAAGCGCTTGCTCAAAACCCTAAAGACCAAACAAGCGCACTAAAATTAGCACTTATATATAGAAATGATTTAAAATACGAAAAAGATTTAAAAAATCTTGAAAAGAAACTTGCAAAAATGGATCCTGCACCCTTCTTGTCTTATTATTCAATTGCAGCAACCATTGCTAAAGACAATAAAAATCTAAGAAAAGAATACATACGCCGTGCAACAGCCATAAACCCATTATATGAAAACGGTTGGGTCGCATTTTTAAATTATGAATTAGAAAACAAAGATATTGAAAGTGCAAAAAGTTTCCTTTATATGATTTCCTTTTCAAACCAAACCAATTACATTTATTTTTACTTGAATGCGCTCTACGATATTGCACTTAATAGAACAAACTCAGCTATAGTTAATTTAAGAAACTGTTTAAGCCTAAAACCTGACTTTGAAGATGCCGACAAAAAACTTATACAACTTATCCCCTCAGAAATTAAACCCCAAAGCGAAAAACAAGTTCCCAAGGATTTTATAGATCAGCCCGTGTTGTAATTTTTTTATTAACACCCTTGCTCACAAGTGTCCAGACTTTTTCCCCTAATGCCTCTACAAGGCTTGAATCATCAGTAAAATCATCCCTTAGGGCAAATTTTTGATGAGCATTCATTATCAAATCGTACTTAAAAGCTTGTGGAGTCTGGGCTTGAAAAACATTTTTTCTGTCTATTGTTTTTATTATTGTACCGTCATCATTTGTTATTTTAATTGTATCTGTAGCAAAAACTCCGCAACAAATGGCGTTTTTAGTATCTAATTCTTTTATAATTTGCTCTATTGTTGATTTTTCTATAAAAGGTCTGGCACCGTCATGAATTAGAACTTTATCCTTAAATTTACACTCTAAAAGAGCATTATAAACACTTTTCTGACGAGTTTGCCCAAATTGAGCAAAAGTTATTTTATTTTTATCAAAAACACTGCTTTGCTCTATAAAACTGCGTGTTTGAGGCGTTGCAGGAATAACAATTTCATCTGACAAGTCTAAAAACTTTAAAATTGTATGTTCAATTACGGTTTTATCATCAATTTTAACAAGCAGCTTATTTTCGCCAAAACGCTTAGAAATACCGCCGGCAGTAATTATTGTACTAATCAAAATGTAAAAATTCCTCTCTTTTTTCTTCTTTTATATTTTTGCCGTCAATTAAAATTTTATCCCCAAAAATAGCTCTGCCAACTACTTTTAACTCTTTTAAATTCAAACTTTTATAATCGTTTTCACTTAAAACACATACCAGAGAATAATCTTCACCCCCAAAAAGTACATCTTCTCTTCTTGTACCTTGGATATAGGGTATTTTTTCAAACTCCAACTCAAAACCAACGCCTGAAGACTTTGAAATCCACTCCAGAGCGTTCACAAGTCCGTCTGATGAGTCCATCATAGCATAAGGTTCTTTTGCATTTTGTGCAATTCTTCTTGCACATTCAAATTGTAAAATTGGCTCAAGATGAGCTTTTGTAAAGTTATTTTGAATATTTGAATCTTTAAACAACATTTTAAGCCCTGTAGCAGACGCCCCAAAATTACCGCAAAGTGCAAGCAAATAGCCCTCTTTTGCGTTCTTTCTTGATGAAATATTTCTACTCTTGCAATCTCCCATAACACAAATTGAAATATTTATTTTTTCGCCACCTGTCAAATCTCCGCCAATTATTTTCATATCTAATTCATCAGCACACTCGTTAATTCCGAGGTAAAATTCTTTTATAAATTTTTCATTTAACTTGCCGCTTAGCGCAACCGTTGCATACATTGGCTTTGCGCCTGAGGCTAAAATGTCGCTTACATTAACCTTCAGAGCTTTTTTACCCAATAAATAAGGTGATATAAAATTAAAATTAAAATGCACGCCTTCGACAAGCAGATCAGTACTAACGCACAAGTTTAAATCTTTTAAATAAGCACAGTCATCCCCAAGATAAGAGTTGTCTGAAAGGGAATTTTTAATTATTTCAATAAATTTTAACTCAGTATTTTCCATCTTTTATTTTAACATACCATAAAGCCCTAAAAGTGCCATTTTATAGCTGTCTTTCGAAAATCCCGCAACTTGCCCAAGACATTTTGGTGCAATATATGAATTGTGTCTAAATTCCTCACGAGAGTATATATTACTCAAATGCACCTCAACTGTTTTAATATTTACAGATGCAATAGCATCCGCTATAGCAACGCTTGTGTGGGTGTAGGCTGCAGGGTTAATTATAATCCCGTCAAAATTATTCAGCGCATTTTGAATTTTATCAACAATCTCACCTTCAAAATTAGACTGGAAAAATTCAAGCACAATTGATTCATCCAATTGTTTTGCATAATTTCTTAATTCATCTTCAATTTCACTAAGAGTTAAAGAACCATATATTTCAGGCTCTCTTACACCAAGCATATTTAAATTAGGACCGTTTATAACAAGAATTTTCAAAATTTTCTCCTTTTTATTCATCATACAAAAATTTTGCTTTAATTAAAATATCTTCTTCAACTCTTTGCATATCTTCAAATTTCAGCCTGTATGCTTCATTTATTTTAAATATATTCAAATTTCCCACAAAATCCATACCGTTACCAAAAATTTTGGGGGAAACAAATTTGTAAATCTCATCCGCCATTTCTTGTTTAATCAAAGCAGTTAAAATAGTTTTGCCGGTTTCTACAAGAATGGAATATACCCCTTGATTATATAATTTTGAAAATAAATCTCTAAAATTAACAAATTCAACAGGTGTAACATTCTTGGGAAAATCCCTTTCCAAATTATTTGTAGCAAGAAAAACTCTTGTACCATCATCCTTAAAAACCTGATAATCAAATGAAATTTTGCCATGCCTGTCTACAATTATCCTCTGGGGCGACTTTTCACCTTTTATCCTGCATGTAAGAGCAGGATTATCAGCTAAAATAGTCCCTGAGCCGCTTAAAATTCCAAAGTGTTGCGCCCTTAGCTTTTGTACATAAGCCCTTGAGGCTTCTCCTGTTACCCATTTTGACTCACCACCTGCCGTTACAATTTTTGAATCAAAAGTTGTTGCAATTTTTACAGTAACATAGGGCATCTTTTTTGTAACATTTTTTATAAAGACTTTGTTAAGTTCTTTACACTCATCCTCTAAAATACCTGTTACAACTTCAACACCGGCGTTTTTTAACTTCATTGCACCTTGTGAACAAACAAGCGGATTAGGATCATAAATACCCATAACAACTTTTTTAAAGCCTTTTTCAATAATTAAATCAGCACAGGGCGGAGTTTTGCCCTGATGTGAGCAAGGTTCAAGATTTACAATGAGAGTTTTGTCTGAAAAATCAATATCTCCTGCTTCAATTATTGCATTTCTTTCGGCATGGTTTTCGCCATATTTTTTGTGCACACCTTTTGATATTATTTTGTCATTTATTTCGTCGTAAACAATAGCACAAACCATAGGATTTGGCGCAACTTCAAAACGATACTTTTCAGCATCTTCCAAACAAATTCTCATTAATTCTTCATATTTTTTTAACATATCAACCTGCCATGTTCTCCATAATTTTAATAATTGCCGGATATAATATAACTATAAACAATGCGGGCAAAAGAAACAATATCATAGGAATTGTCATTTTTGCACTGGCACTTTGTACAAGTTCTTCTATCCTTTGTTTTTTGCGAGTTCTTAAAGTATCACAATAAATCCTCAACGATTGCGCTATACTTGTACCCATTTTTTCAGACTGAACAAGCATAGCGGTGAAAGACTGTAAATCTTGAGAATTTACCCTTTTTGACATATTTTTGAGAGCTTCTTCTCTTGGCAACCCCGACATAACATCTTTTGAAAGCCTGTTAAATTCACTGCTTACTGCTTTTGATAACCCGTCAAACTCGCTTGCAACCCGCTCAATTGCACTATCTACACCAAGTCCTGCTTCAACACATACCGACAATAAATCAATTGCATCGGGAAAATATTTTATAAATTCTTTTTGTTTTTTCTTTATAAGTTTTAAAATCTTATATTCAGGATATTTGTAAGTAAAATAACATATAAAAATTGCAATTGAAGCACTCAGAGTATTAAAATACAAAAATAACACAATTGCGCAAAAAATAACAACTATCAAAAGCTTAAACAATCTTTTGTTTTCGAACTCTAAAATATCATCATCCCCCGATGCGACACCATAGGCATACAAAAGTTCATGTATTTTCTTTTTTGAAACTCTATTGGAAATATTTTTAATTGAAACCGGCTTTAGAAATTGAGTAAGGTTGTTATACGCATTTTTTAAATTTGATTTTCCGCCTGTTTTTTTCAATCTTTTGCGCACAAAATTATCATCCGGATCATAAAATAAGTTTATCATCCAGAAAGCCCATAACCCTATGAGTATTGGCAATATTTCAGGCCGCAAAATTTCTCCTTAAATTTCAATCGTAACAATTTTTTTAATCATATACACCCCTAAAATTAACAGTGTCAACGAAAGCATAAGCGCACTGTTTCCCTGTTGAGTATTTAAAAGAGGATCCATATAATCAGGCGAGAGCACAAACAGAATCCCTGCAATAATTGGCGGAACACAGATTAACATAAAACCGGAGAACCTTGCCTGAGCCGTCTGCGCCTTTAATTGTCCTGTCATTTTAAAACGTTCTCTTATTGTTAAAGAAAGCCCGTCTAAAATTTTTGCAAGATTACCCCCCACCTCTCTTTGCAAAATAACCGCAGTAATAAAAAATTTTAAATCCATATTATTTGGAACCGTTTTTGCAAGAGAAAGTATCGCCCCTTTGGCATCAGAACCGACTGCAAGTTCATCAAGTGCAGTCTTAAAAACACCTGAAATAGGCATTGGCATATCTTTTGTAATGACTTCAAACGCACCATAAATAGAATGCCCTGCACGCAGTGAATTAGAGAGCAAATCAAGAGTATCAGGCAATTGACGTGCAAAAGCGGCACTCCTTAGCGAAGCTTTTGTTTTTAAAATGGTGTAGGGTATAAAAAATGCGACAAGACTTACAGGCAAAAATTTTGGTGTGGTTACAAGTAAAATAACCGCAAAAGGCACAATGCACATCAAACTTAAAATTATAAAGGTATCTACCTGCATATCAACACCCGATAGGGTAATTTCATTTTTAATTTTGTCAGTAATTTTAAAGTCGCTGAATCTTTGTGCAAAAATTTTATAGCGAAAATTATTGTACAAAAAAGAAAACTCCTCGTCCTCGAGTTTTGATATCTTTTTTTGTCCGTTTTTTTCTTTTAGCCTCTCCAGCCTTCTTTGAAGCACAAGCTGCTTTGGTATTCTTATAGAAAACAGATTTACAAGCAATAAAAAGCTTAAGAAGCCAAGAAGTATGGAAGCTAAAATTGTGCTCATCTTTTCAGCCTTTTTAATAAATCTACATTTAAAACCGTTTCTTTGTTAACAATTTCTTCCCTTGCTTTACCGTTTTCAACAGCAGCAGGAGTTGTAGGCATCTGACTTTTATTGCCGTTTTTTGACAAATAAGTGTGCCTGTAATTCCTGTCAAAAATTTGCGGATTAATATTAATTCCTTTTGCCGCAATTTTATCCAAAAATTTAGGTCTTATACCTGTAGAAGAATGCATTCCCATAACAGTATTAACACCGGCACCTGTTTGCTCCCAAACAAAAATATCCTGCATTGTTATAACATCACCTTCCATGCCAACAATTTCTGATACTTTTGTAATTTTTCTTGTGCCGTCTTGAAGTCTTGAAACTTGAATAATAATATTAATTGCGGATGCTATTTGACTCTTTATGTTTTTCTCAGGCAAATCAATCCCTGAAAACATAACCATTGTTTCAAGTCTTGAAAGTGCATCACGTGGAGAATTAGCGTGTAATGTTGTCAAAGAGCCATCATGACCTGTGTTCATAGCCTGCAACATATCTAACGTTTCAGCTCCACGACATTCCCCTATTATTATCCTGTCAGGACGCATACGCAAGCTGTTTATTACTAAATCCCTTGCTGTAACCTGACCTTCGCCTTCAATGTTAGGTGGTCTTGTTTCTAACCTTACAATGTGTTCCTGTTGCAAACAAAGCTCTGCTGAATCCTCTATTGTTATAATGCGTTCGCCGTTGGGAATTCTTGCCGATAAACTGTTTAAAAGAGTTGTTTTACCTGCACCCGTTCCACCGCTTATTATTATATTAAGCCTTGCAGCAACTGCAGCTTCCAGCACTTGTGCGATTTCAGTTGAAATTGAACCCCATTTTAATAAACTTTCCATAGTACCGCTGTCAGCACGAAAACGCCTTATAGAAAGAGATGGACCATCTATTGCAAGCGGAGGAATTATTGCATTTACCCTTGAACCGTCCGGCAAACGAGCATCCACCATAGGGGATTTTTCATCAATTCTTCTGCCCACTTTAGAAACAATACGTTCTATAATATTTTTTAGATGATAGTTATCCTTAAAAACAATTGAGGTTTTATAGAGCTTTCCATTGCGCTCTACATAAACATTTTTTGCACCGTTCACAAGAATATCACTTATTGAAGGATCAGCTAAAAGAGGGTCCAGCGGTCCAAAGCCTTTTGCTTCTTGTATAATTTCTCTTATAAGTCTGTCACGCTCTATTTTATTAAGCGGTGTTGAGCGAAAATTTGTTGAAATTTGGTGCTCTATAAACTGTCTTATTAAAGCCTTTTGTTCGCTATCTCCGTACTGGCTCCAGTTTGGTGTAGTGTTAACTTTATCTATTAAAAGAGCGTGCAATTTTTCTTTGAGTTCGCTAAATTCCGAGCTTAAAGGAATTTCACCCATAAAAGCACTCAATTGATTATCATTAGCAGAATTTGCCTGATTTTTTGCACCGTTATTTAATCTATCCTTAAGTGACAATTACTTTTTCTCCTTCTTTTTAAATAATCCCATAAAACCCGAAGACTCCCGTTTTGTATGCTTTTGCGCAGAATATGTATAATTATCCGACAAAAGTGCAGCAAGCTCTTTAAACGACTTTGCAATATTTGACTGGTGATTAATGTCGCTTACGGGCATACCCTTGTTAATTGCGTTAATAATTGTAAAATAATTATTTGGTATTTTATAATAAACATTATGCCCCAAAACATCTTCAACATCTTCGATTTTTATTTCATCATTTTCCATATACCTGTTTATTATAAGTTTAATTTTATCCTTTTGGTATCCCAGACGTTTAAATAAATCAAAACACCTTTGACAGTTTCTAACAGATGGTAAATTTAAAATTGCAACAAGAAGTATTAAATCCGAATTATCAAGTGCGGTTATTGTTTTACCGTCAAATGAACTTGTAGTATCGATAATTACATAAGAAAAAACACTTCTTAGGACATTTATAAGTGTTGTAATATTTTCACTTGTAATAATTTCTGCCTGCTCTAAATCCGGAGGATCGGCAAGCACATAGAGTGATGTGTCTTTATATTTTTCAAGCGTTGAGAGCAAAAAAGTTTCATCAATGCGTTCTAAATTACTTACAACATAAGATGTATCAAAAGAAGGATTTAAATCTAAAAATGTTGTAACATCACCCATTTGAAAATTTAAATCTACAAGAGCAACTTTTTCGTTTGTAAGATTTGCAATTTCAAGCGCAAGATTTGTTGCAATAGAGGTCTTACCAATGCCCCCTTTGTTTGAAAAAGTAGTTATAACCTTACATTTTGTAGTATCGTTAATGTTTCCTAAAATTAAATCCTTTATCTTTTCAACAGATTGAATAAAATCATTTTCTATCAAAGGTTTTACAAGATACTCCCTTGCACCCGCACGCAATGCTTTAATTACAAGCTCCGAATCCGTATTGTATGAAAGTACTATAATTTTTGCGTTTCTTAAATTTTTTGAAAGTTTAACTATAATATCAAGAGTCAACTGTGTGCGTTGAGAAATATCAACAATCACAAGGTTTGGATGCATTTCATTAATTTGAGCATAAGAATTTACCGCATCTTCAAACTCGCCGACAACATCTATATCATCAACTTTATTTAAATATGCTCTTATCAACTCTCGACTTGTAGAATCAGATTCAATTATTACCGTATCAATTTTTATGCTCATATTTTTCTAAATATCCTCAATTGTTGGCGCATCGACTATTCTTGGTGTTATAAATATCATAAGTTCTGTGTCATTTTTAGTATCTTCCATTTTCTTAAAAAGTATTCCTATAATAGGAATGTCCCCTAAAAATGGCACCTGATTATTTGTTTTTGAACTTGAATTATTCAAAAGTCCAGCTATAACAAGGGTTTCACCGTCCATAAGTTCAACCGTTGTTTCAACTTTTCTTGTTTTAAACCCCGGGATTACAACAGCATTTTGTGCATCCATTACACCTGCCGAGCGGTCTATTTCACTAACTTCAGGTGCAAGTTTAAGCTTTATTCTGCCTGTTTTTTCCATAATAGTTGGTGTAAAGTTTAAAATAACACCCGTCTTTTTAAAATCATAAGCAATTTGCCCGTACTGACCGACATCTGATGGTACAGGTACTTCATTACCTACATTAAAGCTTGCCTCTTCACCGTCGACTGCAAGTAATTTGGGCTCTGCTAAAATTTGTGCATCACCTTTTGTTTCTGCCGCTTGCAGTTCAAATGCTATATCACCTGCTTTATTTGAGAAAAAGTATTTAACTCCATTATTAACAAGCACGCGAGAAAACTTCCCGAGAGGCAAAGCATCTGTTGCAAAGCCGCCATCTCCGGTTATAGAACCGCCTGCCTGTTGAAATTTAGAGTTATTGCCTATACTAAAGCCTGTGCCTAAATTTCTTGAAAAATTCTTTGTAACTTCGGCAACTTTTACCTCCAAAAGCACCTGTTTTGAAGCACTTTCGGTCATATCAACAAGATTTATATTATAAGCCTTTGCAAGGTCTAAGATTTTCTGTCTTGTTGCGGTTGTGCTTACCTTGCCCGACAGAACTGCACCATTGTTGCTAAAAATAATGGATACATCTTCATTTGGGGCAATATAATCTACTGCTTTTAAAAATTCATCAACATCCTGTTGGATTACAAGATTGTAAAAAACAGGTGCCGAGTTACTTCCCCAAAATATAAGACTTGTATTACCTGCTTTTTTACCATTTACCATAAGCTGCTTTGAAGTTAGAATAACAATATCAGCTACACTTGGATCTGCTATTGAAATTCTTTTAACGGGAGTATCAAAATTTAAAATTTGGGATTTTCCGACAACTGCATAAAGCTTCTGGTTATTATCACGCAGTGCATTTTTAACAATCATCGAATCGTTGTAGTTATAAGTATCATCATGAATCCAAGGAGAATCTATGTTTATATTTTGAGTTTCAACACTTCTAAAGCCCTCTTGAGCAATAGCTGCAGAGCATGCAAGGGCAAAAAATATTAACAATATTTTTTTAAATACTTTTAAAATCACAACGGAGCCCCCACAATCATTTTCTTATCACCAAAGATAAATTCTATCTCCTCCTCATTTTTCATTTGGGACTTTACAACCTCGACATCTTGTGAAGGTTTAGTCTTAATTTCGGAAACAGGGACATCACCTGTAGGAACATCATATTGAGAAAGTTCATTAACCTCAATAAGCTCGTTTGGTGCACCTGATGGCAATTGCGGAAGCGTTGCAATACCTGAGTTAAATTTGTAACCTGTTTTTTCATGCCTGTTTCTTTGAATAAGGACTGCTTTATCATTATTTAAAGCAGTTATAAAAATAGGCACATCTTTATCTTTTATCTCGAGCATAACGTATTTTTGTTTACTGTCTGTAATATTTAAAACATTTAAGATTTTTACATCCTGCGCCAATATTGCATTTTTAGGAAAATAAACATCGGCATAAGTACCCGGCTTTACAAAATAAGGAATTGGATCAATCCTTAGTGCAACCGAGCGAAAACCTCGTCTTGGCTCGCTTTGAACATTATCCATATCGGAAGTTTTGAAAAAACTTTCCACAATTGGCGAATCTGCTTTTATATCTTTTATTGCAACAAGTCCGGCTATTTTTGCACTGTCTGTTATTGCACCTTCTATTTCAATGGGAAATTGCTTTGTTGTGAGGTTATTTACATCAATTTTATCACCTTTTTTAATATCAACTTTTGGCACAACATAAATTATTTTTTTAATAGGTACATTAGCACTTGTTTGTGTGAGCTTTTTTAAATTTTCATTTTCAATTTTTAATTTTACAATAACCTGATAAGAGGCGACTGCTATTGCAACCCCCACTATTGTAGAAATTATAAGCTGATTTTTATTTTTTTTGATACTCATAAACTCACAAAGCTTCCGCTTAACATTTTACATTATTTTACGCATTTGAGAAAATCATTAAGTTTCTTTACATGTTCATACATTTTTTCTCAAAAATCCAACCAGATTTATAAGCGCATTTTTTGCAATGTCTTTTTTAATTTCCACCCTCATTTTATTAACATCCTGATTTGTAATTTCAGATTGAAATTTTACAACTTCAATAACAGGTTTATTATTTTTTAAAATACCAAACCCTATATAACAAAGTCCGACAGGTTTTTCTTTTGAACCTCCTGTGGGACCTAAAATGCCTGTTGTTGCAAGAGAAATTTGCGCATAATTTAAAAGCCCCAAAGCCATTTGATAAGCAACATCAAAGCTTACTGCGCCAAACTCGTCCAAAGTTTCTTTTTTGACATTTAAAAATCTTGTTTTTGCTTCATTTGAATAAGTTACAAAATTTTGCTCAATATAAGCACTGGAGCCTGAAATATCAGTCAAATAAGAACTCACTAAACCGCCTGTGCAAGACTCGGCACAGGCGATTTTTAAACCGTTATTTATAAGAATTTCTTTAATTTCTTCAAGTATTTGCATTTACACCCCTAAGAAATTGGCACATCAAGAGGCTCAAGCAGAATTATATCAAAGACAATTCCCTGATCTATAACTACATCATGCCCTTTTCTAAATAAGTCAATTACACTATCGCCTATTAAGTAAGCACCACCACCTATTGTACCGCCTATTGCAGCAAAAGGAGTTACAAGAAATCTTCCGCCCGTAAATAATTCTTCACCCGAGCTTATGCCCCATTTTGTTGTTTTGGTAATTATTTTACCACTTTTTTGAGCATTTCTTTTAAGTTCATTCCAGTAATTTCCGCCGCCTGATATAGCACCGTCATCAAGAATATCAAAGTTTGAACAAATAGCTGCACTTATTGGCAACTGCCTGCCCTGTGGGGTTACAACATGATCAAAAGTTAAATATAAAAGCGCACTGCGTGATAATCTTGCAGTCGGCTTATATTTTTCAACCGTTCCACGCACAAGTGAACCTGAAGGCAAAATTGTTTTACCGTTAATTTTTACATCATTTGTTAATCTTGCACTAAACATATCTCCCGCCTGCATTTCAGAGGTTGAAAGCGGTTCTGCCATAACAAGATTTAACTTTGTTCCTTTTGGTATTCTCTGGGTATAAGCATCTGCTTTTAGTTGATATGCACTTGCCATAGGTACAAACGCAATTAGCGCAAGAAAAACAAGTAAGCTTATGATTTTTTTCATTAGGCGTTCTCCTTAATTTTTAAATCCTTAACGGTTGTTTTGCCAAACTTGGCACTAAGGTCGTCAATGTGATGAACAATATAATAGAAAGGTTCCAAATCCCTTTCGGATAAATCAATCATAGCTCCCCAATCACTTCTGCCATGATGGGCTGCAATCATTTTTGCAATGTTTTTAAAACCTTCTTTCATACATAGCGTATAACCGTACTGAGAGTGGGTTAACCAGTCTTTTTTAAAGTCTTCATTGTATTCAATAAAACCTGTTTCAAGATTTATTTTATATTCAAAAATCTTGCCTATGTCATGCAAAATACATGCAGCATAAAGTTCTTCTTTGTCTACCTTGTTATTTAATTTAGGAAAAATTACCTTTGCGAAATCAACACATTCAAGAATGTGTACCAAAAGTCCGCCAATGTAATTATGGTGCATAGACTTTGCCGCAGGTGCAACTTTAAGCTCTTGCGCATTATTTTTTATAGTGTTTAAAACAAAATCTTTTAATTTTTCATTTTTAAAAGTTTCAATAAATGTAATTAATTCATTGTATTTTTCTTCACATTGCCCCATCTCAAGCCCGCAAAGAGCTTCTTCAATTAATTCAAGGTTATTTACAAGGCAATTGTTGTACTTTTCGTTATAACTTGCAGTTAAAATTTTAACTGTATTACCTGTTTTAAAAAGCTTTTCATCCAAACGGTTAAGGGTTTCCTCCCATAAAATACAGTTCAGAACAGATGAGTCATCAAGGTTCTTAAGTTGCATTTTACCCATTTTTGTACCGGCTTTTGTATCCCCGACAATAAAATTTAAAACTTCGTAATCAGCATTTAAGTCTAGCATGCTACGATTTTATTATAAATTTGAATATTTGTAAAGTTTTATTAATTTAATTTTTCCTGCATATTACAGGTCAGTTTTTCAAGCGTCTGGTTATTAATTTCACCGCCTATTAACATAATAATTGAGGTGTAATACAACCAGACCATTAAAATTGCAAAAGTACCAATTGTACCGTAAACCCTGTTGTATGTACCAAGTTCATTCACATAGAGCGAAAAAAGCCACGAACCCAACAACCAGAATATGCAGAAAAACATAGTTCCCGGAATAACACTTTTTCTTTTCACCGAAAAATCCCGTGCGGGCAAAACATAATAATTTATCATAGCTAAAATAAACAACATTAA
The DNA here is from genome assembly GCA_944324875.1 of Candidatus Gastranaerophilales bacterium. Taxonomy (GTDB): domain Bacteria; phylum Cyanobacteriota; class Vampirovibrionia; order Gastranaerophilales; family Gastranaerophilaceae; genus Galligastranaerophilus. The sequence goes on along the minus strand of CALUXZ010000013.1, from coordinate 2,275 downwards.
AAACGCAACTGGCCAACGACCTATAAGCAGTGTATTAACAAGATTTTGGGGCATATGTACGTAACTTGCAACAAAATTTAAAATAACCTTGCCAAAGATAATTAAGTTAACTGATATAAAAAAGAAAAATGTATTTACAAAAACCATTAAAACAGACAAAAGCCTTGTTTTTATAAAACTCCTGTTCTCTTGAATTTTATTTGCACGATTTAAACCCTTAATAATAACAGCAATGGCATTTGAGGTTAAAACTAATGTTACAATAAAACCTACAATAGCCATTGTGCCGCCATTTTGAAAAAGAATAACCTCTTTTAAAACACTATGCAACAACTCAGAAACTGCATGGGGGGTAAAAACGGAAATAAAATAAATCACCTTATCTACAAAAAACTTTTTACCCAGCCAACCAAAAACCGCCATTAAAAAAAGCATAAAAGGGAAAATACCCAAAACAAGCATAAATGCCATCTCTGATGCCATGCCGGGGAAATCTTCCTCGATTATCGAATTTTTTAAATTTACAATATATTCCTTTAAAAGTTTAATCATAAATTTTCCTAAATATGTTTTTTTACTTCATCCAAAAGACACAAAAGTGCCTCATTAAGAGGCTTTTTAATTGTACAGCCCGCAGCTCTTATATGCCCGCCGCCATTAAACTTTTTAACAATTTCTGTTACATCCTTTTCTTTAGAGCGCATTGAAACCTTTGTAGAATTGTTGCCCGACTCTTTTAAAACAATTGCAAATTCAACAGGTTTAATCGAGCGTAAAACCTCACAAATTCCCTCAGTATGTTCATCTTTTGCGCCAAATTTTTGCATATCTTTAGCACTTATTAAGGTATAGGCAATTTTATCATTGCATATTATTTGCGCATTTGAAACACAATATGCCTGAAACATAACCATAGCTTTTGATTTCAAATCATAACACTTTCTTGCAATGCTTGCAGTATCAACTCCGATTTTTGCAAGTTTAGCTGCTATCTCAAGCGTTCTTGGAGTAACTGTTTCATATTTAAAACACCCTGTATCGGTTAAAATTGAAACATATAAACAATTTGCCATCTCAAGCGTTAAATTTTTATTTTGACTTTCAAACATTTCAAACAGGACTTCACCTGTGCTTGAAATGCCTCCTATCACGTGATTATATTGAGCAAAGCCTTTATTTGTCTTGTGATGATCAATATTTATTGTAGCTTTTGCAGCGTTAAAAATTTCTCTTGCATTTTCTACAATTCTATCAATTGATGCTACATCAACACAAATTACCGTATCGTAAATATTTTCAACATTTTCAAGCGTTTTTGCTTCACTTAAATATGGCATAAAAGAATAAATTTCAGGATAACTTTTGCCCTTTGACACCTGCAAAAGAATATCTGCCTTACCCCCGATGTATGATTTCAAAACACAAGCACTGCCAAGAGTATCTCCATCAGGATTAACATGGGTAATTATTAAAACCTTTTTTGCACTCTCAATTAACTCAAAGATTTTTTTAATCATGTTCAAAGGTTAGCACAAAAAAATATTTTTTAAAAAGCTCTTTTAACATTTTTTAAATTCGTAACCGTGCCTGTGTAAAAATTTAAAAAAGAATAGCTGTTTTTAAGTTCGTAAGCCTCATTTGAAGCAAGCATTTTAAGAGCGTTCTTAAAAAGTTTATACGCACTTTTGGGTTTTTTTGTATCTAACAATAAATCAATTTTTAAACGATAAAGCGAGTACATTTTTTCACTTTCAGCTAAACCAACGTGCATGGCGCTTTTTTCACAAAATTCAAAAGCTCTTGCATAATCGCCTTTTTGCGCATAGCAATATGCAATTTTTGACATTACTTCAAAATCATCTTCACCCATTTCATACAATTTTTGCCAAACTTCAAGCGCAAGAGTGATTTTATCTTGCAAAATAAGCATATTACCCTTTAATCTTAGTGTTTTTTTATGTTTTGGATTAATTTCAAGTACACGTGAAATATATTTTTGTGCTTTTGAATTATCCTCTATATAAAAAAAGGTGTCATAAGCTATTTTATAGTACTTTTCCGCTAAAAAATTTATAACTCTCATAATTAATTTTATTTTTTAATTTTCGTTATTTTCATTGTATAAACAGTTAAGCAAGCGGGCTAGTATATTTTTTTAAAAAGGTTAAAAGCATGATAGGGTGCATGTTAGACATGAAATTACAAATCGTTACATTAAGGCATGAATTTTAAAAAAGATTTAAGATATAATTATAGAAATTAATTTTTTAAAATA